>JABEUS010000111.1 GCA_013044285.1 Acidimicrobiaceae bacterium
ACCCGTTGTTGGTACTGGCGCGCCTTTTGCCACCACTGGCTCAGGGTGCGCGCCACGTCGGGAAGCTTGTCCGGTCCGAGCAAAATGACGACGACTGCGACAATAACCATCAGCTTCACGGGGCTGAGGCTGAACATGGTTCTAGTGTACGGCTTCGCGGTTTTGTTGAAGTGGGGCGGGTTGCCGTCTCCCCAGAGCTGGGCGAGAGTCGTAGCGGAGCGGGTGGTTTTAGTTAGAGGAAGCCGGCCCGGCCTATGGGCCAAATCCGTACAAATACCTTTCCGATGATCTCGGAGCGCGTGATCGTTCCCCACATACGCGAGTCACAGGAGTTCGGGTGATTGTCACCCATCATGAAGTAGTGGCCGGCGGGCACGGTGACGTGACCAATTGGAGTTCCGAGCGGTTCGATATGGGGCCAGTTTTCGTGAAGAGGCTTGCCGTTCACGTAGATCGTATTGCCGACTGAGGTCAGGTGATCTCCCGGCAGGCCGATCACTCGCTTCACCAAATCGGCGACCGGGGGTCCCCCGCAGTCCTCCGTCGGAGGAGACTTAAAGACGATGACGTCACCCCGGTGAATGGTGCCGAAGTCGACGGAGAGCTTGTCGACCACGATGCGGTCTCCGACCTGCAGCGTCGGCTCCATTGATCCAGACGGAATGTAGAACGTCTCAAAGACGAAGGTTCGCAGGGTAATCGAGGCGACCGCGGCGACGAGAAGGACCGCCACCCACTCCACGACAATCTTGAGGGTTCCCTTCCTCGGAACTCCCGACGAAGAAGGGCTGGTCTCCGTCGAGGGGGCGTCAGTCACCCGTCCAGGCTAGTCGGACTCCGCGGTACGTTCGAGCGAGTGAAGGAGCCGTGAGAAGCGTTCGTCGGTAGATTTAAAGGGATCTTTAAGAAGCACCGTGCGCTGCATCTCGTCGTTCAGTTTGAGGTGAACCCAGTCGACCGTGTAGTCACGGCGCCACCGCTTGGCCTCTCGGATGAACTGACCACGCATGTGGGCTCGCGTACTTCGAGGTGCGGTGGTCGAGGCTTCCATAATCTCCTCGTTGGTGACCTCGCGTCGCATGTGATTGCGGGCTTGACGTCGGTAGTAGAGGCCCCGGTCCACGTTGGTGTCGTGGTACAGAAGGTCGATCAACGCAATGCGCGGATCGTCGAGGGCGACTTGGTGACGTTCCTGCTCACGTTCGATCAGTTGGAGCTTGGCGATCCAGTCGACTCGGTCGGCGAGCGACATGGGATCGCTGCGGTACGCCTCGAGACACTCGCGCCACAGGTAGACCGCCCGGGACTGGTCGGCGGGGACGTCCCTGGTCGCGACGAACTGTTCGGCGCGTTCACAGAGATCCTCTTGGATTTCGAGTGCGGTCATGTCTCGTCCGTTGAGCAGACGCACCGGCTCTTTGCTCCACAGATCGGTGGAGATATCTCTGAGGGCGTTGATCGGAGAGACCATCTGGTAGTCCCGCAGGACGGTCGTACGATCCTCGATCATGGCGAGAACCACGGCGGCCGTTCCCACCTTTAAGTAGGTTGCGAACTCACTCATGTTGGAGTCCCCGACGATGACGTGGAGACGTCGATACTTTTCGGGGTCGGCGTGAGGTTCGTCGCGAGTGTTGATGATGGGTCGAGTGCGCGTCGTGGCCGAAGAGATGGACTCCCACATGTGCTCGGCGCGCTGGCTCATCGAGTAGAGAGGACCCTTGGGCGAGCTGACTATCTTGCCCGCGCCGGCGAGGATTTGCCGGGAGATGAGGAAGGGGATGAAGACGTTCTCGAGGCGCTTGAGGTCGTCGATCCGCTCGATGCAGTAGTTCTCGTGACAGCCGTAGGAGTTGTTGGCCGAGTCCGTGTTGTTTTTGAAGAGATAGATATCTCCCCGGATTCCCTCGGCGTCTAGTTGTTCTTGGGCGTGACTCACCAACTCGCGAAGGGTCGCCTCACCGGCCTTGTCCTGGGCGACCACGTCGCGCAGAGTGTCGCACTCGGCGGTCGCGTACTCCGGGTGAGATCCCACGTCGAGGTAGAGGCGGGACCCGTTCTCTAAAAAGACGTTGGAACTACGACCCCAGGCGACGACTCGACGAAAGAGGAAACGCGACACCTCGTCGGGACTCAAGCGACGCTGACCCTTGAACGAGAAGGTGACCCCGTACTCGGTCTCGATGCCGAAGATACGCCGCAGCACTCGCTACTCCAACAACGCGGCGACCTCGGCGTCGTTTAGACGTCGAAAGGTGCGCCGAGTGGATCGGTCCTCGAGAACACCGATCTCGAGTTCGTCGTGACGAATGGTGCGCTCCGGGCCCGCCAGGGCGTTGACCGCGTGTCGTACGGTCTCTGCGAGAGAGACCGGCTCGGTGGGCGTGATCTCACCGAAGCGTTTCCGAATCGTCTCGGCGTCTCCCCCGAGAACGGCGTACCGGGGCTCGTCCGCGATCGTGCCGTCGTAGGCGATGCGGTACAGCTTGGTCGTGCGAATGGGTGAAGCGAGTTGGGCGACGAGAATCTCGACCTCGAGGGGCTTTTGTCCCTCGGTGAACATATCTCCGAGATACTGCGCGTAGTAGTTGGTGAGGGCCCGAGCATCGACGTCGTCACGGGAGTAGGTGTAACCCGTTCCGTCGGCCCAACGAATTCCGGCTTCGCGGAGTCGGTCGAACTCGTTGTACTTGCCGACTCCGGCGAAGGCGATGCGGTCGTAGATCTCCGAGATCTTGTGCAGCGACGCTGAGGGATTCTCGGCGACCATGACGACCCCGGTGTCAAAGATCGCCCCAATAATGGAACGTCCCCGGGCGATGCCCTTTTGGGCGAACTCAGCCCGATCTTTGATGAGTTGTTCAGGGGCGACGTAGAACATATTGCTCATCGCAGTGTCCCCCCGGCCACTCCCCCACTCTCGCGACGACGGTCGTGAATTCGTTGAAAGACGTCGGCGCAGGCTGGCGTCTCGAACTCCCGGTAGCCATCCTCGGTCACGGTGACGATCATCGGATAAATTCCCCGCACGAAGTCGGGTCCCCCCGTACTCGGGTCGTTATCTCCCGCTTCGTAGATGGCGAGGGCCCCTAACTCGACCGCTTCGTCGAGGCTCATCTGGGGACGAAACCCGAGGCGCAGGGCCCCTTCGGCGAAGGGGGTTCCCGAACCAATCACCGCGAAGTCCTGGCGTTCGTAGCATCCGCCGGCCCCGTCGTACTCAAAGACCCGACCGACTCGGTGGGCGCTGTCCCAGCCGGCGAGCAGGGGTAGCACGACGAGAGGGGTCGTGAGATTATTGCGCTGAATGAGCGGGGAGAGGTAGTTGGCCTTTCCTTCGAGCGAGAGAGAGGCGTCACTCATCTTCTCGTAGTGCTCGAAGGAGAGTTGGGCGAGGCGAATGAACTCCATCCCCCGCGCGGCCGAACCCGAGATCGAGACCGCGGTAAATCGATCGGCGGCCTCAATCTTTCGTACGTCGCGGCTCGCGATGTAGGAACTGGTGGCCTGGCGGTCACCCACCATCACCACCCCGGACTCACACTTAAGGGCCACGACGGTAGTGGCGTGGACGGCGTCGGGTGCGGTCACCGGTAATGGGGTGAGACGCGCCGACTCGGCGTAGGCGACAAAGGACGGACCAGGGTCACTCACGGCGTCAAAGAGCGGCAGACCCATTACTGGCCACCCTTTTGCACGTAGTTACGCACGAACTCCTCGGCGTTTTGCTCGAGGACCTCGTCAATCTCGTCCAACAAGTCGTCGAGTTCGGCCTTCAACTGCTCACCCTTCTGGGTGTCGACGGCTACGTCCTCGGTACGTGCGGGAGTCTCGGAGCGCTCGGTGCGCTGCTTCTGGATTCGCTCTTGTTCAGCCACGTACTAGTTCTACCCGTTCAGAGACTCCAGTAGCGACGCGGCGGTCGGTTCATTCGCAAAGAGTGCGCCGGTGAGGGCCTCGGTGCCCCGCACCGGGTCCATCATCGGGACTCTCCTCAGGGGGCCCGACCCCACGTCGAAGACCAGGGAGTCCCAGTTGGCCGAGACCAATTCCTCGGGGAATCGACGAACGCACTCCCCGCGAAAGTAGGCCCGGGTACTGCGGGGCGCCTCAAAGACGGCGCGTTGGATATCGGCGGGCGCCCAGAGGGGTGCGAGCCCGACCCGGGCCGCGAGGGACTTCTCCGGGCGTAGGTCGTGGTACTGCAGGTCGATCGCGCGCAGGCGCGCGTCGGTCTCTGGGAGCCCGTAGCGTTCCTGGTAGCCCTGAATGACGCGCCACTTGGCGATCCAGTCCACTCGGTCGGCGACGTCGTCGGGATTACTGCGCACACCCTCGAGCAGGGCCGACCACTCCGCTAGGAGTTCTCTCACCTCGTCGTCGTCAGCCACCTCGGGAGCTCCGTGTGCGCGTACGTGGGAGTCGACCAGTGTGAAGAGCGCCTCTTGGTAATCGAGGGCACTGACGCGTTGTCCGCCCTCAGTCTCCACTGTCGCGCGCAGGTGGGGATC
>JABEUS010000112.1 GCA_013044285.1 Acidimicrobiaceae bacterium
ATTAGAGAGAAGAGTTCAACTCGTTCGGTGCAGCGTGTTGCGATCGGTGTGCAGTACCGAAGTGGTCCGCCCCGGATACTCCACGACGGTGGTCTGCTGGTAGGAGTACTCGTCCTCGGCGAGAGTTACCGTCGCGTCGAATCGACTGATCCGCGCGCCGTCGCCGGGGGCGCTGAGGATACCCGGAGGCTCGGAGAGTCGCTCGGCTTCGAGACGAATGAGAGAGCCCTCGGCGCGCCCGCGGGCCACGAGGGCGGTCGCGTGGGGGACGAGAAAGCAGCGCAGGAGTTGGTCCGTCGCCGGCTCCCACATCCAGTAGCCCACCTCGACGTGAAAGGGCTCCTCGTGTCCGAGGAGCCAGGTGGAGAGGGTGTAGTCGAGGGTCCAGACCTCCTGGGGACCCCGACGACTGAGACCCCGGGGTGAGTACACGACCCGTTCGCGGTAACGACTCTCGCCGATCTTGCCCTGGTCGGAGTGGAAGGAGACGTCGAGGCCCGTCTCGGCCGACTGCCAGGTTCCGATGAGGGTATTCAGGGGGCCGTAGGTCACGAGTACATCTCCCGAAGAGCACGGGCGACCCAGAAGTCCTGAACGGAGTAGGGGTAGAGCAGGAGAAATCCGCTGATCCAGGGGTTCAGTGTCGCCAGGGCGATGAAGACCGAGATGAGAGAGACGGCGATCTGCCAGCGCCCGAGGCTCTGTTCTGCCCCGAGTCGAAAGGAGAGAGTTCGAGTGAGACGCCACCCGGCGAAGAAGGGGACCCACTGACTCCACCGACTTCGACCCTCGAGGAGTCGGAGGGCGACCGCGTTCACCGCGGTTGCTCCCAAGATGAGACCAATGCCGAGGGAGACCTCGACGGTCCAGAGCGTTCCCGACAGCGCGTTCACCCCCGGAATCGACGAGGGTCGATAGTCGTAGGCCCCGATCAGGAGGGCGAGGCCCACGTAGAGCGCCGGTAACCCGCTCCAGCGCAGCCGACGCAGCACCCCGAGGGTGACGATCTCCCCGGGTCCGATGGGGGAGGACACCTCGTAGGGCTGGGTCAACGTCGTCCAGGCCCGTCCATTCCAGGCCCGCCACTGGGGTTCGCCGGAGGGATCGGGGTACCAGCCCGGGGGCGGAGCGGTCTGCTCGGCTGACTCGATACTCACCCCGTTAGTCTCCCATAGCAATGGACCCGCTCGACACCGACTCCTCCTCTCTCGACGCTGTTGTCGATTCACTCGCCGCCGGCGAGCCCCGGTGGCAATCGCTCTCGACGAGGGAACGCGCCGATCTCTTGGCTCAGGTACGACTCGATACCTGGCGGGTCGCGCCCGACTGGCACCGGGCCTCCTGCGCGCAGAAGGGAATTGACCCGGACTCGAGTGCCGGCGCCGAAGAACTCCTCGCGGGAATCGTCATGTTCGCCCGTCTCGTCGAGGTCTACGAGGACTCCTTGCGTCACCCCCACCCCGACTCGGGCGAAGGCCGGGTCCGAGTTCTTCCGTCCACGTGGGTCGAACGTCTTCTCTTTACCGGAGTGCGCGCCGACGTCTGGAGCGACCGGCCCGCGACCCTGAGTCAACGGGGCGGGGTGGCGGTCGTTCTCGGGGCCGGGAACGTCGCCTCTCTCACCCCGCGAGACGCGTTGCACCACCTCGTGGTCGAGGGTCGCGTAGTGCTGGTGAAGGCCAATCCGGTGAACGAGTACTTGGTCGAGTACTGGGAACGAGCCCTGCGGGCCCTCATCGACGTGGGGGCGGTGGTCTTCGTGCGCGGGGGAGTCGAGGTCGGCCAGCACCTGCTCGCGCACCCAAGTGTCACGGCGGTCCACGTCACTGGTGCCGCCGCCAGCGCCGCCGCCATTGCGTCCCGTGTGAGAGAGGGCGTCGAGTTCACGAGTGAGCTCGGCTCCGTGACGCCGGTCATCATCGTGCCGGGCGACTGGCGCCGCCGAGAGATGACCTACCAAGTCGACCACGTCGCGACGATGCTGGTGAACAACGCCGGGTGCAACTGTCTGACGCCCCGGGTCCTCGTGACCGCGCGCGGGTGGGCTCAGCGCGACGAGTTCGTAGAGCTCCTCGAGGCTCGTCTCGAAGTGCTCGGGACGAGAACGACTTTTTACCCCCGCAGCTCGGAGCGCCAGGCCGAGTTTCTCGCTACTCACCCCCGGGCCCACGTCGTCGGGTCGTCTTCGTCCACCTCTCTCCCGTGGGCTCTCGATTGGGGTCTCTCGCCAGAGAGCGCGGACTCGAGTTTTCGTGAGGAGTACTTCTGTCCGGCGCTGGTGGAGGTGCGTGTCGAAGAGACCGACCCGGCATCGTTCCTCAACGCCGCGGTGGAGTTCGCCAATAGCGAACTCTGGGGCACCCTCGCAACGACGGTTCTCATTGATCCACGAACCCGTCGTCGGGCGGGTATGAATGAGGCGCTTCGTCGGGCCGTCGCGGATCTTCGCTACGGCACGGTTGCGGTCAACGTCTTTCACGGGTTGGGAATCGCCCTCGGAACGACCACCTGGGGCGCGTACCCGAGTGACGACCCGGGGGCGGGTCGCGGAGTTGTGGGCAACGGGCACTTTATTGCCGGCGCCTCTCACTCGGTGCTCGAGGGCCCCTTCTACAC
>JABEUS010000113.1 GCA_013044285.1 Acidimicrobiaceae bacterium
ACCCACCCCGAAATAGATTCCGGGCTGGGTCAACGTCGGCAGTCCCGCGGTGGAGATCGGGGGCAGGTTCGCCACGTCGTAGATCGGATTACCGGTTGTCGAGTCGACCTGGTTCGCGGCGAGCAGGGCTACTCCGTAGCCGTGGGTGTACTGCAGGTGGGTGTTCACCCACCCAGCCGAGGGGAGTGAGGACGAAGAGATTTCGCGGGCTCCGATGAGTACGGGGGTGAGGGCCCCGTTCACCATGTAGCGATCGACTCCGAGCGTGGTGAAGGTGTAGTACGAACGAATGGACTGACGGCGAATCGTGGTCGCGAGGGCGATCTGGGGGTCCGGGTCCCAGAGACGTATGTTCGTGAGTGTCGCGGCGTCGGCTTTGAGGACCGTGGAGGGAACCGTGGAGGAGCCGGCGAACGTGTGGTAGTTCACGTTGGTCAATCCCCACGCCTGACGCGTCGCAGTGATGTTGCGCGCGATGTAGGGGGTCTCCAAAGTGCTCTGGGCCGGTGAGACCTTCAACGTTTGCAAGAAGGTTGGGTAGAGCACCCCTATGACGAGAGCCACAAAGGCCCACAGGCCCACGGCGACGGCCGGCAGAGACCAGCCCCTCATCCGCACGTTGGCGAGGAGGATGATGGCCGAGGTGAGTGAGAGCACCACGAGAATCGTGAGTGCGGGCATGCGAGCGTGGACGTCGGTGTAGCCCGCTCCCTCGACGTACCCGTTGGTCGAGGTCACGAGATGCCAGCGAGCGATGACGTAGCCGGCCGCCTTGAAGAGGGCAATAAAGGCGCCGATGACGCTCAGGTGTGCCTTGACGCGCGGCGCGACCGAGACCCCGCGGGAGCGAGCCCTAATTCCTCCGTTCAAGAAGTGCGCGAGGGTCGTGAGAATCAACGTCACGAAGAGTGCGACCAACCCCCAGGTCACGACGAAGGAGTAGAAGGGCAGAGTGAAGATGTAGAACCCGACGTCCTTGTGAAAAGCGGGATCAACGACACCGAACGTTTGTGCGTGTCGGTAGAGGAGCCACACGTTCCACTGACCGGACGCATTGAGGCCCGCGACCGCACCGGTCAGGAGCGACACCACGCCGTAGACGAGCGCCGCTCGGGGCCGCACCGAGTTCTGGAATCGTCGCACGAGTTCGTCGTCGGGCTCGAAACTTAAGTCCCGGGCCCCGAAGCGATCGGCCAGGATCAAGTTGACCCACATGATGACCGCGAACACGGCTCCGAAGACCAACGTGAGCCCCACCTTGGTCCACAGAATCCCCGTAAAGACGGCGCCGAATCCGGACTGGGAGAACCACATCTGGTCCGTCCAGAGGACGGCCAGACTGCGGAACGAAAAGACGACGATGATGACGACGACAATCGCCAGAGTGATCCAAAAACGTCTCGAGGGACGGCTTAGCCGCCGCGCGGAGGGGACGTCAGAGGGCGAGCGCACCTGTTCAGCCTAGGCCCATACTCAAGCCGGTATCACCGTGCACGCACACCCGGCGTGAACGGGGGGGTAGATCGCCCCACTGGGGAAGCTCTGACCCGCGTCGCGCTGAGTCGCGGCGTCCAGGGTGCAGGCGTCACAAGGCGGATCGTCGGGCGCGTTGAGGAAGCGCAGAACACGGCCCCGCGAGGCCAAAACCACCCCTAGATGAAAGGCGCGCCGCCCCGCGTCAGTCGCCAAACGCTCTATTCGAGCCCCCCGCCACTCCCGGTAGGCGGCGTTAACCCGCTCGCTGGCCTGGTCGTGACCGTCCGCGGCGATTCGCCTGCGCAGCGCCACGACAACGGTCACCGCGAGGTCCGTCACGCACTCATCCACGTCCGCGCCGGTTATCTCCACCGAGTCCGCACCCGCTTCGTCCACGGCGAACTGCACTCCCGCGGCCGCGGCGTCAACCAGGGCGTCGAGGGCCGCCGCCGAGTAACGAGCCCGTTGACTCATCTCATCCTCGAGTCGGCCACTCGGATCTCCGCTGAAGTCCCGCACCAGATCGAGAGTGATGTTCTGGTCGTCTTGAAGTGCCCGCTTGACCTTGCGAACGAGCACGACCAGAGATTCGTTCAGAGCCTGATCTCTTCGGGCGAACAGCTCTCCGGCGGGAGTCTCGGGGCGCGTCGGGTTCATCGGACGCTTGGGCGCAGTTTCGCTAGCCCCGCGCTCTTCCAACGTGGCCTTACGCAACCGAGCGAAGATCTCGTTCACGACGTCAGTGCCGGAGGGGTCCTCTTCGACGAAGGAGTCGGCCTCCCCGTTCGGTAACGCCGTCGAGGTCACGGGGGTGGGCGGCGGCGTCGAGGTCACGGGGGCGGACTGTGCCGACGCGACCGCGGGGGCCGGGTGCCCCGACGGAGCGGTCTCCACCGGACGCAGTGGCGTACCGGCGAGGAGTTCATCCTCGGTGAGATCCTTCACCGGAGCGCGTAGGCGTAGGGCGTCGATCGCGGCTTGGCGCGCCTGCTCGTCGGAGGAAATAAGCGAATCGAGAGTGTGCTCCACCTTCTCTCGCAGCCCGTTCATCGAGGTCACCAGGGAGTCCCGGGCGGCGCGAAGCTGATCGATTTGCAGGTGCAGAGCCTTGCGCTTGACGGCCAGATCCGAAAGGATGGTTCGGCGCGCTTCGCTGGCCTGCTCGACGATGGCGCGACCTTGCTCTCGACCTCGTTCGACCAGCGTCTGGCCGTTCACTTTGGCTGTTTCTATTAATCGATCGGCGGCCTGGCGCGCCTCGGTGTCGGTGAGTTCCGCGGCCCGTTCGGCGTCAGTGAGCATCCGATTAACACGCTCTTGGGCCTCGATGAGGTGGGCCGCGGCCCGCTGTTGAGTCTCGGAAAACAGATGAGCGGTCCGCTCTTGGGCCTCCGCCGTCACCCGCCCCGCCTCGTCGTGAGCCGAGCGCAGGATGGCCGCACTCTGGGCCCCGAGCGCGCCCGCGAGAGTGGCCTCGTCGATGACCGGGTTGGCGGCCCGATGAAGTGCCTCGTTCAGTTGATCCTGGGTATCGAGTAGCCGAGATTCGAGCTGAGCCAACTCGCGAGCCAACATCTCGAGGTGGGCCCGCACTTCTTGGGGGTCGAAGCCCTTGCGGACGGTCGAAAAAGACGTACGCGCCACATCATTGGGGTTGAAACGGGTGGAGAGAATCCGACGGTCGTCCATCCTCTCAAGCCTAGGTCGCTCTCCACCTACAAACGGTGTATCACCGAGGGCTCTCGAGAGGTTGTACGGACGGGGCCCCCAAGTGCCGTAGTTCGCCGAGAACCTGGGTGAGAGTAGAGACCCCGATGACCCGTAAGGAGGCCCCGGCGACGGCCGTCGCTTGGGAGACCTCGGCGACGGGAACGAAAAAGACGGTGGCTCCCGCTCGTTGCACCGCCACGGTCTTCTCGGCCACGCCGCCCACCTCACCCACTTGACCGTTCAGACTGATGGTGCCCGTGGCGGCCACCGGGATGGATCCGGCGACCGGGTTCTTCGAGAGTCGGTCGATAATCGCCAACGTCATGGCCAGTCCGGCGGAAGGTCCGCCGATGTTGGCCGTGTCGACCGATACCTGGACCGGACTCTGGACGAGGACCCCGTCTTCGATTCCGACGCCGAGGTACGCCGAGAGTCGGCCGACCCCCGGGCACGGGGAGGTGAGGCCCGCCGGGGCCCGAGTCGCGCGCAGGCTGACCGAACGCGCGGCCGTCCGAGTCAGGACTCCGGTCGCCGAGAAACTAGCCGGCTGGATCTGGAGTTGGAGGTTCTCTCCGGGTTGGACGTGCGCCAGTGCGCGCACCAGCGCGCAGCCCGAAGAGACCGGGGTGTGATTGAGAGAACGGATCAGATCCCCCACTCCGAGACCCGCCGTCGCGGCTGGTGACGAACTCGCGACCGCCGTCACGACCGCTCCGTCGCCACTCACTCGGGGCCGCCACCCGAGGGCCCGCAGGGCCGATACCGTCGCGGCCTGTTGAGAGTCGGCCATCTGAAGGTAGCCCTGAGCGTCGAGTTGGGAAGCGGGAACCCCGGGACTCAAGAGTTGGTTCTCCGAAACGAACTGGACCGCACCCCCGCGCAGGTGATCGACCAGGTCACTCAGAACACTGAGACGCTGCAAGTAGACGTCCACGAGGTAGATCCGGCTGTGGTGCTGGCTCGTCGACGCCCCGGAGACGGAGACCAGTGGGGGAACGAGGGTGGCCTGACCGGGCGTAATGGCGTACTCCGATGTCGGCAGGAGCCCGAGCACCACGACGAGCGCCATGAGGACAACGGCGAGGCCCAGAATGATCCCCACGCGACGAGAACGCCACGGAGGTGGTGGAATGGTCACGTGGCTAATGACCCCACGCTAGCGAACGAGAGCCTCGTCGCCCTCCTACGGGCCCGCCACCTCGGTGGCCCCGACCTCGAGGTCGCGCACGCCCTCAGCCGCTCCAACAACGTACGTGAACGTATTCTCGCTCGGCGCGCCCTGTGCGCTCAGGGAGCTCTGGGGAGTGACGGATGGCGTGACGCACTCGACGATCCCTCGCCCGAAGCACGGCGCGACGCGGTGGAGTGGGCCGCCCGCGAAGGATTTCCCGTCGAGTTACTCCCCGCCCTGCGGGAACGACTGGAGGACACCGACGCCCTCGTGAGTGAGGCCGCGTGTTTCGCGCTCGGCGAGCACGGGGACCACGACGCCGTCGACGCGATGTGTCGGATAGCGAGCGACCACGAGGACCCCCGGTGTCGCGAAGCCGCACTCGGCGCTCTCGGCGCCATCGGTGACGAGCGGGCCAAGCCCACGGTGCTCGGCGCCCTCAACGACCGTGCGTCGGTTCGACGACGAGCCGTCGTCGCTCTCGCCGCCTTCGAGGGAGACGACGTCGACGCTGCCCTCGAGGTCGCCCGAGAGGACCGGGACTGGCAAGTGCGCGCCGCCGTCGACCAACTCGACCCCCACGGGGTGGAGGAACTCGACTAGCGGTCGATTTCGCGAAAGAGCGAGTGCAGGTTCGCCATCTGCTCGAGACACATCGCGAGACCCCGCACCACGACCGTCTCGGGCTCATCAGCAATTCTCACGCTCACCCCCGTCGCAGTTTCGAGAAGGTCGGCGAAGTCGGCGAGGTGGGCGTGTCCTCCCACGAGCGCCAATCCTTGAGTGGAGACGTCCTGGGAGAGGTCCGGCGGAGCGTCACCGAGACACTCCTGCACCAAACGTTCCGCCGAGATGACCACCTCGGTCACGGCGGCGTTCACGAGCTCGGGCGCGACTTCAAAGTCGACCAACTGCCCGTCCGAAATTCGTCGCGCGCGCACCACGATGGGTTCTCCCCGGACCCGACCACGCGCCGAGGCCAGGTGAAACTTCAGATCCTCGAGAACGGCCGGCGAGACGACCACGTTGTGGCGCACTCGCAGCAGTGTCGCGAGGTTGTGTTCGATGTCGGCGCCCCCGAGGCGCCGCGCCCCCGAGGTGACGATTCCCCCGAGGGAGATGAGGGCGGCCTCGGTCACGCCCGCTCCGAGAACCGCGACGGCCGAGCCCACCGGCTCCTGTACCGGCATCCCGAGTCCAATGGCTGCGGCTACCGGAGCCTCCATGAGAGTGACTTCTTTCGCCCCGGCTCGAATCGCCGCTTGGCGAAGGGCTCGTCGTTCAATGGACGTAGCGACCGTCGGCACACTCATGATGACCCGGGCCCGGGAGAGTTTCGAAATCCCGGCCCGTTCGAAGAGTCCGGCGATTAATCGTGCGGTGACGTCGAAGTCAACGGTCGTACCCTGGGCCAGGGGTCGAAACACCACGACGTGACGAGGTAGACGCCCCACGAGATCCAGAGCGCGATCCCCAATATCGACGACCTCACCCGACGTGGTGTCCAGTGCGACGAGGGTGGGTTCATTGATCAGAATGCTGCGCTGATCGGTGGCCAGCCGCGTTCGGGAGGTCCCCAGGTCGATCGCCACGTCGGTTGCCACGACTGTCCATGCTAGGGCCCGGACTCACAGGGTGCCGTGGGGGCGTAGGTTGGGGGGGTGAGCGACATGCCCTTCGGCCCCATGTTCGATGACCTCATGCGGATGCTCTCCCAACAGGGCTCCGACGCGTGGTTCACTAACGCCACCCAGATGGCGATGTCGATTGCCCGAGGTGACGACGGTGACCCGAACGCCCACCCCGAACTGCGTCAGCGCCTGGAACAACTCGCCCCCCTCGTCTCTCGACACCTGGCCCAGCGGATGGGTCAACCCCTCACCGAGACGTTGGAGGCGACGACGCGTTCTCAGTTGACCCAATCGGCGCTTGTCCAGTGGCGCCCGCTACTCGAACCGATGGTGACCTTGACCCAAAACCTCCCCGGTCTCGGGGAAGTCGAGGGGTTTGAGGAGTCCGCGGGAATGATGGCCCAGTTTGCCCACACCCTGGGACCGCTCTTCCTCGGATTTCAATTGGGGTCGGTCGCCGGCCACTACTCCGAACGAGCCTTCTCCCTCGCCGCGCTACCCCTTCCCCGCACCGACTCCGCGACTCTCGTCGTCAACAACATCGCTCGTTTCGCCGAGGAGTGGTCCCTCGATCTCGACCAGGTCATGACCTTCGCTCTGGTCGAGGAGTTGGTGAGTGCCCTCGTGCTCTCTCAGCCCGGGGTCGGAGACGCCTTACGATTTATCTTGGCCGATACCGTGCGCGAGGCCGCCCGCACCCAGGGCGACATCCTCTCGCGACTCCAGGACATGTCCGGCTCGGCTGACGCGAGTGAGCTTCTCGCTCACCCGGAACGACTCTTAGAGGGACTCCAGTCGCCCGAAGACTCCTCGGCGACGAGGGCCCTTAACGCGGCGCTCGCTGCCCTCCTCGCCGTGGGCGACGTCGTCGCCGACGAGATTACCGGGGCCCTCACGGGGCCCCACGACACGCTTCTAGAGGCCTGGCGTCGTCGCCGACTGAGCGACGCCCGGGGAGAAGACGCTGCGGCGGCCCTCTTCGGGGCTTCTCTACAGGGTGATCACCACGAGCGCGCCGAGCGCTGGGCTCGCCACATTCTCTCGACTCACGGCGACGAAGCGCTCAGCGCACTCCTGCGTGCTGACGCACTGCCGAGCGACGACGAACTCTCCGACCCCGAACGCTGGTGGAACCGAGTCTCCACGTCACCGCTGGCCTAGACCAGCGGGTCTCCTAGGCCTCTTCGTCGTAGCCGAGGTTCCACTCGACGAGCAGATTCTCTCGTTCAGCGTCCCGGTTCACCCGTTCGCGATTACGGCGAAACTGCGGGTCGTGGGGGGGCAAGAAGCGTAGTCGGGCGTCGATTCGGTCGACGAAAGCCTGAATCTGCTCCTCGTCTCCAAAGACCATTCGACACTCCCAGTGCGGGGCGACCGGACCGAGGTAGACGACTTGAACGTGGCCCACAGGGTCGGTGACGACGGTGGTTTCGGCGCTGGGAATCTGGCTCACGTACTTGCTCCTCCTCGGCCGGTGGGCACGAACCCCCAGTCTAGACC
>JABEUS010000114.1 GCA_013044285.1 Acidimicrobiaceae bacterium
GGTGGGGGTGCCCGTGACGCCGCTCGAGTGGGCCGTCAGGGTCTGTCCGACGCTCGGGGTCCCGGTGATGGTGGCCGCGCTGATGCTCGGGGCGACTCCTACCGTTACCGACTCTTGGTTAGAGGGCGGCGACGCCCCCACGGAGTTCACGGCCTCGACCGTCGCGTAGTACGTCTGACCGTTCGTCAACCCGTTTACTGTGCAGGAAGTCGCCGGGGCGCCGCACGTGGCGGCGGGGGTCGACTGGTAGTTCTCGCCACCCGATGTCGTCGACACGAATACCTCAAAGGACGTCACGGTACCCGACCCCGAGAGGTTCGAGGGGGTGAAGTTCACGGTCAACTGACCATTCGTCGCACTCGGCGTAGTTTGCGAGGGAGGGTTGGGAGTCGCCGACAACGTCAAGGTGTCGGTGAGGGGGAGGCCCGACCCCGCAGCGATACCACCGAAGAGCTCCATCTCCGAGAGCGATGGGTTGTACTCCATTGCCGCTCCGTATCGAGCCGAGGGATACTGGGTAGGAGATAACTGAGTCCACTGTCCGTCCGACCACGACCAGGTGTCGGCTAACCCCTGGTTCGGGTTATTTCCTCCAAAGAGAATGTCCGTACCCGTGGCCGGGTCGTATACGAAAGATGCGGAGTTTCGGGGGAGCGGTGAAGGGGTCGAGGGGACCTGGAGCCAGTATCCCGCACTCGTATTGAGGACCCAAGTATCTCCATCGTCCGTACCAGCGGAATTTCCACCGAAAAGAACCATCGTTTGCGTGGCTGGGTCGTAGGCCAGAGAAGCCAAAAAACGAGGGGAGGGGCTCGTGGGAGAGGTAATGGCCATTTGCGACCAACTCGAACCGTCCCACGACCAGGTGTCGTTAAGGTAGCCACCACTGTTGTCGAGACCGCCAAAAAGAATCATCGTACCCGTGGCGGGGTCGTAGGCGAGGGACGCCCCTTCACGCGGCGATGGACCGGTACTCGTCGTGACTTGACTCCACGTACTCCCGTTCCACGTCCACGTATGGCCGCTCAACGTCCCGCCCGAGGATCCGCCAAAGAGCACGATGGTACCCGTCGCCGGGTCGTAGGCCATCGACGAGTATTGACGAGGCGACGGGGAGTTCACTGGGGATAACTGAGTCCAGGAACTTCCAGTCAACTGCCACGTCTCATTCGAGTAGCTGTTTCCCGGCGTGACTGCTCCACCCCCGAAGAAAATCATCTGGTGACTCGCGGCGTCGTAGGCCATGAGCCCTCCATCCGCGGGGGGAGCACCCGTCGTCGCCAGCGGGTTCCACTGAACGTTCGCGAGCGCCGCTCCGGCGGGAGATGCAATCCCTAGGCCCGTGCACGACGCCGCAACGAGGGCAGCGAGAGTGATCCACCGAAGGTTCATCCCATGGCGAATCACGCGTCGTACCCTGCGGCGAACCGAAGAAAAACCCACCTCGACCCCTTTAGTGACCGGAAACATTTGCACGGGTTGTCAATTTACCGACGGATTCCGGTTGCGAGTTCGAGAAAACTGAGGACCCTCTCAGAACCCGCTGACGGAGTCGTCGCTGCGCTGCAGCCCCGGTACGTTTCACGACCTCCAGACGGAACCAACGATCGAGAAATCCGTCGGTTCACCAAGTCAGTCTTCTGCCGTCGTGTTGTTACACGCGCCCCCGACCCTCGACACCGGCGAGTACCCCCTAAGTGCACCGACGAAGAGGGCGAATCCCGGCCTTCTCCTCGAATCCAGTTCCGCACAACCTGAGGATTCGCACCCCTGTTCATCCGCCACAGTCGAGACGGCTTCTACGAACTCTTCGGCCACGAACGTAGCTCACGGTTAGTCGGGGTCTATCGACCGAACGCCGAGGGTGAGGTGGCGAAAAGATTACCTTGGCGGGGTCTTACCCGCCCCAAACCCTGGTTCATCACCTCTGACTAGGGGTGCCGAGCCCTCTCGAGAACACTGAACGATTGGGTCGCCGTAACTGGTCGCGCCGTTCGGGGGGTCATCCGACGTACCCATCGTCAGAGATGTCCCTCTCGTGGAGAGGTGACCACGGAGAGAGAGCAGTCCGCCCCCTCGCCCCAGTGCCCAATGGTCCGTCTCGACCATTCGTCGTGGGGGCGTCATCTCCCGACGCGGGACCCCGGGACCACCCCTGTCAAAACTTACGACAGCGCGCTCAAAACACGTCGCTCCGTCTCGGGGCGCAGCCCGGCCCGACGCTCTCTCCAGAGTCCCCGAGCTGCCTCGTCGTCTAACACGTCGCGAGCGGTCTCGGCGAGGCGACGCACGTCGAGTCCCGCGTCGAGCGCACCAGAGATGTCCCGACGGGCGAACCCCTCGTAGGCGGGTCCCCCGGGCAGCCAGAGCGGGAGCGAGTCCTCACCCATCCAGTGACTCACCCCGTGCTGGAGGAGGACCGGTTCGGGAACGGGCACGAACTCTCCGTCGAATCCACACACGTCGGCCACCGACTCTAGGACCTCCACGAGCGGGGTCGAGGGACCAGAGACGTTGTGAGCACCAGTCAACGCCGCCTCGGCACTGTGCAGCGCCCACGACGCGAGGTCCCGGTCGTCGATGATCTGCACGACGGCGTCCTCGTCGTCGGGCACGACCACGGGCGAGTCGGGATCCCGCAGGAATCGCGCCGCCCAGTAGCCGAAGCGATCACTCGGATCACCCGGACCCACGACGAGTCCGGGTCGCAGGATGTGGAGCCGGTCACCCAGTGCCTCCCGGCACAGCTCCTCGGCGCGCGACTTTAGGCCCGAGTAGAGGGCCGGGTCGTCGGGGTCACCGTCTCGCACGGGCTCACTGAGCGGAGCCGACTCGTCGGCCCACGGTTCGTCCTGACGGTCATAGACCGAACACGAGGACACGTAGGTCCAGTGCCCGGCCCGACCCGCCAGGGCCTCGAGGGCTTCGGCGACGAAACCCGTGTGGGTCGCGACGTCGAAGACCATGTCGAAGTTCCCCTCGAGGGCCCGGTAGACGACGGGCCCCCAGCGCCGGTCGGCGACGACCGGAGTAGTGCCCAGGGCGAAGCCGCCGGACTCCCCCCGAGCCAGACTGACCACCTCGTGGCCCTTGTCGAGGGCTACCTGGGCCAGGGCCGCCGAGAGGAACGTCGTGCCACCGAGAACGAGGACGCGCACGTTAGCGCCGAGCGGAGAGGGCGACCGGAGTCTGGTCGAGCGCTTCGCGCGCGTGGTAACTCGAACGCGTGAGGGGAGACGACTGCACGTGGGAGAGTCCCACGGAACGTCCGTACTCCGCCAGGTGATCGAACTCGGCGGGCTCCCAGTAACGAGCGACCGGCACGTGGCGCGCACTCGGGCGCAGGTACTGACCGATAGTGGCGATCTGCACCCCCACCGAGGCGAGGTCGCTCAACGTCACTTGAACCTCCGGTTCAGTCTCTCCGAGTCCCACCATCATTCCGGACTTCGTGACGAGACCGGCGGCCGCGCTCCGGGCGAGCACCGTCAAACTCCGGTGGTAGGCGGCGGAGGGCCGAACGGCGTGCTGGAGTCGGGCCACCGTCTCGATGTTGTGGTTGAGAACATCGGGGCGGGCGTCGATGATGACCTCGAGGTCGCGGCGAGAACCTTTGAGGTCCGAGATCAGCACCTCCACCGCCGTGTGGGGCGACGCCTCGCGGATGGCGAGAACGGTCTGGGCGATCGCCCCGGCTCCCCCGTCGTCGAGGTCGTCACGGGCGACGCAGGTGACGACGGCGTGGTGCAGACCGAGACGCACGACCGCCTCGGCGACCCGAGCCGGTTCGGTGGGATCGAGCGCGAGGGGCTTGCGGGTATCGATGAGACAGAACCCGCAGTTACGCGTGCAGCGCTCCCCGTTGACCATGAAGGTCGCCGTTCCGTCTCGCCAACATTCGAAGATGTTCGGACAGCCCGCCTCCTCGCACACGGTGACGAGACGTAGGTCTTCGGTCAAGGTGCGAAGGCTCTGGTACTCGGTGCCCATCTGGGCCTCAATACGGAGCCACTCGGGCTTGCGACTCGCCAGGGGCAGCGCGTTCTCGAGATCCACCCCGGCCTTTCGCAGTCGTCGAATGAGGGGTCGCTCGTCCGTCATCTCGGCGCGGGCGCGCTCGACGCGGGCGACTCGCTCCTCGGTTCCGAGGCGTTGGGCGAGTTCACGCCCGAGGAGGTCCTCAACCACCTCGTCGTCGACGCTCAGTCCGAGTGACTGCAGAGATCCCACCGGTTTATCGGGAATCCCGCAGGGCACGATCGCTCGAAAAGCTCCGAGGTCCACACTGACGTTGAGAGCAATACCGTGGAGAGTCCGACGACGACCGTCGTCCAGTCGCATCGTACGGGCGCCCACCGCGGCGATCTTGTGGGGTACTGAGTCGAGACCGGCCCAGACCCCCGGATAGCCCTCCAGTCGCCCCACGTCGCCCAGGACTCCGGCGGTGTCGAGACCCCGTACCGTCGCGATCACGGCGTCTTCCATTCGGCCCACGTGGGCCCGTCCGGCTCCCGGGTCGTCGGGCACGCTCACCACCGGCCAGGCGACCACCTGTCCCGGTCCGTGGTAGGTGATGTCTCCCCCCCGGTCGGTCTGGATGACCTCCGCCTCGAGGAGGGCGGGGGAGATGAGGAAGTGCTCCTCCTTCGCGCGCACTCCCTTCGTGTAGGTCGGCGGATGCTGAAAGAGCAAGACGTAGTCGTGCTGACTCAGCGCGAGAGCACGCTGGAGATCATCGGCCTCCGCGAAAGAGACGCGGCCGAGGTGGCGTCGTTCAATCATGTCACTCCCCGGGGGCTACGCGAAGACCCTCGCCCACTCGCTCGAGGAATCGCGCGGCGACGAGTGGATCGCACACGCGATGATCGAAGGAAAGTCCGAGCGTCACGACGTCTCGAGCCACGAGGGCTCCGGCGTCGTCCAGGGTCGCGAGAACCCGACGCGATCCCACGCTGAGTGCGGCCACTTGGGGGGCGATGATGATCGGAGCCGTCACCACGGTGTGGGGGCTCGGCGAACTCATCAGAGTGAAGGTTCCCCCGATGAGGTCATCGGCTCCCAGTTGGCGAGCGTCGCGGAGCCGGTCCAACTCCTGGAGTCGACGTTCCGTCGACGCCACGTCGAGACTCGAGGCGGCGTGCACCACCGGAATTACCATACCCTCCGGAAAACCGTGGCGTACGACGCCGATGTTGAGACTCCGGTGGACGGTGAGGGTCTCGTTCATCCAACTGGCGTTCAACTCTTCGAACTCCTCCAGTGCACCCACCAGAGCCCGTATCACGACCGCCTCGTCGGAGATACTCACACCGTCGCGCTCTCGTCCCTCGCGCGCGAGATCTCCGAGAGCCCGAGCGTCCACCTCGACGGCGACGAAGCCGTGGGGAATAGAGAGGGCGGAGAGGGTCATGTGCTGACCCATCCGGCGACGCTGGTTGCTGAGCGAGACAACCTTCTCCTCAGTCGGCCCGAGGGCCACGGCCCGTTCGGCGTCACGTCGAGTGATCTGTCCACCGGGACCGGTCCCGAGAATGGTGGAGGCCTCCACCCGCCCGTCGGCGAGGATGCGGCGCACCACCGGGGAAACGACGACCCCCGAGAGTGAACCGGTGGGAGCACTCGATGACGCGACGTTCGCCGGGTTGGCGGGGGCGGAACTGCTCGGAGTCGGCGCAGTCGGGGGGCTCACGCTCCCCGGTTCGGCGTTCTCGTCGATGACCGCGACTCGCGCACCGGTTTCGACGGTGTCGCCCTCGGCGGCGAGTATCTGGACCAGCACCCCGGCCGCCGGGGAGGGCATCTCGGAGTCGACCTTGTCGGTCGAGACTTCAAAGAGTGGCTCGTCTCGGTTGACGTACTCCCCGAGTTGCTTGAACCAACGGGTGATGATTCCTTCGGTGACCGACTCACCGAGTGACGGGAGTGTGACCTCAGCCAACGTGGATGCCCCGACCGGCGAGGGCGAGCAACGTCTCGCCGAAGGTCTCCGACAAGGACGGGTGGGGCTGGATGAGAGCGGCCGCTTCTTCGGCGGTGGCTTCCCAGTTCACGGCGTAGTAGCCCGCTCCGAGTTGCTCGGTGACCCACGGTCCGGCCATGTGGACCCCGAGAATCTGTCCGGCGGTCCCGTCGGGGCGCTTCTCGGCGATGATCTTGACGACCCCGTCGGTCTCCCCGATGATCTGGGCCCGACTGTTGCCCCCGAACGGGTCCTTCTTCACGACCACCTCGTAGCCACGCTCCTTGGCGGCCGCTTCGGTGAGACCGACGAAAGCCACCTCGGGGTTGGAGTAGATAGCCCAGGGCACTCGGTCGTAGTCGACCGGCATGACGGGCTCTCCGAGGATCGTCTTGATGGCGACCACGGCTTCGGCGAAGCCCACGTGAGCCAACTGGGGGGTTCCCGCGACGACGTCACCCACGGCGAAGACCTTGGGGTTCGCCGTACGCATACGGGAGTCGGCGACCACGAAGCCCCGCTCGTTCATCTCCACTCCGGTCCCCTCACCGAGGAGGCCCTCGGTACGGGGGCGTCGGCCCACCGAGACGACGACGGCGTCGACGGTGATTCCGTCGTGACCCTCGAGGGTGATGGTCGTGCCCTTCTTCGAGGGCTGGTGACCGATGATGGTCACTCCGGTCAAGATCTCGATGCCCCGCTTCTTAAAGGAGCGCTGGACGACGCTCGCGACCTCGGTGTCGCACCCGGCGAGAATCGAGGGCAGGCTCTCGAGAATGGTGACCTGCGTTCCCATGTCGGCGAGCATCGAGGCGAACTCGCACCCGATGGCCCCGCCCCCAATAACCGCGGCGGACTTCGGAAGACTGGAGAGATTGAGGAACTCGTCGGAGGTCATGACGGTGGTTCCGTCTACGTCGAACCCGGGCAGGGTCCGCGGCACCGAACCGGCGGCCAAAATGACGTGGGTGCCCTGAGCGACGACTCCGGCGTCCGCCCCGTCGAGGATGGTGACGGTCTGGTCGGCGTCGAGACGCGCCGTCCCTTCGAAGAGGGTGATCTTTCGACCCTTGATGAGCCCACTCAGGCCCTTGTGCAACTTGTCGACAACCTCGTTCTTACGGGCCTGACTGACGGAGAAGTCGACCGACACGCTCTTGGCGGTAATACCGAACTCACTAGCGTGCTCGAGGGTCCGGCGCACGTGAGCCGTCTCGAGGAACTCCTTCGCGGGTACGCACCCGCGGTGTAGGCAGGTGCCACCCACCTTGTCGCGCTCGACTAAGGCGATGTTGAGGCCACCCGCAGCTCCGTAGAGAGCGGCGGCGTAACCACCGGGACCTCCGCCAATGACGACGACATCGAACTTCTGGACCTCTGGTGCCACGGTGTTCCCCTTTTGACGCTCCGGTTCTGAGCCCCCCGTGCGAGTCTAGGACTTTGGACCAGACCCCCTCGCTCCACTCTGGCGATCGGCTGCCCCGGTCGCGAGGCGGTCCACGAGGTCGTTCATGACGTCCCCGCTATGTCCCTTCACCCAGCGGAACTCCACTCTTCGAGAACTCGTCAGGGCGAGCGAAAAGAGGTCCTCCCAGAGGTCTCGATTGGCGACCGGTTGACCCTGGGAGTTGCGCCAGCCTCGCCGGCGCCAGCCCTCGTACCAACGCTGGTGAAAACAGTTCACCACGTAGGTCGAATCGGAGACAATCTCGACGTCCTCATCGAGGTGATCACGGAGGGCCTCGATCACCGCCATCATCTCCATACGCTGATTCGTGGTGTGAGCATCGGCCCCACTGGCGAAGTGGCTCTCGTCCTCGGCCCACGCCCATCCCCCCGGGCCAGGATTACCGCGACAGGCTCCGTCGGTGTAGAGGCGCCTCACCGACGTCGCGTGACCCACGCGTCGGGGTCGCTCGTAAATCGGGTGACCGCACCCGGCAGCTCTCCGCGCAAGACGTCCCCGAGGGTCACGTGCTCAAGTACTTCTCGTAGCGCACCGCGCACCGCGACCCAGACGTCACGCAGGTGCTCGGCCTCTCCCTCGTAGGCGAGAGTCTCTGGTCGCATACCCCGCACACCGGCCATCGGTCCCGACACCACTCGCAACACGTCGGCGATGCTCACCGTGTCCGCGTCTCGGGCGAGACGAAATCCGCCTTCCGGGCCCCGCTGGGAGGTCACGAGACCCCCCTTGCGCAGATCAGAGAGAATGGCCCCGAGAAACTTGGCCGGTAAATCCTGTTGCTGGGCCAAGTGTTCGGCCGACACCGAGGTCTCGCTCGCCGCCAGTGTGAGCAGCGCCCGAATGGCGTACTCGGCTTTGGCGGGGATTTGCACGCTCCCATTGTGCCCTAGTCCGCGGGGTCGCGTGCAACGGGTGCGGACCGCGGGCCGCACTCTCACCGTTGGCGGTCGAGCCAGCCGAGCAGAGTCGCCACCATACGAGGATCAGCGCGGAGTTGGTGACCCGCTCCGTTAATGAGTCGAATCTCGGCCCGCCCGTCGGCCGCGGCGAGTAGGTCCCGGGCCTCACTCGGGGGCACGTCGGAGTCGTCCGTCCCGTGAATAATGATGAGACGACGCGGGGCGTAACGCGCAATCGCGCCGAGCGGATCGATACCGAGCACTCCGTCGTAGAGCACGTTGGCCGGACCGAGAGTCTCGGGATCGCTCACGACGCCGGCCGCAATCACCGACTGGCGCAACTCCTCGGGTGAGCCGGCCCAGCGCTCGAGATGGGCCGGGCTGGCCAGAGTGGCGATCGACTTCACCCGTTCGTCCACGACTCCGTGGCGGAGCGCCAGTACTCCCCCGAAACCGAACCCCGCGAGCGCTAGACGTCCCTCGTCGGGCGCGACCGCGTCGACCACGTGCCCGAGGTCGTCGAGCCACTGGGTGGCCGAAAAGTTTCCGGTGCTCGATCCCACCCCGGACAGAGTGGCCGAGGCCACTCGCCAGCCCGATTCGTTAGCGAGGTTCTCCGCCATCTGGGGCAAGAGCCCGGCCGCGAGCCGTCCCATTCCCACCGCTCGCGGGAGACCGTGCAGGAGGATCAGCACGTGATGGGCCCCGGTCCCCGAGTCGGCCTGGGCTACTCGCAGGTCGAGGCGAGAGTCCCCGCTCTCGAGAACGTGGTGCTCGATCATGCGCCTGGAGCCTACGACACGCCGGGCCCGAGAGACCCCCCGTTAGGCTGACCCCGTGAGTAATCCAGTCCTCCAGTTGATCGACGTCCACGCCCACGCCGAAGGCACGGAGATTCTCCGGGGCGTTTCCCTCGAAGTCCGCTCGGGGGAAGTCCACGCCCTGATGGGCCCGAACGGTGCGGGAAAGTCGACGCTCACCAACGTGATCATGGGTCACCCGGGCTACACCCTCAGTGCGGGACAGATTCTCTTGCACGGTGAGGACATCAGCACCTGGACCACCGACGAGCGCGCCCGAGCCGGCGTCTTCCTAGCGTTCCAGTACCCCGAGGCCATTAGTGGTGTCTCGGTTGTCCAGTTCCTCCGTCAAGCAGTGGCCGCCCGGCGGGGACTGAGTGAGTTGAGCGTGCTCGAGGTACGCCTCGACCTCATGGACTGGATGAAACGTCTCGGCATGGACCCGGCCTTCGCCGAACGCCACCTCAACGAGGGCTTCTCGGGGGGCGAGCGTAAGCGCAACGAGATTCTGCAGATGGCCCTTCTCACCCCCACGATTGCCCTTCTCGACGAGACTGACTCGGGCCTCGACATCGACGCCCTACGGGTGGTGGCTCGCGGGGTGCGCACCGTGCGCGACCAGCACCCCGAGATGGGTGTCCTCCTCGTGACCCACTACGTCAAACTCCTCGACGAGATCGTTCCCGACGTCGTGCACGTGTTGGTCGACGGACGTATCGTGCACACCGGTGACGCCGAGGTCGCTCGGGTGATCGAATCCGGTGGCTACGACGCCCTACGCGTGCGGACGACATCGTGAGTTACGACGTTCGACTCCTACGCACCGACTTTCCCCTCTTGCGTCGAGTCGTCAATGGGTACCCCATCACCTACCTCGATTCCGGAGCCACCTCGCTCACCCCGCGTACCGTGCTCGAGGCGATGGACGTCTACTACTCGCGCCACCACGCCAACGTTCACCGCGGCGTCTACCAGACGGCGGCGGAGGCGACCGCGGCCTACGAGGACGCGCGCGCGGCGGTGGCCCGGTTCATCGGGGCCGCCCACGCCGACGAGGTGGTCTTCACGAAGAACGCGACCGAGAGTTTCAACCTGTTAGCTCGGGCCTGGGGTGCGGCGAATCTGCGGCCCGGTGACGTGGTCGTCGTCACGGAGATGGAACACCACGCCAACCTGGTGCCCTGGTTCCAACTGCGCGACTCCCACGGAATCGAACTGCGCTTCTTACGCGTGGGTGACGACTACCGGCTGGATCTGTCGAACCTCGATGAACTTCTCGACGGCGCCACACTGCTCAGCGTCACCGCCATGAGCAACGTTCTCGGTACCATCAACCCCGTAGTCCACCTGGCCGAGCGCGCTCACGCCGCGGGGGCGCTCCTCGCCGTCGACGGAGCTCAGTCGGTGGCTCATCTACCGACCGACGTCCAATCTCTCGGCGCCGATTTCCTCGCCTTCTCCGCCCACAAGATGCTCGGACCCACCGGGATCGGTGTGCTCTGGGCAAAGCAAGAACACTGGGATCGCACTCCACCCTTCCTCGGAGGAGGAGGCATGATCGCCGACGTGACTCTGGACGGCTTCACTCCGGCGGACGGACCGGCCCGCTACGAGGCCGGCACCCCGCCCATCGCCGAGGCCGTGGGCCTGGGAGCCGCGGTGCGTTACCTCGAGTCCATCACGATGGAGTCGGTGGCCGCCCACGAACTCGACCTCACGACCTACGCCCTCGAACGACTGACGTCGAGTTTTGACGGACGCGTTCGTATCGTGGGGCCGCGCGAGACGACCGAGCGCGGTGGCGTGATCTCCCTCGACGTCGAAGGGGTTCATCCCCACGACGTCTCCCAAGTACTCGACCAGTACGGGGTGTGCGTACGCCCGGGGCATCACTGTGCGAAGCCCCTCATGCGACGCTTCGATCTCGCCGCGACGGCCCGCGTCTCCTTCGGCCCCTACTCAACTCGCCCCGAGGTCGACACTCTGGTCGACGCCCTCGGCCAGGCTCTGGAGATGTTCTCGTGACCCAGATGCCCCCTCTCAACGACCTCTACCGCGAGATCGTGATGGACCACTACCGTACGCCCCGTAATCGAGGAGAGCTACCTACTCCCCCGGCCCGGCGCGCCGATGGTCACAACCCGTTATGCGGGGACGAGATCTCCGTGTTCGTACTCGTCGAAGGTGATCTCATCACCGACGTCAAGCTCACCGGCCACGGCTGTTCGATCTCCCAGGCCTCCTCATCGATGATGAGTGCCGCCATTAAGGGACGTCGAGTCGAGGAGGCCCGCGAGCTCGTCGCGCGCTTCAAGGACCTCATGACCGCGGAGTCGAGTGAACCCTCCGAAGATGCTCTGCGCGAACTCGGTGAAATCGCCGCGCTCTCCGGGGTCTCGAAGTTCCCGGTTCGCATCAAGTGCGCCACCCTCGCTTGGAACACTCTGACCCAAGCTCTCGACGACGCCGAGACCAGCGAGCCTCAGCAGGGGTAGGGGTCGAACCACTGGTCACCCTCGACCGTGGTCGTCGTCACCGGCGCCGAACTGGCGGCGGCCAGGCTCACGGAGAGCCCCGTGGAGTGAGTTCCCGACTGTGTCACCGCAGCGGCGCTCGCCGTAATCACCGGAGGCGCAACCACC
>JABEUS010000115.1 GCA_013044285.1 Acidimicrobiaceae bacterium
CATGAACGATCCGCGTGCTCTCTTCGCGCACGCAGCCACCGCCGACGCTCTCTACCGTTCAACTCTGCGCGCTCTCGTCGGTGAACGCACCGGCTACCGGGTCTGGCGATCTCACACCGGGCGTGAGGGGGTGGAGGGTATGGATGAAGGTTGGATCGCTCTCTGGGGTGGCCACTGGTCCGATCGAGGTACGAAACAGCACTGGGAGCGAGAGGAGATTGTCGAGCGCTGGAGAAACCAAGCACGAGGTGTGGAGTACTTCGGGGAGATGAGATCCCCCAGTCGCTTGGTCGGGATCGACTCTCACGCGTACCGGGCCGCACTTGATGGGGACCGCTGGCCCACCCGACGAGAGATCGTGCGAGCGCTGGCCGAGTCCGCCCGAGACGGGTTGACCAGCCAGCAGGTCACGACCACGGTGGACCGACTCTTTCCCGAGATCACCCTCGAGCGAGGTCGCCGAGAGTCCTTCCTCGGTCTTCACGACACCTGGTCTCGAGTGGCCAGCCACTCTCGACAGATCGATGTTCACGAGCGAGAACGTTCGGGAGAGTCCCGTTCCATCGGAGATAGGGAGCGCGGGGGTAGGGAGCGTGAGCGTGAGAGTGAGGAACTCCACCGGGGATCGCGATAGGCGGGGGTGAGCTGAATCCACCGGGGCTCCTTGGTGGGGCTGAGACCGAGGGCGAAACCAGAGCGGCCTCGAGCCACGTCAGCGATGCTCATTCGATCTCGTTCGATCCACTGCTGTCCCCGACCGCGTGATCGACCTCGGGGGGTGAGTTGGTGCGAGGGACTCGCGACGAGCTCTCGACCGGCGAGATGATGGAGTGCGTCGAGGGTCTTCATATCGGCGACCCCCGGCAGAACGACGGTGGTGGGAAAGAGGGAGAGGAATCCCTCCGCGCTCTCACCCCACCGAGCGCGAGCTTGGGACAGATCTTGTAGGCACGCGAGCGTCACGACACCCTGACCACCACCCTCGGAGATGATGGAGGCCAGTCGGGGGAGTGGAGCCACGTTCGCGAGTTCGTCGAGGGCGAGAAGAAGCCGAGCCCCTTCGTGATGTCGCCGGTACGTGTGCTGAACAATCTCGTCGATGAATCCCGCCACGAGAGGTGCGCTGACGTGCTGTACGTGACTCGGCGAGACGATGTGAATCTGGTGCTGTGAATGGACGAACGCGTCGAGGTCGACGAGGCCATCACGAGCGCTCTCTCGAGCAGCTTCACTCCGCAAGCCGGAAAAGATTCCCGCGGCGCTCGACCAGATCCCGGAGAGCTCGCGAGACTCAGTCTGAAGTACTCCGCGTAGTAACGACACCGACGGATGAAGGTCTCCGTATCGCTCACTCAAGAACTCCACCGCATCCTGTGCGACACGTGATTCAACTCGAGTGATAGCGGAAGAAAGAGACTCGTTCATCAGGGACGATGCGTGGAGAAGAGGGGCTACCAAGGCACCGGCCCGCTCGGCCCAGTGCGTGGCTGAGCCTTCGAGATGACGACCGTGCGTGGAGTCAACGAGAGTGCGGGTTACGACGACGGCTTGATCCCACTGACCCGCCGCACGCAGTGGTGAGTAACCGACACGACGAACTCCTCTCGGTGTCGGCACAGTACCCGAAGGATCAAAGAGCAGAGTCTCGTGAGCGCGAGTCGAGTCGGCCATCTCACGCACGACGTCATCCTTGGTGGAGGTCACGATGGTGGCTCGTGAAGTCGATAACAAATTTGGAATGATGAGTGACGACGTTTTGCCACTACGACTCGGACCAATGATGAGAGTCGACCGCTCTCGACCGCTCATCACATCGCCGCGAGGACCTCGACCGAGATACACACCAAAGTCATCCATGACTCACAACTGTTCAATTTGTGTGATCAATGCTTGACACATCTCCTTAAAGGCAGTGAACTGAAAGGGTCGCCTCACGCAGTAACGATGAACGCAGTGACGATCATCTTTAGTGAGTGGGTGATCGCGTTCTGCGAGTGGGCAGCGCACCGTTGTGACAACGGGACGTTGGTAGGTCGAGTGCGCGGGTGTCACCCGGTTCCTCCCCAGCATCACCAAGGTGGTGATGCCGAGGTCCTCGAGTGACCATCGTGATACCCAAGGAGGGAAAGTGGCAATAGCCGCGAAGAAGGCCGCGACGGTCAAGAAGGCTGCCGCGAAGAAGGCCGCGCCGGCTAAGAAGGCTGCCGCGAAGAAGGCCGTAGCGAAGAAGGCTCCGGCGAAGAAGGCCGTAGCTAAGAAGGCTCCGGCGAAGAAGGCGGTAGCGAAGAAGGCTCCGGCGAAGAAGGCGGTAGCGAAGAAGGCTCCGGCGAAGAAGGCGGTAGCGAAGAAGGCTCCGGCAAAGAAGGCCGCGCCGGCTAAGAAGGCTGCCGCGAAGAAGGCCGTAGCGAAGAAGGCTCCGGCGAAGAAGGCCGTAGCTAAGAAGGCTCCGGCGAAGAGAGCCGTAGCGAAGAAGGCTCCGGCGAAGAGAGCCGTAGCGAAGAAGGCTCCGGCGAAGAACGCTGACGCTTAGTAGTTCGCCGTTATCAAAGCAGTGTTACGCGAGGGGGGTTAAGAAACCCCCCTCGTCTGCTGTTTGTGCGAGGTCGTCCATCGTGTCAATGTCGAGTGACCAGGAGGAGTGCTCGAGGACGTGGTGCGCGAGACCCCGAGCGAGTGCCTGATCACGGTGACGTCCAGCAGAGTCTTCGCCGAATTCGAAAGTGAACTCGACCTCTCGATGGAGTCCGAGGGCGTTGGTGCCTCGACCGTGTCGGTCCGTCACGATAGTCACTGGAGCGCTGAGATCGAGAGTGTCCAGTCCAGTCGGACTCGCGAGATCACCGTGCACTACGAGAAGGACGTGTGCTCGGTCCCGTAGTCCGGTGCGAGCTCGAGTGAGGGCGTCGTTCAGACCGGTCGCCCGGTTCAGCCAGACCTGGGCGCCACGACGCAGGGCCCAGAGCGCGACGTCTGGTTCCTCGCATACGACGACACATCGTCGTGGGGCGCACGCGCGAATAACACCCTCGGCGAGGTGACGCATGAGGAGATCGGGACGAGGGTATCCCTCGAGTCGAAGCCGTTGCTTCGACAGGTCGAACCCCTTAAGCGGGATGAGTACGAGTACGTCGTCCACGGCGTGAGCCTACGGCTGACTACCATGACCCCGTGACTGAGCCCGGTAACGCAGAGGTACTCCTTCGTGACCTCCTGACCCATCACTCCGTCGTCGCGGGATTGGACGAGGTGGGTCGAGGCTCGTTAGCGGGACCAGTCGTGGTGGGGGCCGTGAGCCTCGGCGCGTGGTCTGCTCCACCCAGAGGACTCAACGACTCGAAGCTGCTGAGTGCTCGTCAGCGAGAGCGCCAGTGTCCCGAGATCGCGAACTGGGCGCTCGAGTGGACGGTTGGTTCGGCCAGTGCGGCGGAGGTCGATGAGTGGGGAGTCCGGGACGCCCTCGCGTTAGCCTCACGACGAGCTCTGCGTCGCTTCCGCGTCACACCCGGGTTGATTCTCGTGGATGGACCCCTCGACCTGGTGCGAGGAACGGGCCGCGACTGGGTGGGAGCAGATCTCGACTATTCATCCATTCCGGTGCAGTGTGTGGTCGGCGGCGACCGGCTCGTCCCCCTCATTTCTGCCGCCTCGGTGGTCTCCAAGGTCGTTCGAGATGCAGCGATGGAGCGCCTCGGTACGGTGTTTCCGGAGTTTGGCTGGGCGCAGAATCGAGGTTACGGAACTCTCGCGCACCGCGAAGCCCTGAGGGCTCACGGATCGACTCCCTTTCACCGTCACACATGGCGACTTTTCCCGTCGCCGGAGGGCGTGAAGGGGCGTTAATTAGCGGAGAAACGTGCGCCGACCAGTAGACTCCTTACTCAATGCCTACATTGCTCGAGGTCAAGAATCTCCGGGTCCAATTCGCGACCCGTAAGACGTTCGCTACTGCCGTTGACGAGTTCTCACTGACCATCGGTGCGGGTGAGAGCGTGGGCTTGGTAGGAGAGTCCGGTTGCGGAAAGACCACGACGGGACTGGCGATTATGCGCCTGTTGCCCAACAACGGCAAGGTGGCCGGTGGTGAGGTCCGACTGAACGGTATCGACCTCGCATCGCTCTCCGAAACAGAAATGGAAAAGCAGCGCGGGCGCACGATCGCACTGATTCCTCAGGACCCGATGAGTTCGCTGAACCCGACGATGAAGATTGGGGCGCAGATCAGTGAAGGCCTGCGTATCCATGAGGGGGCGTCGGACGCTCAAGCCCGCAAACGCGCCCTCGAAGTCCTCGAGATGGTCGAGATGCCCCGACCCGCGGAACGGCTGGACCAGTACCCGTTCGAGCTCTCGGGAGGACTACGTCAGCGGGTCATCATCGCGATGGGACTCGTCTGTCGACCGGAGTTATTGATTGCCGACGAACCGACGACTGCCCTCGACGTGACGATTCAGGCGCAGATTCTCGACATCATCGACTCGTTGCGTCGCGAATTGAAGATGGGGGTTCTCCTCATCACTCACGACATGGGCGTCATCGCCGGTCGCACCGACCGAGTCGTGGTGATGTACGGCGGAAAGAAGGCCGAAGAGGCCCCCACGCGTCAGCTCTTTCGTTCGATGCGCCACCCCTACACACAGGCGCTTCTCGCCTCGATGCCGAATCTGGAGGGTGACGTTAAGCGTGAGTTGACCTCCATTGCGGGTCTCCCGCCGGACTTGACCCAACCCATTGTCGCGTGTCGTTTCGCTCCGCGCTGCGTACGAGCGACCGACAAGTGTCGCGCCGAGGAGCCACCCCTCGAGACCGTTGGTGAAGGGGTCTTCGCGTGCTTTCATCCCGTCGACGGACCGGTCGCGGTCGAGATTCGGTCGTCCGTGGAGGCGGCGCCGGCGCCCGGCGAGTTCTCCGAACTCTTGCGGGTCGAGAGTCTGGTGAAGGAGTTCCCCATCAAGGGAGGGCTGGTTCGCCACACCGTGGGTACTGTCAGCGCCGTCGCTGACGTCAGCTTTACGGTGGGCCAGGGTGAAACCTTCGGCCTCGTGGGAGAGTCGGGCTGTGGTAAGACGACAATCGGACGTCTGGTTGTCGGACTCGAACCGCTGACGGGTGGGGCCGTGTACTTCGACGGCAAGTTGGTGACCGACCCCAAGCACAAGCCCTCGCGTCGTGAACGCCGCGATCGCCAGATGATGTTCCAGGACCCGTACTCCTCTCTCAACCCGAGAATGAAGGTGGGCGACATTCTGAGCGAACCACTCGACGTGCACCGGGTGGGGAACTCGAACGAGCGCCGACGGATGGTGTTGGATCTGCTCGACACGGTTGGTCTCGACTCGCGCTCCGCCGACCGCTACCCGCACGAGTTTTCGGGGGGACAGCGTCAGCGAATCGGCTTTGCGCGCGCTCTCGCCCTCGACCCCCGGTTGATCGTGGCTGACGAGCCCGTGTCGGCTCTCGACGTGTCCATTCAGGCCCAGATTTTGAACCTGATGAAGGGGCTCCAGCGAGAAAAGCATCTCTCGTATATTTTCGTGTCTCACGACCTCGCCGTGGTGTACTACATGGCCGACAAAATCGGTGTGATGTACCTCGGCAAGTTGGTGGAGATGGGTGACGCGGAGTCGGTCTTTAGATCTCCCGCCCACCCCTACACCCAGGG
>JABEUS010000116.1 GCA_013044285.1 Acidimicrobiaceae bacterium
CGACAGAGGGCTCGCCAGGCGGCGTAGCTCAGGTGGTTAGAGCACACGGCTCATAATCGTGGTGTCGCGGGTTCGACTCCCGCCGCCGCTACCAGGCAGTTCCGGGTTACCGGATTGAGTTGTACCAGAGGCGGGTGTAAGGAGAATCATGGCGAAGAACGAGAAGAGAGTCCAGGTCACCCTGGCGTGTGAGGAGTGCAAGCGGCGAAACTACATCACGATGAAGAACAAGCTCAACGACCGTGAGCGCATCGAGATGAAGAAGTACTGCCGCTGGGAGCGCCGTCACACGACCCACAAGGAGACCCGCTAGCCCCCCTCGTCGGTGGGTGGTAGGCTGTTCCTCCCTGGGTTCGGCCCCGCGTGCCAAACAGAGGGCAGTGGCTCAATTGGTAGAGCACCGGTCTCCAAAACCGGGGGTTGGGGGTTCGAGTCCCTCCTGCCCTGCTCGAGACTCCGGCGTGCCGGAGAGGTAGACGAAAGAAAGACGATGAACCGCGAACAGAAGCGCAAGATGGGCCGTCAGGGCCAGTTGGGCGACGGGTCCTCCCGTCGCGCCGCGGCGGCTGACGTTGCTCAGGGTCGCGGTCCTCGTACCACGCCCGCGCAGTTCTTTGAGCAGGTTCGCGGGGAGATGCGTCAGGTTGGTTGGCCCACGCGGGATCAGACGGTCAACTACACCTCCATCGTCGCCGGCGTCCTGGTCTTCATGACGGCGCTGATCTTCTCCCTGAGTTACGTATTTTCCAAGTTCGTCGAGTTTCTCTTTCAGAAGTAGGTTCCATGAGCGACTCCACCCTTCACGAGCCCGACGAGACGGTCGAGGATCAGATTGACGTCGAGATTCTCGACGTCGACGAGATCGTCGAGCCCGAAATCGAGAGCGCCTTCGACCGACCGGGACGGTGGTACATCGTGCACACCTTCGCGGGTCACGAGAAGAAGGTCATCAGCGCCCTACAGAACATTGTGAAGTCCCGGGAGCTGAGCGACCAGATCTACGAGATTTACCTGCCCGAAGAGGACGTCACCGAGTTCAAGTCGGGCAAGAAGGTCACGGTCTCGAAGCGCATGTTCCCGAGTTACCTCCTCGTGCGCTGTGAACCGGACCCCGAAATCTTCTACGTCATCGGATCGACTCCTGGAGTAACCGGTTTTGTGGGCGCCGAGAAGACTCGACCCACCGCGCTCACTCGGCGCGAAGTCGACAACATCATCCGACCTCACGTCGAGGGGGTCGAGCAGCCCCAGGCCAAGCGGCGGATGGCCACCCACGAGTTCGAGGTTAACGACACGGTGCAGATTAAGACTGGACCGTTCGCTACCTTCTCCGGGCACGTGGCCGAAATCAACGAGGACCAGATGAAGGTCAAGGTCCTCGTTGACATCTTCGGTCGCGAAACCCCGGTGGAACTCGACTTCACCCAGATCACGAAGCTCTAGGACGCCGTAAGGAGACAGTTATGGCCAAGAAGATAACCGCCGTCGTCAAAATTCAGTTGCAGGCCGGTGCGGCCACCCCGGCTCCGCCGGTGGGTACCGCCCTCGGGCCACACGGTATTCAGACGATGGAGTTCTGTAAGCAGTACAACGCCGCCACCGAGGCGATGAAGGGAACGGTCATCCCGGTCGAGATTTCGATCTTCGAGGACCGCACCTTCACCTTCGTCTTGAAGACGCCCCCGACGCCGGTGCTCTTGCGCCAGGCGGCGGGTGTCGACAAGGGCTCGAAGATCGCCGGTCGTGAGACGGTGGCTTCGGTCACGATGACCCAGGTGGAGGAGATTGCCTCCACCAAGCTGAAGGACCTCAATACGGACGACCTCGAGCAGGCCAAGTTGCAGGTCGTTGGTACGGCCCGCTCCATGGGCATCTCGGTCGTTGGCTAGGAGACAATGAGATGAAGCACGGAAAGAACTATCGCGGCGCCCTGGCCCAAGTGGACCGGGAAGCGCTGGTGAGCGTGAACGAAGCACTCGACCAGGTGAAGTCCTTGGCTACCGCCAAGTTTGATGAGACCGTGGAGTTGGCCGTTCGCCTCGGCGTCGACCCCCGTAAGGCTGATCAGATCGTCCGAGGGACCCTGTCGTTGCCGGCGGGCACCGGTAAGACCAATCGCGTCATCGTCTTCGCCGCCGGAGAGGCCGCTCAGGCCGCCCGTGACGCCGGTGCCGACGTGGTGGGAGCTGACGATCTCGTGGCTCGTATCGCGGGAGGGTTCCTCGACTTCGACATCGCGATCGCGACCCCCGACCTCATGGGTCAAGTGGGTTCCCTCGGTCGCGTCCTCGGTCCTCGCGGCCTGATGCCGAACCCGAAGACCGGGACGGTCACGATGGACGTGGCCCGTGCGGTCACCGATTTCAAGGGTGGGCGAGTGGAGTACCGCACCGACAAGGTCGGTAACGTCCAGCTCGGTGTGGGCAAGGTCAGCTTCTCTCGAGAGGACCTCGCCCGCAACGTGCACGCCGTGATTGACGAGCTCACGCGCGTCAAGCCGGCCAGCGCCAAGGGTCGCTACGTCCAGTCCATCACCGTGTCGTCGACCATGGGCCCCGGAGTCAAGATTGACCCCACTCATACCCGTGACCTGGACGAGACCTTGGTGGGGGCCTAGCCCTTTTGACGGGAGTGGTCCGGACTCACTAGTGTGAGTGTCCGCGCCATTCGCGCCACAGTTCGATTATTCGCCGTAGACATCCGGTGGGGTTAGCCCCTTAAGTGGCTCTTTCGAGTCCGCCCGACGAGGTGACGAGTCCCGTGACTCGTTCCTTCGTTGTCTCCGGCCCGTGTCCGGACGGCATCCGGTGAAGGAGTTACGATGAGCAAGATTCGTCCCGTTAAGGTGGCGGCGATTGACGAGGTAAAGGCCCGGGTCGATGAGACCACGACCGCCCTCGTCACTGAGTACCGCGGACTGACCGTCGCGGAGATCTCCTCGGTACGCCGTCAGTTGCGCACTCTGGGCGCCGACTACAAGGTTTTCAAGAACACCTTGGTCCGTCGCGCTATCTCGGGAACCACCGTGGAGCCGATGACTGAGTTCCTCGAGGGTCCGACGGCCATCGCTTTCGTGAAGGGCGACGTCTCCGCAGTCGCCAAGGCGCTGCGAGACATCGCTAAGTCCTCGCCGAACCTTGTGGTGAAGGGTGGAGTGCTCGACGGAAAGGCCCTCAGCCCCTCGGACGTGGCGGCCCTCGCCGACCTGCCGAGCCGCGAGGTCCTGTTGTCGATGTTCGCCGGTGCCCTGGCGGCTCCGATGCGCACCTTGGCTGGTCTGATGAAGGCCGTCCCCCAGAATCTTGCGTACGGCCTTGCGGCGTTGCTCGAGCAGAAGGGTGGCGCTCCCGTTGCCCCGGCCTCGAACGACGACGAGGCGAACGTGGAGGTTGCGCCGCGGGCCGCGGCCGACGAGACCGACGCTGGGGCAGAGGCCCCAGCCGACGAGACCGACGCTGGGGCAGAGGCCCCAGCCGAGGCGACCCCCGAGGCATCCGAGGATGTCGCGAGCGAGCCGGCCGAGTAATCGCCGTCGCCTCACGGGAACGACTAGGAAGAGAAAGGAATCATTATGGCGGGTAGCCTGACCAAGGAACAGATTCTCGACGGAATTGCCGAACTTTCGGTGATCGAGCTGAGCGAACTGTTGAAGGAATTTGAGGAGAAGTTCGGCGTGACCGCCGCGGCCCCCGCAGCGGTTATGGCCGTTCCGGCGGGCGCGGGTGCCGCGGCCGAAGCCGAAGAGGAGAAGACCGACTTCGACGTCATCCTCGTTGACGGTGGTGACAAGAAGATCGCCGTCATTAAGGAAGTCCGCGCGCTGACCAGCCTGGGGCTGAAGGAAGCGAAGGACCTGGTCGACGGAGCTCCCAAGCCCGTCCTCGAGAAGGCCACCAAGGCCGACGCCGAGAAGGCCAAGGCGGCTCTCGAAGCTGCTGGCGCCACGGTCGAGCTCAAGTAGTTCACCGCGTCGGGGGTCCCGGGAGTCCGGGACCCCCGATTCCGGGTCTTGACCCGGTGTATCTCGGGTGCCTATCGTGAGCCCGGAGAGTGCCTGATTGAGGGCACCTCTTGCGCAACTACGCTTAAGGGCACTAGTGTTGAAAGACCCACGCCCCTGAGCCTCGTTTTGTCGTCCCCTGACACAAGCCGAATCCCGGGTCGTGGCGCATTGCCGAAGCCACCCACTCTTACGGAGGAATGACCGTTGACGTCTCGGTCCACAAGCCCCGAACGCTTTAATTTTTCGGCCCTGGGTGAGGCCCACCCCCTACCCAATCTCCTCGACATACAACGTCGAAGCTTTGACCTGTTCATGCAAGAGGGGTTGAGCGAGGCCTTCCGGGCCCTGTCGCCGATTACCGACTTCACGGGTCGACTCTCGTTGGAGTTGGAGTTCGATCCCAACGATCCCGACTTGAAGAGCCCACCCAAGTTCTCCGTCGAGGAGTGTCGTCAGCGGGCCACCACCTACTCCCAGCCCATCTTCGTTCGGGCCCGTTTCTTGAACGCCGAGACCGGTGAAATCAAGGAGCAGACGGTCTTCATGGGGGACTTCCCCATCATGACCGAACAGGGAACCTTCATCATCAACGGGACCGAGCGCGTGGTCGTCTCACAGTTGGTGCGTTCACCCGGAGTGCTCTTTCAGCCCGGTAAGGATGAGAAGGTCGCCTTCGAGGGCACTATCCACCCGAGTCGGGGTGAGTGGCTCCAGGTCGATCTCGAAGAGAAGCGCAACAAGGCGGCGACCGCCGGTGCGCGTATCGCTCGTAAGCGCCGGATCTCGATCTTCACGTTGTTGCGCGCCCTCGACACCTCGATGGACGAAGGATTCTTCGGAAAGTTCGTTGAACACTTCGAATTCCTCGAGGACCAGTACCTGTCCGACTGGAAGAAGGCTAAGGCCGAAATTCTGAAGCACATGGAGAAGTACGGTTACGAGGACTCTCCGGACAGCTTCGCTCGAGCCTCCCAGGAGACCGCCTGGCTCGAGATTTACCGTCGCGCCCGTCCCGGTGAGGTTCAGACTATCGAGGCTGCTCGACAGTACTTCGAGGGAGCCTTCTTTTCTGACAAGCGCTACGACCTGTCGGCCGTGGGCCGCTACAAGTTGGACCGCAAGCTGGGCGACGAGGTGGCAAAGAACGTCGAACTGTTCGGGAACCTTCTCGAAGGTCCCCACGAGGGACTGCACGTGTTGTCGAAGGCCGAAGTCCTCGCGACCGCGACCTACCTACTGAATCTGGCGCGGGACCGCACGGCGAAGGACACGACCTACCACATCGACGACCAGGATCACTTCGCGAACCGGCGTATCCGCTCGGTGGGAGAGTTGATTCAAAACGCGTTGCGGACCGGACTCACCCGTATGGAACGAGTCGTGCGCGAGCGCATGAACACCCAGGACGTCGAGGCCATCGCGCCCCAGACGCTCATCAACATTCGTCCGGTTATGTCGGCGATCAAGGAGTTCTTCGCTACTTCCCAGTTGAGCCAGTTCATGGACCAGAACAACCCCCTCTCGGGGTTGACCCACAAGCGCCGTCTCTCGGCGCTCGGACCGGGTGGTCTGTCCCGCGAGCGAGCGGGCCTCGAAGTTCGAGACGTTCACTCCTCGCACTACGGACGCATGTGCCCCATTGAGACCCCCGAGGGTCCGAACGTGGGCCTGATCGGGTACCTGGCGAACTACGCCCAGATCAACGAATACGGCTTCATTCAGACGCCGTACCGCGTGGTCGAAGAAGGCCGGGTGACCGGAGAGATCCGCTACTTCACGGCCGACGAGGAAGAACGCTTCGTTATTGCACAGGCCAACACCGACGTCGACGAGAACGGTCGCATTAACGCCGAGCGTGTTCTCGTGCGTCGCGGCCCGACTGGTACGGGACTCCGGGTGGGTGGATCCAACCGATCCTCCTCCACGACCTCGGAGATCGACTACGTGCGCCCCGAAGAGGTCGAACTCATGGATGTGTCGACCAAGCAGGTCATCTCCGTGGCGACCTCGCTCATCCCGTTCGTCGAGCACGACGACGCCCAGCGCGCCCTGATGGGTGCGAACATGCAAAAGCAGGCCGTGCCGCTCATCATGCCCGAAGCCCCCTTCGTGGGAACCGGGATGGAGTTGCGCGCCGCGCTCGACTCCGGCGACGTGGTCCTCTCCGAGGGTCGCGGCGTTGTTCGCCTGGTCTCGGGTGACCGCATCGTCGTCGAGTACGACAAGGGTGAGACGGACCGCTACGGCAACACGCTCGGGAAGAAGACGTACAACCTCAACAAGTTCCGTCGCTCGAACCAGGACACCTCGATTAACCAGAAGCCTCTCGTGGTCGGTGGGGAGTCGGTGGAGGTCGGTGATTTGCTGGCTGACGGGACTTCAACGAGCCACGGTGAGTTGGCCCTCGGTAAGAACCTTCTCGTGGCCTACATGCCGTGGGAGGGCTACAACTTCGAAGACGCCATCATCTTGAGCGAGCGCCTCGTACGCGACGACGTGCTGACCTCCATCCACGTGAAGGAGTACGAGATTGACGCCCGCGACACCAAGTTGGGTGCCGAAGAGATCACGCGCGACATTCCGAACCTGCCCGACGACATTTTGGCCGACCTGGACGATCTCGGTATCGTGCGGATCGGTGCGGAGGTCGAGCCCGGGGACATCCTCGTGGGTAAGGTCACGCCGAAGGGTGAGACCGAGCAGTCTCCGGAAGAGCGCCTGCTTCGGGCGATCTTCGGTGAGAAGGCTCGCGAGGTTCGCGACACCTCCCTCAAGGTTCCTCACGGAGAGTCCGGCAAGGTCATCGACGTCAAGGTCTACAACCGTGACGAGGACCACGAGATGCAGCCCGGCGTGAACCAGTTGGTGAAGGTCTACGTCGCCCAGAAGCGCAAGATTTCCGAGGGTGACAAGTTGGCCGGACGCCACGGGAACAAGGGTGTGATTTCGAAGATTCTGCCCGAAGAGGATATGCCGTTCCTCGCGGACGGAACTCCGGTCGACATCATCTTGTCGCCCCTCGGTGTGCCGAGTCGTATGAACGTGGGGCAGGTCCTCGAGAGTCACCTGGGCTACGCGGCGCGTCACGGATGGTCGGGTGTGGAGACGTCGCCCCTGGCGGGGACCTCGGGTCACGAGGACCAGAGCCAGGCGAAGCGACCCTACCGCAAGACTCGTCCGCGAGTCGAGCCGGCCGTGTACGTCGCTACGCCGTCCTTCGACGGTGCGCACTGGGACGAGGTTGAGCGCGCCAAGGGTAAGCCGACTATCCAGCAGACCTTCGAGCGACTCAACGTCGATGGTCAGAACGGTAAGCGGCTGCTCTCGAGCGCTAACGACGGGAAAGCCGTGTTGTACAACGGTCGTACCGGAGAGCCCTACGACAACCCCATCTCGGTGGGCTACGCCTACATCTTGAAGCTCGCTCACATGGTGGACGACAAGATTCACGCCCGCTCCACCGGTCCGTACTCCATGATCACGGCTCAGCCTCTCGGTGGTAAGGCCCAGTTCGGTGGTCAGCGCTTCGGTGAGATGGAAGTGTGGGCGCTGGAGGCCTACGGGGCCGCCTACGCCTTGCAGGAGCTCTTGACCGTGAAGTCGGACGACATGAAGGGTCGCGAGCGGGCCTACGAGTCCATCGTGAAGGGCCAGAACCTGCCCGAGCCGGGAATCCCGGAGTCCTTCAAGGTCTTGATCAAAGAGATGCAGTCGTTGTGTCTCAACGTGGAAGTGCGCGACAAGGTGGGGGCCCACGTGGACCTCGCCGACACTGAGGAGGACTTCTTCTCGGTGACTCGCGAACTCGGAATCGACATCTCGCGACCCGAACGGGGTTCGGACGAGGAAGACGCGCGCCGCGCCGCTGAAAGGAAGTTGTCATGAGCCCGCTCGACGTCAATCAGTTCAATGAGTTGAGCATCGGTCTGGCTACCGCCTCCAACATCCGGAGTTGGTCGTCGGGTGAGGTGAAGAAGCCCGAAACCATCAACTACCGCACGTTGCGTCCGGAAAAGGACGGCCTGTTCTGCGAGAAGATCTTCGGCCCGCAAAAGGCCTGGGAGTGCGCCTGCGGTAAGTACAAGCGAGTGCGTTTTAAGGGCATCGTCTGTGAGCGTTGTGGGGTGGAGGTCACCTCCGACAAGGTGCGTCGCGAGCGGATGGGGCACATTCAGCTCTCCGCTCCGGTCGTGCACATCTGGTATCTGCGCGGAACCCGTTCGTGGCTCGCCTACCTGCTCATGGGCACCCTGCCCAAAGAGGAGTTGAAGGCGAAGCAGCTGGAGAAGGTCATCTACTTCGCCGCCCACATGGTGACCCACGTGGAGTCCGAACGCCGTCACGATGATCTCTCCGAACTACGTATCGCTTTGGGCGAAGAGATCAAGGAGATCAACGAGCGCGAGGTGAAGTCCATTGAGGCGAAGTTGGCCGACCTCGAGACCCGAGCCGCCAAGCTCGAAGCCGAAGGGGCGAAGGAGTCCGAACTGCGGACCCTGCAGCGCAACGCCGAAAAGGAACTGGACGTCGTCAAGGCGCGCTACGCCGAAGAGCGTGATCTAGCTCAACGGGCTTTCGACACCTTCGAGGGCTTGCACTCTCGCCAGATTATTGAAGATGAGGTTCTCTACCGCGAGATCGAGTTCCGCTACGGCGAGTACTTCGAGGGTGGCATGGGCGCTGACGCGATCATCCAGCTGATCAACCGAATGGACCTCGACGAAGAAGAGCGCGTGATGCGCGAGATGATCGACGCCAAGGACGGCCGCAAGCCCCTCTCGGCGCAGCGTCACGCGAAGTTCTTGAAGCGTCTCGCCATCGTCCAGTCCTTCAACCGACGCGACGCTCACGGTCACCGCCTGAACGACCCCTCGGCCATGATCCTCGATGCCGTTCCGGTGATTCCGCCGGACCTGCGCCCGATGGTCCAGTTGGACGGTGGTCGATTCGCGACCTCCGACCTCAACGACCTCTACCGTCGCGTCATCAACCGCAACAACCGACTGAAGCGGCTCCTCGACCTGGGCGCTCCGGACATCATCGTGAACAACGAGAAGCGCATGCTCCAAGAAGCGGTGGACGCGTTGTTCGACAACGGTCGTCGCGGTCGCCCGGTCGCGGGTCAGTCTGGCCGTCCCCTCAAGTCCCTCTCGGACATGTTGAAGGGTAAGCAGGGTCGGTTCCGTCAGAACCTGCTCGGTAAGCGCGTCGACTACTCGGGACGTTCGGTCATCGTGGTCGGTCCTCAGTTGAAGCTGCACCAGTGTGGCCTGCCGAAGATGATGGCGCTCGAGCTCTTTAAGCCCTTCGTGATGAAGCGGTTAATCGAAACTCAGGCGGCCCAGAACATCAAGAGTGCTAAGCGCATGGTGGAGCGGCGTAAGTCGGTCGTGTGGGACGTTCTCGAAGAGGTCATTCGAGAGCACCCGGTTCTTTTGAACCGCGCGCCGACGTTGCACCGACTCGGAATCCAGGCTTTCGAGCCGATTCTGGTGGACGGCAAAGCGATTCAGATTCACCCCCTCGTCTGCAAGGCGTTCAACGCCGACTTCGACGGTGACCAGATGGCCGTACACGTGCCGCTGTCCGCCGAGGCCCAGGCCGAGGCCCGGATCTTGATGTTGTCGACCAACAACATCTTCACCCCCGCGACGGGTCGACCGATTACCGAACCGGCGCAGGACATGGTCTTCGGGGCCTACTACCTGACTCTCCCGGCCGAACAACCGCTGGAAAACCCTCGAGTCTTCCGCCACGTGTTCGACATCGAGAACGCCCTCGAGGACAAGTCGCTCACCTTGCGCACGCCCATTGAGATTCGACCGACTCCGGGCACGAATCTCGATGCGCGTCTGGAGGCCGCGGGAATTGAACTGAGCGGCGCGGCGCGTCGACTGGTGACGACCCCCGGACGGGTGCTCTTCAACGAGGCGCTGCCGTCGGGCTTTCGCTACGTCAATGAGCTCATCGGTAAGAACGCCACCTCGGTGGGCGCCATCGTTGAAGCCGTGTCGGCCAACTACGACCGCCAGGTGGTTGCCGAGTCCCTCGACGCCATTAAGAATCTGGGTTTCCGTTACGCCACGAAGTCCGGCTTGACGATTTCCATCGACGACGTCGTGACGACGCCGGAGAAGGCTGAGATTCTGAACAAGTACGAGGAGCAGGCCGCCAAGGTGGAGCTCAACTACCGCCGCGGAGTCATCGTCGACGACGAGCGTCGCCAGCAGGAGATTGAGATCTGGACGAACGCCAACAAGGAGGTTGGTGACGCGACTGAGCGGGCGATGAACGACCAGCCCATCAACCCGATCCGCATGATGGTGGACTCGGGGGCTCGTGGTAACTCGTCCCAGATTCGTCAGATTGCCGCGATGAAGGGACTGGTGTCTAACCCGCGTGGTGAGATGATTCCTCGTCCCATCAAGTCCTCTTTCCGTGAGGGTCTCTCCGTTCTCGAGTACTTCATTTCGACGCACGGAACCCGTAAGGGACTCGGCGACACCGCCTTGCGCACCGCGGACTCGGGGTACTTGACCCGACGTCTCGTCGACGTCGCTCAGGAACTCATCGTGAAGGAGTACGACTGCGCGACCTCTCGCGGTATGTGGATTGAGAATGTCGGAGTAGACAAGCCCGGTCGCCGTGCTCACCTCGAGACGAAGTTGTGGGGCCGCGTGCTCTCCGAGGACGTTGTCCTCTCCGACGGTTCCGTTGTTGAGGCCGGCACGATGCTCATGATGGACGACGTCTATCGCCTGCGCGACGACGCCGCAGTCGAGCGGGTGCGCGTGCGCACCACCTTGACCTGTGACGCCGTGCAGGGAGTGTGCGCCGCGTGCTACGGGCTCTCTCTCGCCACCCACCAAATGGTGGAGTTGGGTGAAGCGGTGGGAGTTATCGCCGCTCAGTCCATCGGTGAGCCGGGAACCCAGCTCACCATGCGAACCTTCCACTCCGGTGGTGTGACCGAGTCGGACATCACCCACGGGTTGCCCCGCGTCGTCGAACTCTTCGAAGCTCGTACGCCGAAGGGTGCCGCGAAGGTCGCGGAGTTCACCGGAGTTGTTCGCATCGAACTCATCGGGCGAGAGCGCAAGGTCACCGTCGTCGGTAACGAGGGTGAGGTGCAAGAAGAGTCTGTCTCCATCGCCCGTCACCTCCTCGTCGAAGACGGTGAGGAGGTCGAGGTGGGAACACCTCTGCACGACGGTCCGCTCGATCCGAAGCTCATGATGAAGTTCCGTGGTACTCGTGAGACCCAGCAGTACCTGGTCGAAGAGGTCCAGAACGTCTACCGTGACCAGGGTGTGTCGATTCACGACAAGCACATCGAGCTGATTGTTCGTCAGATGACTCGGCGAATTCAGATCGTTGACGCCGGGGACTCTTCCTGGCTACCCGGCGCCATGATCGACGTCAAGGTCTTCAACGACACCAACAATGAGCTTGAGGCCCAGAGTCGCGAGTCGGCCGACGGGCGAGCCCAGTTGATGGGTATCACGAAGGCTTCTTTGGCAACTGATTCGTGGCTCTCGGCGGCCTCCTTCCAGGAGACCACCCGGGTGCTGACTGAAGCGGCCATCGAAGGCAAGCGGGACCACTTGGTCGGGCTAAAAGAGAACATCATCATCGGTAAGTTGATCCCGGCGGGATCGGGGCTCGACTACTACAGTCGTGAAAACCTCCGACTCGAGATGCCCGACGCCGAGTTGATGCCCGAGTGGGCTCACACCTCGGCCGACGACTTCGACCTGGGTGAACTGCTCGGCGAGGTTCGCGCGGGCGCCGACGACGGTGAGGATGAGTTCTTGAAGAACTTCCTCAATATCGGAGCGAGCTACGACGAGTCGGCTCTACCCGAGAACGACGGCGCTCACCCCGAAGACGGCCTGGGTCAAGAGGCCCTCTAACACCGTGGCGAGGGACGTGACCCGTCGAAAGCGGGTCACGTCCCCGGCCGGGTGGACCGGGGCGCAGTGGAGAGAGAACTACCTGCTCGCGAGTGGGGTGTGGGCCCGTATCCTCGGTCGCTACGTCGACCCGGTCGATAACTTTTTCCGAGCCGGCGGAGTGGCCCAGCAGGTGCCCGAACTCCTCGAGGCCCTGCGCGACGAAGCGAATCTCCCTCTCACTCGGCCACTCTTCGACGTCGAACCGACTCTCGTAGGTTCCCTCGGGCTTTTGTCGGGAGCGCCGGTGGGTGACGTCGTTCCCTTTCGTCTGGAGGGGGAGCGACCCCCGCTCTTCCTTATCTCTGGCTCGGGCGGAGTGGCCCTTCAGTTTGTGCCCCTCGTCCAAGAGTTAGGCGAGAACCAACCGGTGATCGCCCTCCAGAGCCGGGCGGCTCAGCAGCGTCGATTACCGGAGTACTCCCTCAAATCTCAGGCGCGACGGTTGACCCAGCGCATCGAAGAGGTTGCGCCGACCGGAGACCTAGTTCTCGGCGGGCACTCGATGGGGGGGCTCGTCGCCCTGGAGGTGGCCCATGAACTCACTCGGCGAGGCCGACGAGTCAGCCACCTCTTCATTATCGATACTCGGCCGGAGGTACGTATGACGGGCGCTCGCGGCTCCGGAGTCGTACCGACCAACCGACCTCTGCGTTTTCCTCGTCCGGTGATTCCCATCGCTCTCGCGGCGGCGGTGGCGGGACTGGTCCGCCCTCGGGGGGGACGGCTCTACCAAGCACAGTTCGTTCTCGGACAGATGCGACGACGATTTATCGCCCCCATGCCCGCCTTCGCGGGCCCCACTCACCTCTTCGTGACCCGTCACGACCCCGAGCACACCGAACAGGGGTGGCGACATCGTGGTGGAAACCCGCTGACGGTCGAATCCATCCCGGGCTCTCACAACTCCTGTCTGCGCCCGCCCCACGTGAGTGATCTGGGCTCACGAATCCGGGCCATTCTCGACTCGTGAACCGTGCACGACATCGGGTTTGCTGAAGGACCCGCTTGTGCCCTAGACTGAGCAGTCCCCACGCCTGGAGTTTTCCACGGCCCGAATGTCGACGAACAAACTAGAAGAGGTTCCGCGTGCCCACAATTGCACAGCTGGTCCGAAAGGGCCGCCAGGACAAGGTCGCCAAGACCAAGACCCCGGCACTGAAGGGCGCCCCGCAACGTCGGGGCGTCTGTACCCGCGTGCACACCGTGACGCCTAAGAAGCCGAACTCGGCGCTACGTAAGGTGGCCCGTGTTCGCCTGACCTCGGGCGTGGAAGTGACGGCCTATATCCCTGGTGAGGGACACAATCTTCAGGAACACTCGATTGTTCTGGTCCGCGGAGGACGTGTGAAGGACCTCCCCGGAGTTCGCTACAAGATCATTCGCGGAGCTCTCGACACCTCGGGAGTGCGCAACCGTAAGCAGGCCCGTAGTCGCTACGGTGCCAAGAGGGAGAAGTAACCGATGCCACGCAAGGGTCCCGCGGTTCGCCGCGAAGTGCCGGTCGATCCGATTTACAAGTCGATTCTGGTCACTCAGATCACCAACAAGATTTTGGAGCGCGGCAAGCGCACCATCGCCGAGCGCATCGTCTACACGGCGCTCGAGATGGTCGAGCAGAAGACGGGAACTGACCCCGTCGCGACGCTGAAGCGTGCCCTCGAGAACGTGCGCCCCGAACTCGAGGTGCGTAGCCGCCGCGTCGGTGGAACGACCTACCAGGTCCCGGTCGAGGTTCGTCCTCGCCGCGCGACGACCTTGGCCATCCGTTGGCTGACCGACTTCGCGAAGAAGCGTCGCGAGAAGACGATGGCCGAGCGCCTCGCCGGCGAGATTGTGGACGCCGCGAACGGCGTCGGCGCGGCGGTGAAGCGTCGCGAGGACATGGCCAAGATGGCCGAGTCGAACAAGGCTTTTGCCCACTACCGCTGGTAAAGAAGAGAGAGATCCCCAATAATGTCCGCCCGTGAATTCCCCCTGGACAAGGTGCGCAACATCGGCATCATGGCGCACATCGACGCCGGTAAGACGACGACGACTGAGCGCATCCTCTTCTACACCGGTAAGAACTACAAGATCGGTGAGGTGCACGAAGGTGCCGCCACCATGGACTGGATGGTCCAAGAACAAGAGCGCGGTATCACCATCACCTCGGCGGCGACCACCTGCCAGTGGAAGGGTCACCGCATCAACATCATCGACACCCCGGGACACGTGGACTTCACCGTTGAGGTGGAGCGATCCTTGCGCGTTCTGGACGGAGCGGTCGCGGTGTTTGACGCCGTCGCCGGGGTTGAGCCCCAGACCGAGACGGTGTGGCGCCAGGCCAACAAGTACAACGTTCCGCGTATCTGCTTCGTGAACAAGATGGACCGCACCGGGGCCGACTTCTTCCGGTGCGTCGACATGATTCGTGACCGCCTGGACTGCCGGCCGGCCGTCACCCAGCTGCCGATTGGGGCTGAGGCGGACTTTCTCGGAATCATTGACGTCATCGAGATGAACGCCACCGTCTACCACGACGACAAGGGTGAGAAGCTCGAAGTTGTTCCGATTCCCGCCGAGTACCAGGAGCAGGCGGCGCAGTACCACGCCGATCTCTTGGACCTGCTGACCACCTTCGACGACACCTTGATGGAGAAGATGCTCGAGGGCGAGGACCCCACGCCCGACGAGATTCGTGCCGCGCTGCGCCAGGGAACACTCGCGGGGCAGTGCGTGCCGATTCTGAACGGCTCCGCCTTCAAGAACAAGGGTGTTCAGCCCATGCTCGACGCCGTTGTCAACTTCTTGCCCTCCCCGCTCGACCTGCCCCCGACGGCCGGTACGAAGCCGGGCAAGGAGGACGAGGAGTTGCGTAAGGCCGACGACGACGAGCCCTTCGCCGCGCTGGCCTTCAAGATCATGACCGACCCCTACGTCGGTAAGTTGACCTACCTGCGCGTCTACTCGGGTTCGCTCGACAAGGGCGACACGGTGGTGAACACGACGAAGGGTTCGCGCAAGGAGCGCCTGGGTCGCCTGCTCTTGATGCACGCTAATAACCGTGAGGACCTGGACACCATTCGTACCGGTGACATCGTCGCGGCGGTGGGTCTGAAGCAGGTCACGACCGGAGACACCCTGAGTGACCCGGACCACCCCATTCAGTTGGAGACCCTGGAGTTCCCGGAGCCGGTTATTCACGTCGCCGTGGAGCCGAAGACAAAGGCCGACCAGGAGAAGTTGTCGAAGGCGCTCTACGCCCTCTCCGAAGAAGACCCCACGTTTCGTGTTCGCACCGACGAAGAGACGGGTCAGACCGTGATCTCTGGAATGGGCGAGCTGCACCTCGAGGTGCTCGTCGACCGCATGCTGCGTGAGTTCTCGGTGGACGCCAACGTCGGTAAGCCCCAAGTGGCCTACCGCGAGACGATTCGAAAGACCGTCGAGAAGGTCGAGGAGAAGTACGTTCGTCAAACCGGTGGTAAGGGTCAGTACGGTCACGTGGTCCTCACCGTGGAGCCCACCGGCCCCGGCGGAGGTTACGAGTTCCTTGACGAGATCTCCGGTGGGGTGATTCCCAGGGAGTACATCGGTCCGGTGAACGCCGGAATCGTCGAAGCCCTCACGTCGGGCGTCTTGGCCGGCTACCCCATGGTGGACCTGCGCGTTCGCTTGACCTTCGGTTCCTACCACGACGTCGACTCCTCGGAGATGGCCTTCAAAATTGCCGGTTCGTTGGCGATTAAGAAGGCGACACGACTGGCCAGCCCCGTGCTCCTTGAGCCGGTCATGGCCGTCGAAGTCGTGACCCCGGAGGACTACATGGGTGACGTCATCGGCGACCTGTCGTCACGCCGTGGGCGTATCGAGGGCATGGAGCAAAAGGGCAGCGGGCAGACTATTAGAGCTCTCGTCCCCTTGGCGGACATGTTCGGCTACGCTACTGACCTACGTTCGCGCACCCAAGGTCGCGCGACCTACAGTATGCAGTTCCATTCGTACGCGGAAGTCCCCGAGTCGATTGCTAAGGAGATCGTCGCGAAGGCGACTGGCGCGTAACAGGCTGGGAAACCAGCACCACAGGTCCAAACCGTCGTCGGGGAGGGCCGCAAACCAACCGACTCTCTCACCGCGAGAGGGTCACGAGACAGAAAGTAAGTCCCCGACAATGGCAAAGCAGAAGTTCGAGCGCACGAAGCCGCACGTCAACATCGGAACGATGGGTCACATCGACCACGGTAAGACGACCCTCACCGCGGCCATCACCAAGGTGCTCTCCGAGCGCGTCCCCGGTTCGGCCTACACCCCCTTCGACCAGATTGACAAGGCTCCCGAAGAGCGCCAGCGCGGTATCACCATCTCGATCGCTCACGTGGAGTACGAGACCCCGAACCGCCACTACGCGCACGTCGACATGCCTGGTCACGCCGACTACGTGAAGAACATGATCACCGGTGCCGCCCAGGTGGACGGGGCGATTCTCGTCGTCTCGGCGACCGACGGCCCGATGCCCCAGACCCGTGAGCACGTGTTGCTCGCTCGCCAGGTGGGTGTCCCCTTCATCGTCGTGGCCCTCAACAAGTCCGACGTGGTCGAAGACGAAGAGCTCCTCGAGCTCGTCGAGATGGAAGTCCGCGAGCTGCTCGACAGCTACGACTTCCCCGGTGACGACGTGCCGGTGGTACGCGTCTCCGCGCTGAAGGCCCTCGAAGGAGACCAGGCCTGGGGCGACAAGGTCATGGAGCTCATGGCGGCGGTGGACGAGTACATCCCCGAGCCCACGCGCGCGACCGAGAAGCCCTTCTTGATGTCGATCGAAGACGTCATGTCGATCACCGGTCGTGGCACCGTGGTGACCGGCAAGGTTGAGCAGGGCGTGGTCAAGGTCGGTGACGAAGTCGAGATCGTCGGCCTGCGTCCGACGACCAAGACGACCGTGACCGGTATCGAGATGTTCCGCAAGCTCCTCGATGAGGGACAGGCCGGAGACAACCTCGGCGCCCTGTTGCGCGGTACGAAGAAGGAAGACGTCGAGCGCGGGCAGGTGTTGTGCAAGCCCGGTTCGATCACGCCTCACACCGACTTCGAGGCTTCGGTCTACGTGTTGACCAAGGAGGAGGGTGGCCGTCACAAGCCGTTCTTCGCCCACTACCGCCCGCAGTTCTACTTCCGGACGACTGACGTCACCGGTACTATCGAGTTGCCCGCGGGCACCGAGATGGTGATGCCCGGTGACAACACCGAGATGACCGTGCAGCTCGGTAAGCCCATCGCGATGGAGGAGGGTCTCACCTTCTCGATCCGCGAGGGTGGTCGTACGGTCGGCTCCGGTCGCGTCGTCAAGATCCTGAAGTAGGGCGAGTCATGGCCGACAACCGTCAAATGATTCGAATCCGGCTGAAGGCCTTCGACCACAGCGTCCTGGACCAGTCAACCGCGAAGATCGTGCAGACCGTGGAGCGGACCAACGCCCGCGTTCAGGGACCGGTGCCGCTGCCGACCGAGAAGCACCGTTACACGGTGGTTCGTGGTCCGCACAAGCACAAGGACTCGCGCGAGCACTTCGAGATGCGGGTCCACAAGCGTCTCTTGGACATCGTCGACCACTCCGCCAAGACAGTCGAGTCGCTTCAGCGCCTCGACCTGCCCGCCGGCGTGGACATCGAAATCAAGATTCGTCAAAACTAGCCATTTGCTCCCCCGGATCCCTTTTGCGGGACCGGGGGAGCGTGGTGTAGGCTTAGAAACCCACTTAGGTGGAAGAAGTGATGTGCTCGCAGGCCCCTCGAGGGAACCGCGAGCCGAACCAGTCGAGCGCTCCGTTCGGGTTCAGCCCGAACGGAGCGTCTGTGTGTCGGGAGTTCGACGCACAGAACACAGTGGAAGAAGAGAGGCACACGTGGCGACCAAAGCGATCGTCGGCGAGAAGGTGGGCATGACCCAGGTGTGGGACGAGCAGAACCGGGCTATCCCGGTGACCGTCGTGCGCGTCAGCCCGGCTCGCGTCGTGCAGGTGAAGACCCCCGAGAAGGAGGGCTACAGCGCCGTCCAGGTGACGTGGGGAGTACGCCGCACCTCGACGCTGACCAGGCCCGAATTGGGGCACTTTGACAAGGCCGGCGTCCAGCCCGGTAAGCAGTTGGTGGAGTTGCGCCTCGACGACGTGTCGGCCTACTCGGTCGGCCAGGAGATTTCTCCGGACGTCTTCGAGAAGGGCGAGATGATCGACGCCACCGCGGTCTCGAAGGGAAAGGGCTTCGCTGGTGGTATGAAGCGCCACAACTTCAAGGGCCAGGGTGGGGCGCACGGTAACCACAAGCACCACCGCGCCCCGGGTTCTATCGGCGCGTGTTCGACGCCGGGACGTGTCTTTAAGGGCACTCGCATGGCGGGCCGGATGGGTGGCGGACAGGTCACGACCACGAACCTCGAGGTGATTTCGGTCGATGTCGAGCGCAACCTGGTTCTGGTGAAGGGCGCCGTTCCCGGGCCCCGAGGTGGCGTCGTCGTACTGCGCACCTCGGTGAAGAATCCGATGAAGAAGGGAGGCGTTCGATGAGTGACGTCTTTACGCTGCGCGGGCCGGTCAAGAAGGACCGCCCGGCGCCGGCTCGTCGTTCGGTCGCCCGCCGCTCCTTGAGCGGTGCGCAACTCGCCACCGTCGACCTCGAGCCCTCGATCTTCGGCGTGGAGCCGAACGTGGCCGTGATGCACCAAGTGGTGAAGGCTCAGTTGGCTGCTCGCCGAGCGGGCACCCAGTCCACTAAGACCCGTAAGGAAGTTCGCGGTGGAGGAAAGAAGCCCTTCAGCCAGAAGGGTACTGGTGGAGCCCGTCAGGGAACCATCCGGGCCCCCCACTACCCGGGCGGTGGTATTGCCCTCGGGCCCAAGCCGCGCAGCTACGAACAGCGGACTCCGAAGAAGATGATTCGTCTGGCCCTCAACTCGGCTCTGTCGGACCGGGCCGCGGAGGATCGCGTGGCCCTGGTGGACAGCTTCTCTGAGTGGACCGGTGCGAAGACCCAGCAGGCCGCGAAGGCCCTCCAGGCGCTCGGACTCACCGGAAAGGTCCTGATCGTCTTGACCCGTGAGGACACCGTTGCCCGCTTGGCGTTCCGCAACATCCCCCAGGTGGTCACCCTGGATGCCGGTGAACTCAACACCTACGACGTCTTGAACTCTGACTGGGTGCTCTTCACCGACGCCAGTCTGCCCAGTGCGAAGGAGAGCAACTGATGCGTGACGCGATGAGCGTGCTAATTCGCCCGGTGGTGTCGGAGAAGTCCACCCGCCTCATGGAAGAGCGTACCTACACCTTCGTGGTCGACCCGCGAGCCACCAAGATCGACGTGCGTAACGCCGTCGAGCAGGCTTTCAACGTGAAGGTCCAGAAGGTCAACACCTTGAACCGCCCCGGCAAGGCCACCCGCAATCGCCGGACCGGCGTGGTGGGGACTCGCCCGTCGACCAAGCGCGCCATTGTGACGCTGCGCGAGGGCGACTCGATCAACCTCTTCGAGAGCTAAGGAAGACCATGGCCCTTCGACACCGTAAGCCAACGAGCCCGGGACGCCGTTTTCAGAGCGTTTCGGACTTCGCTGAGATCACCCGGACGACTCCGGAGAAGTCGCTGCTCGATCCCAAGCCCAAGACCGGAGGACGCAACTCCTACGGTCGTAAGACCTCGCGTCACCGTGGTGGTGGTCACAAGCAGCAGTACCGCATCATCGACTTCAAGCGCAATAAGGACGGAGTTCCCGGCAAGATTGCGTCGATCGAATACGACCCCAACCGCAGCTGTCGCATCGCCCTCGTGCACTACGCCGACGGTGAGAAGCGCTACATCCTTGCCCCCCAGGGCCTAAAGGTGGGCGACGTCGTGGAGTCGGGCCCCAAGGCCGACATTCGTAACGGCAACGCGTTGCCCATGCGCTACATCCCGACCGGTTCGACCGTCCACAACGTGGAGGTTCGTCCCGGCGGTGGGGGCAAGATGGGCCGCAGTGCCGGGATGAGTGTTCAGTTGGTGGCGAAGGACGGCGACTACGCCGTCTTGCGTCTGCCGTCGACGGAAATGCGACGAGTGCCGATTGACTGCCGTGCGACGCTCGGCGAAGTCGGTAACTCGGAGCACGAGCTCATCAAGATCGGTAAGGCGGGTCGTAACCGCTGGAAGGGAATCCGTCCCCAGACTCGCGGTGTCGCTATGAACCCGGTCGACCACCCCCTCGGTGGTGGTGAAGGTAAGACGTCGGGTGGTCGTCACCCGGTGTCGCCGTGGGGTCAGCCCGAAGGTCGCACCCGACTGCCCAAGCCGTCGGACTCTCTCATCATTCGTCGTCGCCGCGGACGCGGTTCGCGGAGGTAGGTAAACAATGTCACGTAGCCTGAAAAAGGGGCCCTTCATCGACGCCCACCTGCTCAAGAAGGTGGACGCGCTGAACGAGGCCAACGAAAAGAAGGTCGTCAAGACCTGGAGTCGTCGCTCGACGATTATCCCCGACATGGTCGGACACACCTTCGCTGTTCACGACGGACGTCGTCACGTTCCGGTCTTCGTCTCGGAGTCCATGGTGGGACACAAGTTGGGTGAGTTCGCTCCGACGAGAACCTTTAAGTTCCACGCAGGCCAGGAAAAGACGGGACGGCGCTAATGAGTGGAGCGAAGACGAACGAGCGTCCGGGGACCCGGGCGGTCCTGCGGGGCTACCACATGTCGGCCAGCAAGGCTCGCGTGGTGCTGGACCTCATTCGAGGTCGCGACGTGCAGACGGCCGCCGAAATCCTTCAGGGTACGACTCGCGAAGCGGCGGACGTGGTGCTCAAGGTTTTGGTGTCGGCTGTGGCCAACGCGGTGAATAACGACGGCTTGAACGCCGAGGACCTCTACGTCGCCGCGGCTTTCGCCGACGAGGGCGTGACGATGAAGCGTTTTAAGCCTCGCGCGCGTGGTCGAGCGGGCAAGATTCGCAAGCGCGCCTGTCACATCACGGTGATCGTGGCCCGGTTGGACGACGACCGCCTGGAAGTCGTCCGGGCCTCCCGGAGTGCTCAGGTTGGTGCGTCGCGTGCTCGCCGAGTTGCGTCGTCGCGTCGGGGACGCAGTGACGCCGCCGCGAGTGACGAGATGGTTGAGGAGACGGCGGTGCTCGAAGAGAACGTCGTCTCCGAGAGTCCGGTCGAGGTCGGCGCTGACGTCACGGAGTTGACCACCGCGGACGAGATGGTGGTCGACGAGACGGCGACGTCCAGCGACGAGACGGACGAGACCCCTGAGGAGACGAAGTAATGGGCCAGAAAGTTAATCCTTACGGTTTCCGTCTGGGTATCACCACGGATTGGAAGTCTCGTTGGTTCAAGGAGCGCGGCTACAAGGACCTCGTCATTGAGGACTGGAAGATTCGCGACTACCTGACCAAGCAGCTCGAGAGCGCGGCGGTGAGCCGAATTGAGATTGAGCGTAACGCGGACCGCGTGCGCGTCGACATTCACACCGCTCGCCCCGGAATCGTCATCGGGCGTCGCGGCGCCGAGGCGGAGCGCTTGAAGAAGGAGCTCGAGAAGATCACCGGGCAAAAGAACAAGATTTCCCTCAACATCCAAGAGATCAAGCAGCCCGAACTCGACGCAGCACTCATCGCTCAAGGAATCTGCGATCAGTTGGTACGCCGAGTGGCCTTTCGTCGCGCGATGAAGCGCGGTATTCAGACGGTGCAGAAGGCCGGAGCGCTCGGTGTTCGCATCCAGGCGTCGGGACGTCTGGGTGGAGCCGAAATGAGTCGTCGGGAGTCCTACCGCGAAGGCCGAGTGCCGCTGCACACGCTGCGCGCGGATATCGACTACGGGTTCCGCGAGGCCCGTACGTCGACTGGTCGCATCGGGGTCAAGGTGTGGATCTACAAGGGTGACATTCTGCCCTACCAGTTGTCGAACGACGAAGAGATCACCCGTAAGGCCGCCCTGGCCGCGGGTGATGCCGTCACCAACTCCCCCAGCGCCCCGAAGGGTGTGGTGCGCGCCGGTGGAGGTCGTCGCCGCGTGGAGAACGCCGACGGCGAAGGTGCCGCTGAGTCCTCGGTCGCAGTTGAGGTGGAAGATCGTGAGTTGTTGGCCGTCACCGATGACGTCGAGCGCGTGCTCGCGGTCGAAGAGGACATCGAGCGCCGTACCATCAGCGACCACAACGACACCCCGCACTTCCGAAAGGACGTGGAGTAACTATGTTGATGCCCCGTAAGGTCAAGTACCGTAAGCAGCAGCGCGGGCGTATGGCCGGCGTCGCCAAGGGCGGCGTGGACATTGCCTTCGGCGACTTCGGTATTCAGGCCCTCGAGGCCGGTTGGATTACCGCCCGTCAGATCGAGGCCGCTCGTATCGCGATGACCCGTCACGTACGTCGTGGTGGAAAGGTCTGGATTCGGGTCTTCCCGGATAAGCCGGTCACCGCTAAGCCCGCCGAAACCCGTATGGGTTCGGGTAAGGGTAACCCGGAGTTCTGGGTGGCCGTGGTGAAGCCCGGTCGAATCATGTTCGAGTTGGGTGGCGTGAGTGAAGAACTTGCGCGCGAGGCGATGGATCGTGCGATTCAGAAGTTGCCGATTAAGGCGAAGTTCGTCGTGCGTCCCGGTACCCACGGTACGTCGGAGGTGACGATCTAATGGCTAAGCACGCGGAACGAGTGTCGGAACTGCGAGAGTTGCCGGACCACGAATTGCTCGAGCGTCTCGGTGAGTCGCGTCGGGAGTTGTTTAACCTGCGCTTCCAGTTGGCCACCGGTCAGTTGGAGAACAGCGCGCGTCTCGGCCAGGTGCGTCGAGAGATTGCGCGGTTGTCCACTCTCGTGCGTGAGCGCGAGATTTCGGCGGCCGAGGTTCTAGTAGGAGAAGGTGAGTAGTCATGAGTGACGCGATCAACGAGGTCGAGCGTCCGAACCCGCGCAAAGTGCGCGAGGGCATTGTCGTCTCGGACAAGATGGACCAGACCCTCGTCGTAGCCGTGAATGAGCGCGTGAGTCACGCCCGTTACGGCAAGACCGTTCAGCGCACGAAGAAGCTCTACGTGCACGACGCTGGCAACGAGGCCAAGGTGGGTGACCGCGTTCGGGTCCAAGAGACCCGACCGCTCTCCAAGCTCAAGCGCTGGCGCTTGACCGAAGTGCTGGAGCGTGCCCGATGATTCAGCAAGAGTCTCGCCTCAAGGTGGCGGACAACTCCGGAGCCCGCGAGGTGCTGTGCATCCGTGTGCTCGGGGGATCACGCCGCCGCTACGCCTCCATTGGCGACGTCTTCATCGGAACGGTGAAGGACGCCATCCCGGGGGCCACGGTGAAGAAGGGTGACGTGGTTCGCTGCGTCGTCGTTCGCACCGCCAAGGAGAAGCGTCGTCCCGACGGCTCCTACATCAAATTCGACGACAATGCGGCCGTGATTATCAACGACCAGCTTCAGCCCCGCGGTACCCGAATCTTTGGGCCGGTGGGACGCGAGTTGCGTGACAAGAAGTTCATGCGCATCATTTCTCTGGCGCCGGAGGTGCTGTGATGAAGATTCACAAGGGTGACGAAGTCCTCGTCATCGCGGGCAAGTTCCGCGGTGAGCGGGCCCGCGTCGAAGAGGCGATGCCCCGGGAGAACAAGGTGATTCTCGAGGGTTTGAACATCGCAAAGCGCCACACCAAGCAGCAGGGTGAGTTACTGCAGGCGGGAATCATCGACAAAGTGATGCCGATGCACGCCTCCAACGTGGCGCTCTGGTGCGGTGGGCACAAGGGTCCGGCGCGAGCCGGTTTCAAGGTGGCTGACGGCGCCAAGGTGCGCGTCTGCCGGAAGTGTGGAGGGACGCTGTGACCACGACTACCCGTCCGCGGCTGAAGGTTCGTTTCGACAACGAAGTGCGTGCCGCGCTCAAGGACCAGCTCGATCTCGACAACATCATGCAGGTTCCCCGGTTGGAGAAGATCGTGGTGAACGCTGGTGTGGGGCGCGCCACTCAGCAGGCCTCTCTGCTCGACGGCGCCCAGCGCGACCTGGAGCTGATCACCGGTCAGAAGCCGATCGTGACCAGAGCTCGCAAGTCGATTTCGAGTTTCAAGTTGCGCGAGGGTCAACCCATCGGTGCCAAGGTGACTCTGCGCGGTGACCGTGCCTGGGAGTTCTTTGACCGACTGCTCTCCCTCTCGATTCCGCGAATCCGTGACTTTCGAGGGTTGTCAGCGAAGTCCTTCGACGGACACGGCAACTACACCTTCGGTGTGAACGATCAATTGATCTTCCCCGAGATTGACTACGACAAGGTCGACAGCCCCCGTGGGTTCGACATCACGATTGTCACGACGGCCGAGACCGACGAACAGGGACGTGCGTTCCTGCGGGCCTTCGGCTTCCCCTTCAAGCAGGAGAATCGATAAGCATGGCGAAGAAGTCTCTTCGAATCAAGCAGCAGGCGACGCCGAAGTTCTCCACGCGCGCCTACACACGCTGCGAGCGTTGTGGGCGTCCCCGTTCCGTTTACCGCAAGTTCGGCCTGTGCCGTATTTGCCTGCGCCAGATGGTCCACGCCGGTGAAGTCCCCGGTGTGACCAAGGCGAGCTGGTAGGAGGTACGCGATGACAATGACTGACCCGATCGCCGACATGCTGACGCGCATTCGCAACGCGAACGCCGCCATGTTCGACAGTGTCGCGATGCCGAGCTCGAAGTTGAAGGTCTCCCTGGCCCACGTGCTGGAGAGGGAGGGCTTCATTTCGGGGTTCCGCGTGACGAAGGCGGACGGCAAGCCGGGCGACACCCTGGAAATAACCCTGAAGTACTCCGAGGACCGTAAGAAGACCATCGCTGGAATCAAGCGAGTGTCGAAGCCCGGTCTGCGTATCTACAAGAAGTCGAGCGAGATGCCCAAGGTTCTCGGCGGCGTGGGCGTGGCGGTGGTATCCACCAGTCACGGGCTCATGACCGACCGGGAGGCCCGCAAGGCGAAGCTCGGTGGCGAGGTGCTTTGCTATGTCTGGTAACTCGCGTCTCTCAACGGAGGTGTGCTGATGTCTCGCATCGGTCGTAACCCGATTACTGTCCCCGCCGGGGTCACCGTGAGTGTGGCCGGACTCGACGTGACCGTCGAGGGACCGAGCGCGTCCATGACCCGTCGTCTTCCTGAGGGCATCACTCTCCACCAGGAGGGTGATGTGCTGACCGTGGTCCGTGCGGCCGAGACCACGTCTCTCAAGAGCCTCCACGGACTGACCCGGACCCTCGTCGCCAACATGGTGACCGGTGTCACTAACGGTTGGTCGAAGGAGTTGGAGATCATCGGCGTGGGTTACCGCGCCGCCTCCGCCGGTCCGAGTTCCATTGACTTGGCCCTCGGCTTCTCTCACCCCGTGAAGTTCAACGCCCCCGACGGCGTCACCTTCGAGGTGCCCTCACCCACTCGTATCGTGGTGAAGGGTCCCGACAAGGAGGTCGTGGGTCAGGTGGCGGCGAACATCCGCAAGATTCGCAAGCCCGAGCCCTACAAGGGCAAGGGTGTGCGCTACCTCGGCGAGCGCGTGCTGCGCAAGGCCGGAAAGGCGGCGAAGTAATGCCTCGTACAACTCGTGAACTGCGCCAGCGTCGACACGCGCGCATTCGGCGCAAGCTCTCGGGCACGCCCGAGCGCCCCCGCGTGGCCGTGAGCCGCACGGCGAAGCACATTTCGGCCCAAATCATCGATGACCTCAACGGACGCACCCTGGCGGCCGCCTCTTCTACGGAGAAGGCGCTGGCGGTGACCGGAGGAAACATCGAGGGGGCGAAGAAGGTTGCCGAAGCGCTCGCTCAGCGTTGCGCGGAGGCCCACATCACCACGGTCGTGTTCGACCGGGGTGGTTACGACTACCACGGCCGCGTGGCGGCCTTCGCCGACGCGCTGCGCGCGGGCGGATTGGAGTTCTAATGAGTGATCTCGAGCAGTTCGAAGAGCGCACCATCAAGGTGAATCGCGTGTCGAAGGTTGTGAAGGGTGGACGTCGGTTCTCCTTCACCGCCCTGATGGTGATCGGTGACGGCAACGGGCGAGTCGGCCTGGGCTACGGCAAGGCCAAGGAGGCCGGGCTGGCAGTTCAGAAGGGCATCGAGGAGGCTCGCAAGAACCTCTTCGAAGTACCGCTGGCTGGATCGACCATCGTCTACCCGGTTATCGGGGAGGCGGGCGCCGGACGAGTGCTGATGAAGCCGGCAGCTCCGGGTACTGGCGTCATCGCCGGTGGAGCCGCTCGCGCCATCTTGGAGATGGCCGGCGTGAAGGACATTGTCGCCAAGTCTCTAGGCTCGTCGAACGGTATCAACGTGGCTCACGCCACCATCGACGCTCTGAAGCAGATTCGTCGTCCCGAGGACATTGCGCGTCTGCGCGACCGTCCGGCCGACCAGGTCATTCCTTCGGGCACGCTGCGGGCCTACCGCGAGCGTCAGCGCGAGGCCGATCTATTCAAGACGGAGGCGTGAGATGGCGCTCAAGGTGACCCAGATTCGTTCCTCAATCGCTACGAAGCCCAAGCACCGCGGTACGCTGCGGGCGCTCGGGCTGCGGGGGATCGGGCAGTCCAACGTTCTCCCCGACCGTCCCGAGATCCACGGGATGATCGCGCGAGTACCCCACCTAATTACTGTGGAAGAGGTGAGTGAATGAAACTCCACGACTTAACGTCTCCCGAAGGTTCGACCCACCGACGTAAAATCGTCGGTCGTGGTATCGCGGGTAAGGGCGGTAAGACCGCCGGACGCGGTACCAAGGGACAGAAGGCTCGGCGTCAGATCCCGGCCGGCTTCGAGGGTGGGCAGTTGCCCCTCCTGCAACGCATTCCGAAGTTGAAGGGGTTCACCAACCCCTTCCGCGTTGAGTACACCCCGGTGAACTTGGACGCTATCGCTCGACTGGGCGTAAGCGAAGTGACCCTCGACGTCTTCGTCGAGCAGGGATTGGCCCGTCGCGGCGACCTGGTGAAGGTGCTCGGTCGCGGTGAGTTGGCCGGTGCGGTGTCGGTGGCGGCCCACGGGTTCTCGCAGAGTGCCCGAGAGGCCATTGAGTCCGCGGGCGGTTCGGTGACCATTCTCGACAAGCCCTTCGCCGTGCGTCCGCCGGCGGCGGGTAACCAGCACCAGAACCGGTAGGCCCCGGTGCTGCGCCGTCTCGCCAACATCCTGCGGGTCCCCGACCTGCGTAATAAGGTGCTCTTCACGCTGCTCGTGGTGGCCCTCTACCAGCTCGGGGCGAATGTACCGATTCCCGGAGTGAGCTGGACGCAGATCCAGGCACTGCAGTCGAAGGCTGGTTCCAGCGGCGTTCTCGGGTTCTTGAATCTCTTTTCGGGTGGAGCGCTGACGAGGCTCGCGGTCTTCGGACTCGGAGTGATGCCCTACATCACCAGTTCCATCGTCATTCAGTTGCTGACGGGAGTTATTCCTCGGTTGACCCAGTGGCAAGACGGGGGCCCGGAGGGCCAAGCCAAGATCACTCAGACGACGCGGTATTTGACGATTGCCCTGGCGCTTCTGCAGTCCACCGGTCTCGTCTACGCCTTCCACGGACACGACTCCGCCCTGCTCGGGTTCACAATCGACCTGATTCCGAAGTTCAACCTCTGGTTGGCGCTCTTCATGGTGCTGATCATGACAGCCGGTACGGCGTTCGTGATGTGGCTCGCCGAGCTGATCACCCAGCGCGGCATAGGTCAAGGCATGAGCATCCTCATCTTTGCGAACGTCGTCGCCGGTCTACCCACCGGAGGTCGCGTGGTCTGGGAAGAGGGAGGGCCCTACAAGTTCTTCACGATCCTGGTCATCTCGGTCGGACTCTTGTTCTTTATCGTGTTCATGGACAACGGTCAGCGGAGGATTCCGGTCACCTTCGCTCGGCGCGTGGTGGGACGACGGGAGATGGGTGGAAACTCCACCTACATTCCGATCAAGGTGAACCACTCCGGCGTGATTCCGATCATCTTCGCCTCGTCCGTTCTTTATCTCCCGGTGCTCTTATCGAACATCATCCCTTCGGCCGGCTTCACCAACTTCGTGAACACGACACTTCAACCGACGAATCTGCTCTACATCGTGGCCGACTTCGTGTTGATTTTCGCCTTCACCTTCTTCTACGTCTACATCGCCTTCGAGCCGCACCAGCAGAGTGAGTTGCTCCGTCAACAGGGTGGATTCGTCCCGGGTATTCGTCCGGGGGCGCCCACGGAGCGCTACTTCTCTCGTTTGCTGAGTCGTATCACGGTGGTGGGGGCAACGTTCCTCGCGTCAGTCGCGGTGGTGCCGTCGATTTTGATGTCGATTTGGAATATCAACCGATTCCCCTACTACGGCACCACGTTGTTGATTGCGGTCGGTGTGGCTCTTCAGACCATGCAACAGATTGATTCGCAGTTGATGATGCGCAACTACGAAGGGTTCTTGAAGTAAGCGATGGCGGGTCGCGCGATCGTCGTCGTGCTCGGCAAACAGGGGGCCGGAAAAGGCACCCAGTGTGACCGGCTGTCGGAGAACCTCGGTATTCCCCACGTCTCCACGGGGGACATTCTGAGGGCCGCGGTGCGAGAGCGCACGCCGCTCGGTCTCGAGGTCGAGTCCGTCCTCGCCGCCGGCAATCTCGTGTCGGACGACCTCGTGAATCGACTCGTCGAGGAACGCTTCGTTCAGACCGACGCCCTTCGCGGGGCTCTATTGGACGGTTTTCCGCGCACTCCGGGACAGGCCGAGGCACTCGACACCTTTCTCGGCGAGGACGGCATCAAAGTGGTGATTGACCTCGAAGTCTCCTCGGAACTGGTCATCGAACGTCTCTCGTCGCGCCGAGTGTGCCAGGAGTGCGGTGCGATCTATAAGGACACCGACGTCGCGGCCATTTCGGGAACCTGCGAACGTTGCGGGGGTGACGTCATTCAGCGGCCCGACGACTTTCCCGACGCCATCGCCCGCCGACTCGACACCTACGAACGCGACACCGCTCCCCTGAAGGAGTTTTACGAGCGACGTGGTCTCGTGGTGACCGTCGACGGTTCTCGATCGCCCGACGAGGTGACGGCTGATCTCGTGGAAGTCTTGAAGTCCCGGGACCTGACGTGAGACGTTCGAAGGACGAGATCGCGAAGATGCGCCGGGCCGGCAAGGTCGTGGCGGAGATGCACGAGGCGACCCGCGCTGTTCTGCGACCCGGTATCACCACGGCGTACCTCAACGAAGTAGCTGCCGCCGTCCTCGAAAAGCGCGGGGCTCGTTCTAACTTTCTCGGGTATCACGGGTTCCCCGCGGTGATCTGCACCAGTCCGAACGACATGATTGTGCACGGAATTCCCGGTGAGTACGTCCTCGAAGAGGGTGACATTATCTCGGTCGACTGCGGGGCAATTATTGAGGGCTACCACGGCGACGCCGCGTACACGGCGGGAGTGGGGGAGATTTCTCCCGACGCCCGTCGACTCCTCGAGGTCACGGAGCGCTCGTTGTGGGCCGGAGTGGACCAGATGACGGTGGGTAATCGTCTCCACGAAATCGGTCGGGCCGTTCAGACCGTCGCCGAGGCTGCCGGATTCTCCGTCGTCACCGAGTACGTGGGCCACGCCATTGGCACGGAGATGCACGAGCAGCCCCAGGTGCCTAACTACTGGCCGGGTAGCCCCGGTCCGACTCTGAAGTCCGGGATGGTCTTCGCGGTCGAGCCCATGGTGAACGTGGGAGGGCCCGAAACGTACACCTTGGACGACGGGTGGAGTGTGCTCACCGAAGACGGCTCCCTGTCGGCGCACTTTGAACACACCATCGCCATACTCGACGACGGACCCGAAGTTCTGACTCTCTAGAAGAGTCCGTCGGGGTGACGCTCCATCTGGCGTTGGGCGAAGAGGGCCGCCTCGGTGCGACGCTGGAAGCCCAGTTTGGCGAGCAGGTTGGAGACGTAGTTTTTTACTGTTTTTTCGGCGAGAAACATCGTCTCGCCAATCTCTCGGTTCGTCATCCCCTCACTCAACAACTCCAGAATCTTGCGTTCTTGGGGGCTGAGACTGGAGAGGCGTAGATCCTCGGCGATCTGTCGGCGAAGTCGTTCCTTCGCTCGTTCGACCTGCTCGTCGCTCAACAGCATCTCTCCTTGAGCGACCCGACGGACTGCACTCACGAGCTCGTCGCCGCGCACGTTCTTCAAAACGTAGCCCCGGGCGCCGGCGATCACCGACGCACTCAGGGCTTCACTATCGGCGAAGGAGGTCAACATGAGACAGGCGAGCGAGGGGTACACCTCGCGCAGGCTTCGACAGAGGTCCACCCCCGAGCCATCGGGCAGTCGGACGTCGAGTACGGCGACGTCAACATCGGCGAGGTCTAAATCGAGGGCCTCGCCGACCATCCCCGCTTCGGCCACGACCCGGAGACCGTCGTGAGCCTCAAGGAGTTCGCGTAGTCCCCGTCGGACAATTTCGTGATCGTCGACCAAAACCAGCCGGATCATCACGCCCCCTTCGGAACTCGCCAAGTCACTAGTGTGCCATAGTTCTCCGCACTCTCGACCCGGCACTCCCCTCCGAGGTCCTGGGCTCGGGTTCGTAGGTTGCGCAGGCCCCGTCCCGGTCCCCCTTCGAGAGTGAATCCGACGCCGTTGTCACTCACGGTGATCACCAAGTCTTCGTCGTCGAGGCCCACGTGGACCGATACATCACTGGCTTGAGCGTGGCGAACGACGTTGGAGAGGATCTCTCTCAGGGCCAGCACACTCTGGTCGGCCACGTGTTCAGAGACTGCGCCCGAGACCGCGGAGTTCATCTCGAAGCCGGCCCGCAGCCCTAAGCGTTGGTCCACTTCGGCGACGAGCGCTCCGGCGCGCTGGCGAAGAGTGGCCCCCGACGTGGCGTCGTGGTCGATTTCGAAGATGGTGGTCCGAATCTCTTGAATCGTTGAGTCCAGTTCCTCGAGGGCCGAGTCGATCCGTCGAGCCACGTCACCTTCGGACTGGGGGAGGGCGAGTTGGAGGCTGAGGCCGACCCCGAAAAGACGCTGGATCACGGTGTCGTGGAGGTCACGGGCGAGTCGTTCACGCTCCTCGGCCACGGTGAGATCGCGCAGAGTGCGTCGCAGATTGGCTTGGTCGATCACGATACCGGCGGCCCGTCCGAAGGCCTCGAGGAGGCGCTCGTCGTCCTCGGAGAAGCTTCGTCCGGGGTCGCCGGTCGTGACGTAGAGATTGCCCCACACGTGCCCGTCGCGCGTGACGATCGGGACACCGAGGAAGGCGTGCATCGGCGGGTGGCCCGGTGGCAAATTGGGGTTGTCGTCACCTCGCAGGTCGTCGACTCGAACTGGTCGGCGAGCCCGGATGGTTTGGCCCAGTACTCCGTGGCCGGTAGGGGAGGGACCCATCGCGTCACGCTCCTCGTCACTGACGCCCACCGTGATGAACTCGGCCAGGCGGGTGCCGTCTCCATGAAGGACACCGAGAGCCCCGAAGGGGGCATCGACCAACTCGGCCGACATTCGTGTGATCTGGGTCAAGATGTCGGGAAGCGGTGCCTCCACCTCGATGAGGAGCATTGCCTCAATGAGGGCGTGAAGACGACGAGGGTCGACAATCTCGTGAAAACTCACACTCCCACTGTTCCACACGGGGAGGTTTAGTGAAGTTGACCCACGACCACCGCCAGGGGCAGTGTAATAAGGCGGTGGTCGTGGGTCGGGCTGGGGGCGGCCGGGTCGAGCGGGGCAAGTGAGGAGATGCCCGACGCAACCACCGACCAGGGATGGCCGTCGTCGAGACCGTCGACTTGGACGGTCAAAACGTCGTGCCGACGCGCCGCTTGGACCACCGCCACGTCAGCGGAGTCGAGGAGGGCCAAATCGTGGTCCACCAGTCGCACCCGCGTCGGTAGAGCGGTCGGCAAGCAGCGCACACTGATAAGGACGCGGGCCATCGTGGCCGCCGCGAGGCGTCGTACGCACTCGTCGCGGCTCAAAACTTCCTGGACGTCGTTACCAGTCACGCTGCTAGCATGGTTCTTCGGACGGATCGCCCACTATGGCCGAAAGTCCCAAAGGCCCCCGTAGGCACCGCTTTTGCATTCCGCGCTTTTTTCTCGGTAGAATGGTCAGCCGACCCTGAAGGGGGTTACCCGTGGGGACCACAGCGGTGCCCCGCGTCGCAGTACCGCAACAAGGAGAAGGAACCTGAGTAAGTCCAAGGAAGAGGCGTTCACGGTCGAAGGGACCGTCGTAGAGCCACTGCCCAACGCGATGTTCCGAGTGGAACTCGAGAACGGTTACACCGTTCTCGCGCACAGTTCCGGCAAGATGCGCATGCACCGCATTCGCATTCTGCCCGGAGACAAGGTGCAAGTGGAGATTACCCCCTACGACATGACCCGTGGACGCATCACCTACCGGTACAAATAACTCAGTTCCGAACGATCGAGAAGAGCAACGAGATGAAGGTTCGCGCCAGCGTCAAGACCATGTGTGAGAAGTGCAAAGTCATTCGCCGGGCCGGTCACGTCCGTGTGATCTGCGAGAACCCTCGTCACAAGCAGCGCCAGGGCTAGGAGAGGAAGAACATGGCCCGTATTGCCGGAGTGGATATTCCCCGCGAAAAGCGGACGGTTATTTCCCTGACTTACATCTTTGGGATTGGACCCACCACCGCTCAACTGATTTGCGCCGAAACTGGTGTGGACGAGTCGACGCGCGTGAAGGATCTGAGCGAAGCGGACGTGAACAAGCTTCGCGCCTACATCGACCAGAACCTCACCGTCGAGGGTGACCGCCGTCGTGACGTCGCCCAGGACATCAAGCGCAAGATGGAAATCAACTGCCTGCAGGGAGTCCGTCACCGCAAGGGACTGCCCGTGCGTGGTCAGCGCACCCGTACCAACGCTCGCACTCGCAAGGGACCCAAGCGCACCGTCGCCGGTAAGAAGAAGGTTACGAAGTAATGGCTAAGCCCACCCCCGCTGGCGCCCGTAAGGTCCGTCGCAAGGAGCGCAAGAACGTCGCCTTCGGCGTCGCGCACATCAAGAGCTCGTTTAACAACACCATCGTGTCCATCACCGACCCGGAGGGCAACGTCGTGGCGTGGGCCTCCTCCGGGCAGGTGGGCTTTAAGGGCTCGCGTAAGTCGACGCCCTACGCCGCTCAGCTCGCCGCTGAGAAGTGTGCGCGCGCGGCCATGGAGCACGGAGTGAAGAAGGTCGACGTTCTCGTCCGGGGGCCGGGATCGGGTCGCGACACCGCGATTCGTTCCATCGCCGCCGCCGGTATCGAGGTCGTTGCGATTAAGGATGTGACGCCGCTGCCGCACAACGGCTGCCGTCCCAAGAAGCGCCGTCGCGGATAAGGAATACTCATGGCTCGTTACACCGGACCCGTTTGTCGACTTTGTCGTCGTGAGCGCACCAAGTTGTACCTGAAGGGAGAGCGCTGCTACTCCCTCAAGTGCCCCGTGGCGGAGAACTCCGACCGTCAGAAGCGCTCTTTCCCGCCGGGCCAGCACGGTGCTGCTCGTCAGCGTCAGGGCTCAGAGTACCTCTCCCAGTTGCGTGAGAAGCAGAAGACTCGTCGCTCCTACGGACTGATGGAAAAGCAGTTCCGAAACCTCTACAAGGAAGCCAGTCGGCGTCCGGGTATGACCGGGACGACCCTGTTGCAGTTCCTGGAGTTGCGTCTCGACAACGTGGCCTACCGGGCCGGCTGGGGTGCCTCGCGGGCCCAGGCTCGCCAGTTGGTGCGCCACGGTCACATTCAAATCAACGGCAAGCGAGTGACCATTCCCTCGTACCGCGTTCGTCCCGGTGAGACCGTCACCTTGAAGGACGCCACGCGGACCAACTTCAACGTGGTTCGCAACGCTGATGTGCTCGACCGCTCGGTGCCGGGATGGCTGGAGGCGTCGGAGAACGGCTTCGCCGTGACGGTGCGAGCCGTGCCGGTCCGCGAGCAGATTGACGAGTCCATCAAAGAACAGCTCATCGTCGAGCTGTACTCGAAGTAGCCAGCCCCAGGCTCGGAGGAACCCATGCTGATTATTCAACGCCCCACGATCGAAGCCCTCGGTGAAGAGATCGCCAACACCCAGTCGTTCGGGATTGGACCACTCGACCCCGGATTCGGGCACACCCTGGGCAACTCCCTGCGGCGTACCCTGCTGTCGTCGATTCCTGGAGCCGCCGCGACGCGGGTCAAGTTCGACGCCGTGCTGCACGAGTTCGGAGTGATCGAGGGAGTAAAGGAAGACGTCCAGGACATCTGCCTCAACCTTAAGGACCTCCTCCTCGTGGTCTACTCCGACGAGCCGGTGGTACTGCGCCTCGACAAGATGGGCGAGGGACCGGTAACGGCCGCTGACCTGTCGACGACCGCGGACGTCGAGGTCTTGAACCCCGACCTGCACTTGGCCTACCTCACGACCCCGAAGTCCTCGCTCGCGTTCGACCTCACGGTGGAGCGGGGCAAGGGCTACGTAGGCGCCGAGAGCAACAAGACCGGCGCGATCATCGGAGTGATTCCGCTCGACGCCATCTTCTCGCCGGTGCGCCGGGTCGCCTTCGAGGTGGAGCCCGTTCGTTCCGACCAGGCGAAGGACTTCGACCGACTGGTGATCGAGATCGAGACGGACGGTTCGGTGACCCCGTCGGCGGCACTGGCCTCGGCCGGTAAGACGCTCGGCACGCTGATCGAGTTGATCTCCACCTTCGACGAGGAGGCCCCGGTGTTGGAGCTCGGGGACGTGTCCTCGGCTCAGGCGGCGGCGTCCGAACTCGACATTCGGATCGAGGAGTTGGGTCTGACCGAGCGCTCGCGTAACTGCCTGAAGCGCGCCGGTATCAACACGGTCGCTCAGTTGGTGAACGCGACGGAGCGTGACCTAACCTCGATTACTAACTTTGGACAGACGTCCCTGAAGGACGTCGTGGACCGCCTCGGTGAGCGCGGTCTGAACCTGCGCCAGGAGGACTAGGCATGCTCGGTACCCCGAAGAAGGGCAAGCGTTTTGGGGGCAGTTCGGCCCACCAGAAGGCCATGATGGCTAACTTGGCCGCGTCGCTGATTGCCGCTGAAGGCATCGTGACCACCGAGGCGAAGGCGAAGGCTCTGCGCCCGGTGATCGAGCGCACGGTGACGGCGGCGAAGCGTTCGCCGGAGGGTTCGGTCGCGGCTCAGCGTCGCGTCGTGGCGTTCCTGCGTGACAAGGACATGACGCACAAGCTGTTCACGGAGATTGCGCCGCGCTACGCGGACCGTCCCGGCGGCTACACCCGCATTCTGAAGCTGGGTCCGCGTCAGGGCGACAACGCCCCCATGGCGCGCATTGAGTTCGTCTGAGCCACCCCGGGCCACTCGCCGGTGGCGCCTCGACCTCGCCTACGACGGGCGAGGTCTCTACGGATTCGCCCCGCAACCGGGACGCGATACGGTGGTCAGCCTCCTGCGCGAAGCCCTCGGAAAGGCCCTCCGTATGGAGGAGCCTCCTTTCCTGGTGGGCGCGGGGCGCACCGACGCCGGTGTGCACGCCTGTGCTCAAGTAGTTCACGTCGACCTGCCGGCCGGCTGGACAATATCGCGGTACGGGGAGAACCCCGGCGCACTGCGGCGCTCGTTGAATCACCAGTTATCGGGTCGGGTGCGAGTCACTCGGCTGTTCGAGGTGTCGCCCGATTTTCATGCGCGTTTCGACGCGACCTGGCGTCACTACCGGTACCTCATCGTCGAGGCCGAGCCCCCGGCCCTGGAGTTAGAGAACGACTGGTCCTGGACAGTGCCCGGGCCCTTAGACGTCACGGCGATGAACGCAGTGGCCACCACCTTTCTCGGGGTGCACGATTTTCGGGCGTTGTGTCGGCGTCCGCCCGATAAGTCCCCGGAGGATCCGCTCACCCGCAATATCTGGGAGC
>JABEUS010000002.1 GCA_013044285.1 Acidimicrobiaceae bacterium
CCCCATCTTTGACCGTCGGGGGTGACCGCATCGGGTGGAGTTCCGATAGAAAAGCCCCCCACCCACTCCGTCGGGTAGCGCCACGCGTCGTAGCCGTCGGGGTGAACGCCGATGGGAATATCGAGCTGGAGAGTCTGACCACGCTGGGCCAGTCGAGTCGACAACTGACTCATCTGCTGGTCGATGATCCACTGGGCGAAGAGGTGATAACGCACGCGCGTCGGGTCGACGTCGTTCCAGCGCAGGAGTCCCGAACGGGCCGTGGTGGGCCAGGCCCGAAAGTTACGCCCCATCGTCTCTCCGGCCGCCCGGAATCGCGCGAAGTCGTTGACCTCGGGGTGCTCCATCACGTAGGAACGCAACCCCTTCTCGTAGAGGGCCATGAACTCACTCTGCGTCGCGGCCCAGGCCTGAATCACGTTGCGCTTGGCACTAAAGGCGGCCGGCGCGTCCACCCGACTCCCGTCGCGCCAGGCCCGGCGGGCCTCGGGACCGTAGGTGTGGGCCATCAGACGCTGGGCCGAGGGCGAGTCGTCGAGAAACTCGACCTGATCGAGCGCGATGAAGCGGTCGTTCCAGAAACGCCGCGAGACCGGCCGGTAGGGGGAGGGCTCGAAGTCGTGGGGACCGAAGGAGGACAGTAGCGGCAGGGTCGCGACCAAACTGGCGCCGCGCGCTGCGACGAGGGCGGCGAAGGTGTCGAGGTCGCCCACGTCACCCGAACCCCACGATCGCTCCGAGTGCAGCGAGAAGACCGGGGCCTGGACCGAGACGGCCCGCCAGTCCTCGGCGAAGCGATTGGGTCGAGCCCGCAGGGGTCGCACGATGAGAGTCGACCAGACCGTGCGCTTGCCCACGATCACGCAGAGTCGGTGGTAGCCGACCCGCAGCGCCGGGAGTCGGAGACCAAACTGACGTTCCTCGCCCTCGAGCGGGGCTAACTGGCCCCCCACGACGTGCCAGGAGACGTCTCCTCCGAACTCGAACTCGATGCGGCACTGGTAGTGGGGAGCGCGGCGAACGAGACGGAGCCCGATGGTCTCGTCGACCCCCTCGTCGAGGACGTAGACCGGTTCGAGCAGGCGTTCGGTGCGGGCCTGACGCCACTCGACGAGAGCTCGTTCGGCGTCCTCGAGGCGCTCGGGGGCGCCCGGGGCCCCGAGGGCCTGGAGAACCCGCAGGAGTGTGTCGGAACTCACGACGACCTCGCGCGAACACCCGTCGACGAAGTGGGTCGCCACCCCGCGAAGGCGGGCTAGTTCGTGGAGGGCTTCGATACTCACTGAGCCCACGCAATCAGTCCCGCGACGACGTCTCCGTCCGAGTGGACCATGGAGGGCACGATGCGTAGAGCCCACTCGCTCTCGAGGTCCTCTTCCGTGAGGTGGGCCCGGTAACGTCCGTGGCTGCCTCGACGATCAATCAGGTGTGCGTCGAGCGTGCCGAGCACCGTATCGCCCTCTCGCCATACCTGAACACTCACGTCAGCGGGCTCGAGAGGACCGAGGTCGACGTCGATCTCGATAGTGGCTCCCCCCTCGTCGGCGCTGAGGCCGGCGAGAGTGATCGCCAACTCCCCCCAGTGCTCGCGCAGCCGGCGTAGGTGGGCCGCGCGGTCTCTCGCGGACTGCGCCCCTCCCGCCAGGAGCTGTTCGGACTTCACGAGGCCGGGTAGGTAGAAGCGCTCGGTGTACTCGCGCGTCATGCGCAGAGAGTCCCACGTCGGGGCCAACGTTGACATGGACTGTTTCACTGAGGCCAACCAGCGCCGCGGAACGTCCTCCTCGTCGCGCTCGTAGAAGGCCGGAACGATCTCTTCTTCGAGGACCCGGTAGAGAGAGTCGGCGTCGAAGTCGTCCTGAGCCTCCTCGTCGGGCCAGGTCTCCTTGTTCCCGATCGTAAAGCCAATGGGCGCGGCCGCGGGGTCGGCGTCGGCGAGCGCCTCGTCCCACCATCCGTCGATCGTCGAGACGTTGAGGACCCCGTTCATCCCCGCCTTCATTCCACCGACCCCGCACGCCTCGAGGGGCCGACGGGGTGTATTGAGCCAGAGGTCGACTCCCTGGGTCATCGCCCGGTCCATTGTGGTGTCGAAGTCGACCATAAAGACGACGCGGTCACTCACGCCGTAGCGCGAGGCGAAGTCGATCATGTCGGCGAGCAGGCGCTTACCGGTCTCGTCGCTGGAGTGGGCCTTACCGGCGAAGACGATCTGGACCGGCCCCTTCGGGTTCTTCAAGATCGCCGCCAGGCGCTCGGGGTCGCGCAGGAGCAGCGTCGGACGCTTGTAGGCGACGAAGCGGCCCACGAAGCCGATCGTGAGGTAGTCGTCGTGCAGGACCGACACCGCGGCCACCCGCTCGGAGGGAGCGTGGCGACGGGCCAGGTCCTTACGGGCTCGACGACGGGCGAACTCGACGAGGTCGCTTCGGGCCCGGTTCTTCACCGCCCAGAGCGCGGCGTCGTCGGCCCGGGTGAGCCTCGACCACATCACCGGGTCCCCCGGGGTGGTCTGCCACTGGGCTCCGATCGTGGTCGTGAGGAGCTCCTCGAAGGGGCCGGTGACCCAGGACTCCAGGTGGACCCCGTTCGTCACGTGGGTGATCGGAATTTCGGCCTGGGGCGTGCGGGGCCAGAGCATCGACCACTGGCGCCGCGTCACCTCGCCGTGGAGACGAGAGACCCCGTTGCGGTACCCGGTGAGTCTGAGGGCGAAGACCGTGGGACAAAAACTGTCCCCCTCCCACTCGGGCGTGACCCGGCCGAGCGCGACCAACTCCTCGGTCGAAATCGCGAGTTGGGCGGCGTAGGGGGCGAGGTACTCGTGGGCGAGCGCCGGAGCGAAGTAGTCGTGACCCGCGGCGACCGGAGTGTGGGTCGTAAAGACGAGACTCGGTCGCACCGCTACTCGAGCTTCGTCGAAGCTCAGCCCCTCGTGGGCCATCACCCGGCGCAGGTGTTCGAGGAGGGCGAAGACGGAGTGGCCCTCGTTCACGTGGACCGTCGTGGGTGCGATGTCCATGGCGGCGAGCGCGCGCATTCCACCCACCCCGAGGATCAACTCCTGAGCGAGGCGCACGCCGGGTTGGGAGTCGTAGAGCTGGGTCGTGAGGAGCCGATCAGACTCGGAGTTGTTCTCGAGGGCCGCGTCGAGCAAAAAGAGGCGATTTCTTCCCACCTGGGCCTCGTAGACCGCGACCTGGAGGTCACGTCCCGGAAGCGAGACCGCGACCTGGACCTCTCGACCCTGGGAGTCGCGAGCCCTCGAAATCGGCATCTTCTCCGGGGACATCATGTCCCAGGCCTCGTGCTGGCGCCCGTCGCGGTCCAGCCACTGGTGGGAGGATCTCCGGTAGAGCAGGCCCACCCCCACGAGAGGAATGCCGAGCGCACTCGCGGCCTTCATCTGCTCGGCGGCGACCGTGCCCAGCCCTCCGGCGAAGATCGGCAGCGAGTCGGTGAGTGAGAACTCGGCGGCGAAGAAGGCGACGAGAAGGTCCCGCTGGGCGCGGTGGGTCGTCGAGTACCAGGTTTTCGCCCCCTGGGACATGTAGAGCCGGAAGTTGCGGACCACGTCGTCGGCGAGCGCCCGAATCTCCTCGTTCTCGAGAAGTTCTTCGACCCGCGTTCGGCCGAGACCGAGAAGAAGTTGCTCGGGCCATTCGAGCGCCCCCGGGCTCGCCGTCGGATCGAGACGGGCGAAGAGACGACGGGCCTCGATCTTCCAGGTCCAGCGGAGGTTGCGCGCCACCAGGAGTAACTCGTCGAAGGACGCGCGGTGTCGACGAGTGGTCGGCGAACTCAGAGCCTCGGTCACCTCTCGCCTCCTTCCCACCCCGGGGGCCCCGCACGGGCTGTTCCATGACTAGCACACCCGCCGACGTCACGTGTTCTCACGGTGCCGCCGAGGTCCCCCTCCGTCTACCCCAGGGGAGGTTCCCCGGGCCACGTAAAGAGTGCCGTCCACGGCGATCCGGTCGGATCAGTGGCCGAGGCCGCCGGTGACTGGGCGACGTTGTACCACTTCGCCTGGTACGGCAAACCGTTAAAGAGAACCCGTCGCCCCTGGACGTAGGAGGTCCGGGGAGACCACGCGGGATACGTCCCGCTCGGCAGCGTGGTCGTGGTCGGTGGATGGCTCCCGGCGAGTACTGGTCCGATGAGTTGCCACGGAGTCTCGGAGGGGTACTGCACCACAGTGGCCGGATCTTGCCCCTGCGAGAACCACTTGGCCTGATAGATCTCCCCGCTACGCACGACCTTGTAGGCCGGTGGGTAGGGCACCGAAGGGGACCACTGCGGATAGGGACCCGGAGCGTTAGAGGGCGCGAGCGCGACCCCCGCCGTGGTCGCGGGCGCCCCCACCCCATCGCGGGCCCCGAGGGCCGTGGCGAAGAGACGGGAAAACCCCAGCGTCGATTCGAGGGCGCCCGAGCAGGTGTTGGAGAGAACTCCAATCTCGGCGTAGGCCGAGCCACACTGGGCGTCACGATTAAGTGACCACATCGACACCCGACCCCAGCGCCTCGCCGACGCGGCGCCGGCCACCTGAGTGGCCCCGGCCACCGATAGATTTTCTCCGGGGGTGTCGTTCTCGCCGATCATGACGGTGACGCCGAAACGACTTCCGAGACCTCCGCGCACGCCGTACTGCTGGAAGAGCTCGTTGACTTGGGCCTGCGCCGCGGTCGCCACCGAGAGCACGGCGCGAGCCATCGACGGCTCCGTCTGTCCGAAGTCCATCGTCATCACGTTGATTCCCGCCGGCACCACCTTGTCAGCGAGCAACGTCTGGGCCACCTCGATCGCCGCGTGGGGCAGGCCACCGGGTCCGGCCGGCACGGTAATCCAGACTCCGAGGTGCCGAGACCCGCCCCGGGCTCGTACTAGCGCCGCCACGGCGGCCGCGCGCCGGCGCATCGACGCCGGATCGTTGAGGGCGGCCCCCTCGACGTCGAAGTCGATGAGTGACGGACGGTACCGCGACACCACCTGCTCGTACGCCGCCGTCAAACTGCCTACCGTCGGACAGGCCTGCGCGAGGTCTTCGTGATCACGCCCCCCGAAGGAGATGATCACGTCACCCCCCTCCGATCGGTACTGAGCGATGCGACTGGACAGGTTCAGAGAACTATCGGCTTGAGCCAGGGTGTAGGCCGAGCCCCAGGAGGGCTGACAACCCCGGCCGGCCACCACGAATCCGAGCACGGTCTGGCGAGCGGGATTCTGGGACGGATCCTGGAACTGGTAGGTGGGTGTGAGAGTGGTGTCCACGTAGGGAGCGAACCACGTTCCCCCACTCAGTGAGCTCGCGGACGCGCTGGGAATAACTCGACCTTTTAGCCACCACCCGCTTCCCCCGAGTAGGGCGAGAGCGAGGAGGAGCGCCACCGCCACCCGGAAGGGTGAGTACTCGGGCGACGGCTCATCAGCGTCGAATGCGTCGTCTGTCTCCCACTCGAGGGGACTCGAGCTCGCGGGAGGTGATTGGGACACGGTATTGACCTCCACAGACCGGTGACTCTAAAGTCAATGACGTTAGGGGATTAACGGCAATTCCTTCACAATTCCTGAGCAATTCGTCACAGCGTCCCCCACAATAACGGGGTCCCCCTCGCGGACCCCCACTTCTCGACCCAGGAGAAACCGTGACCACACCCCCCAGCGATACCCCCACGGCGCCGCCGACTGCGACCGCTGACCACCACGATCGCCCAGTAAGTCTCCTCGCGCCCCCCGTATCGGACCGCCGCGTAACGATGGGTCGAATGGCCGTGGTCGCCACCTTGGTGGTGTGGGTGACCTACACCGGCTCGTGGGTGGTGAGCCAGTTCTTCAACGGGGATGCCTCCACTACCCGGGCCAAAGTTGAGGCGATTGTCTACCTCCTCGTCGTCACGCTTCTCACCGCGTCTTCTCTCGCCTATTTGATGACGCGACTCGGTTACATGTACCGGGTGCGTCAGCACCAGCGAGTTCCTCGCGCAGTGCTGGACGACTACTTCGCCCACCACCTCCCGACTCTGACGGTCATTGTGCCGTCGTACCAAGAAGAGCCCCGCGTCATCCGTAACACCCTGCTCTCGGCCGCCCTGCAGGAGTATCCACTACTTCGCGTGGTCCTACTGATCGACAACAATCCCCACCCCCGACGCCACTCCGATCGTCGCCTTCTCACCGCGGCCCGCAGCGCCGCCCGGGAAGTGGAGGAACTTCTCGCGACTCCCGCGAACCACTTCGCCCGAGCCCTCGAAGTCTTCGAGCACTCCCCCAACGCCCACCAACCCACCGAACGAGACATGCGAGACCTCGCCGACCTCTTCGCTCACGCCGCCACGGTTCTCGAGTCCTGGCGTGAACCCTCCCACCACGACGACCCGGCCGAGCGATTCTTCGATGACCACGTGCTGGGATCTCTCGCGGAGGACCTCACCACCACCTCACTCGCACTCAGTCGCGCGGCGGACGAGGGGGTGGTCCTGCCGGCCGAGCGGCTTCACCAGTTCTACCGGCGCCTCGCCTGGACCTTTCGGGCTGACGTCACCAGTTTCGAAAGAAAGCTCTACGCCAACTTGTCCCACGACGCCAACAAGGCCATGAACCTCAACTCCTACGTTGGACTGATGGGGGGGTCCTACCAGGACGTCGAGACAGTGGCGGGGCGCGTCTTGATTCCCTCGGGATCGGGACGACGAAGCGTGGACGTTCCCGATACCGACTACGTGGTGACCCTCGACGCGGACTCGGTCATCTTGCCCGAGTACTGCCTACGGTTGGTGTACCTGATGGAGCAGGCCCAGAATGTCGATGTCGCGGTGGCTCAGTGTCCCTACAGCGCCTTTCCCGGCAACTCCTCGACTCTCGAACGAATCGCCGGAGCGACCACCGATATTCAGTACATCGCCCACCAGGGAATGACGTACTACAACGCCACTTTCTGGGTGGGAGCGAACGCCGTTCTGCGCAAGCGCGCCCTCGACGAGGTCGTCGACACGGTCTACGTCGGGGACTGGCCCATCCACCGCTACATTTCGGACCGCACCGTGATTGAGGATACGGAATCGACGCTGGAGATGGCCGAAAGGGGCTGGCGTCTCGTCAACTATCCAGAGCGCCTCGCCTACTCCGCGACGCCTCCCGACTTCGGATCGCTGGCGATCCAGCGGCGACGCTGGGCCAACGGAGGTCTCATCATTCTGCCGAGGCTGCGACGGATGTCCCAACGTCGGCGCACTCTCGGCAAGAGTACGAAGTTCTCCGAACTCCTCATTAGGTCGAACTACCTAGCGTCCATTGCCTGGAGTACCTCGGCACTGATCCTTCTGTTGGTCTATCCCTTCAACGCCAGTCTCCTCCAACCAGTTCTGATCGCCCTCCCGATGCCGTACTTCGCGGCGATGGCCTCCGATATGCGCACACTCGGATACCGACGTCGAGACCTCGCGCGAACGTACGGATTTAATCTCCTGCTGATACCCATCAACCTCGCCGGCGTCGGCACCTCCATCGTCCAGGCGATTCTCTCGGACAAAAGTGCCTTCGGGCGAACCCCGAAGGTCCGCGAGAGAACAATTCCCGCGCTCAGTTTTATCGTCGCGCCCTACGTCATCGATGCGGTGGCGGCCTACACCCTCTGGCGAGATATCCACGAACACCACTGGGTGAACGCCTTCTTCGCCGCCGTGAACTCCCTCTTGTTGACCTACGCCATCGTCGCCTTCATCGGGCTACGCTTCAGCGTTCTCGACGTCGTGCGCCACATCCAGCTCCGGCTCTACAAGCCCGTGCGCCACGCGCCACCCACCCCGGTCACCCCCGAGGAGCGAGCCCACACCGACTGGGCCACCATTTTGCACGTGGGGGCGCCCAACCACCGAGACCGCGTCGAGACCGCGTCCGCGGGCCCGCCCCCCGCCCTACGGGGTACCCACGAGGAACCGGACGTCGTCTTCCAGTCGATATGGGACCTGCGGAAACGTCAGGTCGTCGGTTACGAGGCCCTGAGTCGATTCCTCGATGGCGGAGCGCCGTACTTTCGGGTCGCCGAGGCGGCGGCCGAGGGGCGAGGCGTCGAGTTTGAGACACTGCTCACCCGTCGGGTACTCGAGCGGGCCGAGTCTCTCCCCGCGGAGAGCTACCTCGCGATCAACGCCTCGCGGTCCTTCGCTCTCTCGGGCGCCCTGACCACCCTCCTCACACCACTGCGCCGGCCCATCGTCCTCGAAATCAACTCTCGTGATCTCGTGGGCCACGACTTCGCCCCCCGACTCCCGGCGGGAGTGAGGTGGGCGATGACTGACGTCGCCCCGGGGTCCGAGGCGATGGAACTCCTTCACCGATGCGCCCCGAATCAGGTCAAAATCGATATGAGATGGCTCACCGCGGACTCGGTCGCGGACGACGAGATGTCCTTCGTCGCTCTCCAACGTCTCTGCGCGACGAAAAACATCACCTTGGTGGTCCAGCACATCGAGGTTTCCCGGGATCTCCAACTCGTCGAGCGACTCGATATCCGTCTCGGGCAGGGTTACCTGCTCGGACGCCCCCGCGCCCTCCAGTCCTCGGTCTCTCGTCCCTTCACTCAATGAGTCCCGGGACGACACGCCGACGTGGCGCCGGGTAGCCGGTGGCGATATCGGGCGACGCGTCG
>JABEUS010000117.1 GCA_013044285.1 Acidimicrobiaceae bacterium
CCCTCGACGGGAGCCTCGACCACCTCGTCGGGGCCCATCCTCTCACGAAGTTTCGCCTCGAAGTGACGAGAAAAGACCCGCGAACCCACGAGAGCGAGCAGGAGCACCATGATGACTCCCCCCACGAACTCCGCCGCCATGAAGGTCCAGCCGACCAGGACGACGAGGACAATACCCAGTTCAATGACGAGGTTCGTCGAGGCGAAGAGGAACACCATGGCCGTCGTGAAGTCCGCTCCGCGAGCCACGAGCGAGCGCGACATCGCCGAGGCGGCGTAGGAACAACTAGAAGAAGCCGCCCCGAGCCCCGTGGCGGTCAGTATCGACTTCGCCGAATGGTCCCCGAGGACCCGGGTCATCTGGGACTTCGATACGAAGGCCTGGACCATTCCCGAGAGGGAGAATCCGAGAACCAGGGCCCACCAGGTCGACCAGAACATCGAGAACGCCTCGCGGGCCCCGTGAAGGAGACCGTGGAGTACGGGAAGGAGAGCCGGGGTCACGATCGTACGAGCCGAGCAATCGCCGCACTCGCCTCGGCGAGCTTCTCATCGAGAGTCACCGATTCGGCCCCCACCGCTCCCGCCACGCAGTGGGCGAGGTGGTCGTCGAGTAGTTCCAGGGCCACGCCCTGGAGAGCTCGGGTGACGGCGGAGATCTGGGCGAGGACGTCGATGCAGTACCGGTCCGACTCGATCATGCGAGCCACCCCCTGCACCTGACCCTCAATGCGGCGTAGTCGGGCGTGGAGTCGGTCCTTGTCGTCGACGTATCCGGGTGACTCCGTCATCGACCCTCCTTCCACCTCGTATACCCTCACGGGGTATCTCCAGTATGGTCGCCGACGGCCCGACTCCAGCCGTCGGGTCCGGGGCCTTAAGTCCCAAACTGCCATATACCCCTACGGGTATTCAGCCTACCGGTGAGCGGCGTCCTCCGTGGCCACCAACTGGCGGGCGGCCCGGGCCTCGTCGAGACGACGCACCGGGGTGGAGCGCGGAGCCGCGCGCACCCCGTCGGGGTCTCTCACCGACTGCTCGGCGATACTCCTCAGGGCGTCGACCAGGGCGTCGATCGTCTCGCGACTCTCCGTCTCGGTGGGCTCGAACATGAGCGCCTCTTCCACGATGAGGGGAAAGTACACCGTCGGGGCGTGAAAACCGTGCTCGAGCAGGGCCTTCGCGACGTCGAGACCCCGAACCCCCGTCTCGTCCTTCAGCCCCTTCGCGGTGAGAACGCACTCGTGCATACAGGGCCCCTCGTAGGCGGCCGGGAGGGTATCGGCCAGTCGAGCCTGCAGGTAGCGGGCGTTCAGCACCGCCCGCTCGGCGACCCGGCGCAGTCCGTCTCCCCCGTGAACCTCGATATAGGCGAGAGCTCTCGCGAGCACGAGGGCGTTGCCGTGCCATCCGTGCACCCGACCAATGGAATGCTCCGGGGAGCGCCAGACGAAGTGATCACCCTCTCGGGCGGGTTGTGGTCCGGGAAGGAAGGGGGCGAGGTGCTCGGCCACGGCGACCGGTCCCGCACCGGGTCCTCCGCCGCCGTGGGGGGTCGCGAAGGTCTTGTGCAGGTTCATGTGCACGATGTCAAAGCCCATGTCACCGGGGCGTACGACTCCGAGAATCGCGTTGAGGTTAGCTCCGTCGTAGTAGAGCAGACCGCCCACGCCGTGCACCGCTTCGGCGATCTCGACGATGTTCTCCTCAAAGAGTCCGGCCGTGTTGGGGTTGGTGAGCATGATTCCGGCCACGTCGTCACCGAGAGCGGCCTTCAGCGCGGCCACGTCCACCAGTCCGTCCGGTCCCGAGGGAATCGTCGTGACCTCGTAGCCCCCGAGGGTCACCGAGGCCGGATTAGTCCCGTGGGCGGAGTCGGGAATGAGTACCCGACGCCGCTGGTCGTGGCGTGACTCGTGGTAGGCCCTCATCAAGAGCAGTCCCGTCAACTCCCCGGCCGCTCCGGCGGCCGGCTGGAGGGTGGCCGCGGCCATCCCGGTCACGGCGCAGAGTCGCTCTTCGAGATCGACCATCAACTCCAGCCACCCCTGGCAGAGTTCCGAGGGCACTCCGGGGTGCACCGAGTTCAGCCCCTCGAGGCCGGTCACCCAGTCGGCGATCTTCGGGTTGTACTTCATCGTGCAGGACCCGAGCGGGTAAAAACCGAGGTCCACCGAGAACTGGCGATGGCTGAGGCGGGTGACGTGCCCGACGAGGTCTCTCTCGGAGACCTCGGGGAGTCGCACGGGCTCTTCTCGCACGTACTCTCCCGGTACGACCGAAGTGAGGTCCAGGGCCTCGACGCCGGTCGTACGCAGCTGGTAGGCCGAGCGTCCAGGAGAGGAGAGTTCGAAGATCGTGGGTTCGATCTCGCGACCCATGAGGGGTGCGGACGCGGCGCGTCCTCCGGGCTGACTCATGCCACCACCTTCTTCATCACGTCGACGTAACTGTCCATCTCTTCACGCGTACGCTTCTCGGTCACGGCGACGAGGAGAACCGTCTCCGGGTCCCGCACTCCGCACGACTCACCCTCACTCAGGTGATCGAGGGCGACGCCGGCAAGAAGTCCCTCCGCGGCCATCTCGTGAACCACCCGGTGCGCCGAGACCGGTAGTCGTAGGGCGAACTCGTGGAGAAACGGTGCGTCAGAGACGAGGGAGACTCCCGGAATCTCCGAGAGCCGGGCCGCGAGGTGATGGGCCCCGGCGGCCGAGCGGGCCGCCACCTCGTAGAGCCCCCGAGGTCCGAGGTAACTGAGTTGAATCGAGGCGGTGATCGCCATGAGAGTCTGATTCGAACAGATATTGGAGGTGGCCTTCTCCCGACGAATGTCCTGCTCGCGAGCGCGCAGGGTCGTCACGAAGGCGCGGCGTCCCTCCAGGTCTAGCGTCTCTCCAACGATGCGCCCCGGAAGGCGACGAATCTGTTCCATGGTGCAGGCGAAGAGTCCGAGGTAGGGACCCCCGAAGGAGAGAGCCGTGCCGAAGGGTTGGCCCTCGCCGACGACCACGTCGGCACCAAAATCACCCGGCGAACGAAGAACGCCGAGGGCGACGGGGTTGGCGCAGACGACGCCGAGAGCACCGTGCGCGTGAGCGAGATTCATCGGGGCGCCCACCTCCTCGATGGCTCCGAGCACGTTGGGGTAGGCGACGACCACGGCGGCGGCCTCCCCCAGATCGACTCCCGACCAGTCGGTCACGCCGTTCACGAGGGGAACTTCCACAATCTCGTAGCCGGTACCCCGGGCGAAGGTCTTCACCACTTGACGCCAGTGGGGGTGCACACCCTGCGAGATCACCATGCGCGAACGACCCGTCGAGCCGTGTGCCATGTTGAGCGCCTCTACCAGGCCGGTCGCGCCGTCGTAGAGAGAGGCGTTGGCCACCTCGAGTCCGAAGAGGCGAGAGACCATGCTCTGGTACTCGAAGACGGCTTGGAGCACCCCTTGGGCGACCTCGGGCTGGTAGGGGGTGTACGCGGTGACGAACTCGCTGCGTGAACCGAGGGACGTCACGACCGGAGGAACGGTGTGGTCGTAGGCGCCGGCGCCGGCGAAGCACACCGTTCGAGAAGAGCGGGCCTGATTGAGGGCGGCCAGGTCCTGGAATCGAGCGGCCACGTCGGGCTCCGAGAGACCTTCGGGAGTGGCGAGGGCGTGGGTGAGGCGAAGGGCCTCGGGGATGTGGGCGAAGAGTTCGTCGAGCGACTCCAACCCGAGAAAGGCCAACATCTCTCGCAGATCGGTGTCGGTGTGGGGTAGATAATCAGCCACGGGGAGTCTTTCTGACGAAGGGAAGGTCAACGACGGATGCACTGAGACGACGTCCCCGAACCTCCACTTCGACCGAAGTGCCGGCGCTCAGATTACTGGTGAGCAGACCTAGTCCGAGACCCCTTTCGAGAATCGGCGAGTAGTTTCCGGAACTGAGTACCCCGAGAACTTCACCTTCCAGCACGATGGTGGAACCTTCTCGCAGGGGCTGACGGGTCTCGGAGACGACTCCGGTTAAGTGGCGAGCCGGACCCCGTTCGCGCTCGGCCTCGACGGCCGCTCGACCCCGGAAGGTCGGCTTCTTCCAGCCGAGCACCCAGCCCAGCCCGGCCTCGAGCGTGGTCGAGGTCTCGCTCAACTCGTGTCCGTAGAGAGGGAGGGCCGCTTCGAGACGCAGGGTGTCTCTCGCCCCGAGACCCGCCGGAGAGACCCCCGCCTCGAGCAGAGCCGCCCACACGAGGTCGGCGCCGTCGTTGTCGACTCGAATCTCGACTCCGTCTTCTCCGGTGTAGCCAGTCCCGGCGACGACGACGTCAACCCCGTCGATCGTGGTGCGGTCCAGGCGGAATCGTCCGACCTCTCCGAGGCGCTCGTCGATGCGCGAGAGTCGTTCACGGACCGCCGGACCCTGGACGGCCAGCACGCACCGAGAGGCGGTCACGTCGACTCCCCCGAGTGCCTCGAGGACGCCCGCGGTATTAGAGGCGTTCGGCATAACGTCGAACGTTGTCTCGTCGAGCCACCAGACGATGATGTCGTCGACGACGAATCCGGACTCGTTCAGCAGGTGGGTGTACTGGGCTCGTCCCGGACCGATCTTCGTGAGGTCGTTCGTGAGGGTGTGCTGGAGTTGTTCGAGGGCGTCCGGGCCCTCGACACGAACAGTTCCCAGGTGAGAGACGTCAAAGACGACGGCGTCACCTCGACAAGCCAGGTGCTCGTCGAGTGTGCCCGTCGGGTACGCGAGGGGCATCTCGAATCCTCCGAAGGGCACCATCTTCGCCCCGAGGGCGACGTGCTGGTCGTAGAGATGGGTCCGTCTCACAGTCATCCTCCCAGATTAGGCACCCTGAGTGGGACGACACTCGGGTAGCGCCAAGCCGTGGCGAGTAAAGAAGTCCTCCAGGTCGCGCCGGTAGAGAACCTCCAACCGAACCTCGGGGAAGAGCGCCCGGAACCCGCGAATCTTGGAGTTCTTCTGGGTCACGAGGGCCTGGCGCATCGCGGTGATCTCGACGTAGAGGTCGAGACGGGGCAGATAAAAATCGGGTCGAAAACTGCGAGTGGTTCGACCTCTTTCGTCGCGCGCGATCACGAAGTCTCGCGGTTCGTATCTCCACTGCAGTCCGTAGAGATCGAGTAGGTGGGCGAAGTCGCGCTCCACCTCGTTCGCGAAGTGCTGAGCGGCCGGATGACGTCTCGAGGGGTGGGTGCGCTTAGCACCCTCGAAGAGGTTCACCGAGTTCGGGCCGCCCTCTCCGACAGTCCTAGACGGCTTCGAGCGCGGCGGTGATCTCGGTCACCACGCTGGCCATCGACACAATGTTGAGTACTCCCTGTCCACCCTTCAACAGGTCGACGAGGCCGTCCAAATCTGCGAGCACGCTCCCCCGGCTAGACAGGACCAGGGTGGCACTCGCCAGGTCCACGCCGAGTGAGGCGCGCAGGCACTCCACCGCTTGGCGCGCGCGAATTAACGACACCCCGTTGTCGAGGAGAGACTTGATGACCTTTACCTCGACGAGGTCTCGGTAGGAGTAGGTCCGCTTCGAGCCCGAGCCGTGGGCCGGCTGAATCGAGGGGGTGATGAGGTCCGTGCGGGCCCAGTAGTCGAGCTGACGATAGGTCACCCCCGTCAGACGGCACACGGTAGGGCCACTGAAGCCCCGCTCTAGTTCTCGCACGGTCCACGCCCCTTCCGACCGGGGAGACCCCGGGGCACTACACCAGTGTAGTTACGCTCGTGGCAGACGGCAATGGCTCCGCGGAATATCTGGGGGGCGTAGGCTGAACCGACGTGAGTACCCCCCCTCGTCCCCGCCCCCCGCTCACGACGACGACCTCCATCTGGCCGGCCGCCTCAATCTTCATCCTCGGCGCCGTCATGCTCACCGCATTTCTGCTGATCGACGCGATCTTTAACCCGACGACGACCACCACGACCACCATTCCCGTGGTGGTCGGGGGCCTCGGCGTAGCTCCCTCGTCCACTCTGCTTCGTACTTGCGCCAACCCCGCGGTGACCCCGGCCAATATCCGGCCGGGCGTCATTCTGCCCGTGCGCACTGTCGCCGTCGGTGCCGCATCCATCGTGAGTCAGGGGGCCGGGGACTTCGACTGTCAAGGCCACTTCTCTACCAGCGCCAGCGCCGGGGAGATCCTCGGTTTCTACCAGGGGCAACTCGAGGCTCGGGGCTGGAACCTCTTCTCCCAGGGGGCGGGCAACGGAGATCCCCAGATGCTCTTTCAGAAGGCGGGTTCCGACACCTTCTACTGGGTTATCGGGGTGACCGTCACCCGATCTGGTTCGACCAGTAACTGGACTTACCGGATCTATCAGAACTCCTCAGCTATCTGACACCACGTTAACGGTGAGCATCCGCTACACCGAACCACTCGTGTGACGACCGAAGAACCTCACCGATGAACTGGTTCTACTTCACCACGATCTTCACGGGAGAAGACGCCGCACCGAGTCCCGCCACCGTAACCCCCTTCACCACGAGGTAGTAGGTGCCCCGAGTCTTCAAGA
>JABEUS010000118.1 GCA_013044285.1 Acidimicrobiaceae bacterium
AGACTCATGGATAGCGTTGCGCGCCAGGTACTTTGTTTTTTAATGATACGGCGACCACCGAGAGTTTGGCCCGTCAGGGGTACCGGGGTGTGGGGCAAGGGGATGCTCACCTGAGCCAGGAGCCCGACGAAGGCCGCGGCGCCGAGCACCACGAGGGCATCTCGCACTCGGGTGGTCGCGATACGGTCAACGAGGACCGGACGGCGCTCGGATACGGAAATAGTGGACACTGGTCTCCTCCTCCTACAACTACGTCAGCCTACCGAAGGGCTAGAGCCAACCCTGGTCACGGGCGATCTGCTCGACGTCGGCGACCTTGTAGCCGGTGCGGTGCTGGATAGCGCGAATGAGACCGCCGGCCTCGTACAGCGATTCGTGGGTTCCCGTGTCGAGCCAAGTGGTCGCTCGCGACAACACCTGGACGCGCAACTCCTCACGATCGAGGTACGCGTTGTTGAGGGCGGTGATCTCTAATTCGCCGCGCGGGCTGGGCTCGAGAGTCTTCGCCAGTGCCGGAGCCTGAGCGTCGTAGAAGTAGAGGCCCGGAATGGCGTAGTGACTCTTTGGCGTCGCCGGCTTCTCCTCGATAGAGATCACTCGGTGGTCCGCTCCGAACTCCACAACTCCGTAGGCGCTCGGATCGGCGACCTCGTAGGCGAAGACGAGGGCCCCGTCCACGTCGGTGTGCTCGGCGAGGTGAGTTCCGAGTCCCGGTCCGTAGAAGAGGTTGTCACCGAGAATCAGCGCACACTTGTCGCCGGCGAGGAACTCCTCACCCAAGATGAGGGCCTGAGCCAGTCCGTCGGGACGTTCCTGGATGATCCACGAGATGGACAGGCCGAGGTGGGACCCGTCTCCGAGGAGGCGCTGAAAGGCCGCCTGATCGTGGGGGGTCGTGATCATGAGGATCTCGCGCAGCCCGGTCAGCATCAAAGTACTGAGTGGGTAGTAGATCATGGGCTTGTCGTACACCGGCAGCAACTGCTTGGAGACGGCCCGAGTAATGGGGTACAGGCGCGTGCCACTGCCCCCGGCCAGGATGATTCCCTTCATTGAATTAGTCTACAGAGGTCCATTTTTCCGACCAAAGGCGGTCCAACCGACATGCGTATCGTCGTTACCGGAGCCGCTGGCTTCATTGGGTCACGTTTTGCCGAGATGCTGGTGGAGTCCGCTCAGCACGATGGTGACGAGGTCCTGATTCTCGACGCGCTCACCTACTCGGGGCGTCGAGAGAACCTCACCAAGGTTCTCGAGTCGTCGCGCGTGAGTTTTCTCGAAGGTTCGATTACCGACCCCGCGGTGACCGACCGCGCGCTCGAGGGGGCCGACGCGGTCGTTCACTTGGCGGCCGAGAGCCACGTCGACCGTTCGATCACCGGCGCGCGAGTCTTTTTCGAGACCAACGTGGTGGGGACTCAGAACCTTCTCGAGAGTGCTCGGCGCGCCGGAGTGAGTCGATTCGTGCACGTGTCGACCGACGAGGTCTACGGCACGATTCCCGAGGGCTCATGGCGAGAGGATCACATCCTCGAACCAAACTCCCCCTACTCCTCCTCCAAGGCCGGATCGGACCTCGTCGCGCTGGCCTACCACCGGACTTTTGGAATGCACGTGAACGTGACCCGGTGTTCCAACAACTACGGTCCCCGCCAGTTCCCGGAGAAGGTCATCCCCCTGTTCGTCTCCAACTTGATTGACGGCCACAAAGTTCCGCTGTACGGGGACGGGGGCAATATCCGCGATTGGCTCCACGTGGACGACCACTGTCGGGGAATCCTCGCGGTCCTCGACGGAGGCGGGGCGGGAGAGATCTACAACATCGGTGGAGGTACGGAACTCACGAACCGGGATCTCACGACCCGCATTCTCGAACTGATGGACAGTGACGAGTCGTCGATTGAGCCGGTGGCTGACCGCCTGGGTCACGACCGTCGCTACTCCGTGGACTGGTCGAAGATTCACGACGAACTCGGCTACTCACCCCAGGTGGACTTCGCCGAGGGCCTGGCCGCCACGGTACAGTGGTACCGGGACAACGAGTCCTGGTGGCGTCCGCTGAAGGGGGCCTGATGAATCTGATCGAGACCGACATTGCCGGGTGCGTGATCGCCGAATCACGCGTCTTCGGGGATGAGCGAGGTTTCTTCCGCGAGTGGTTTAAGGCCGAGGACTTCACCCGCGCGGGAGTCTCGTTCGTCGCCGAACAGTCCAATCTCTCCCACTCGACGCGAAATGTCGTGCGCGGTCTGCACTACTCTCTCGCCCCCCGGGGCCAGACGAAGGTCGTGACCTGCGTCTACGGCTCCTTGGACGATGTGATTGTCGATATCCGGGAGGGTTCGCCGACTTTCGGCCGGGTGGTCGTCGTGCCCCTCAGTGCGGAGTCGGGTACGACGGTCTACCTACCCGTCGGAGTGGCCCACGGTTTTTGTGCGACCTCCGACCTCGCGGCATTGGCGTATTTGCTCTCGAGTCCTTACGACCCGACGCACGAACTGGAGATTCATCCAATGGATTCGACCCTCGACGTGCCCTGGCCACTCAGCGATGCCCCCATTCTCAGCGCGAAGGACGCCGCCGCCCCCACTCTGGCCGAGCGCCGGGCCAGGGGACAGCTGCCCCAGTTCTCCCCGAACTCCTGAACGAGTTCCGGGACGGCGCTAGCCTGACTCCCGGTGAGTGATCCCGATTTGTCTGCTGCGAGCACCCTCGAGAGGGTCGTGCGAGTTCCCTCGGTGGAGCGTCGCCCGAGCTTCGCCGACGAGGTTCAGCTTCGCCGGGCGCTCGATCATCTCTCCGGCGTTGACGCCGTGGGGGTAACCCACCGTGTCGCTAAGTTGGCGACTCGATCCCTCAAGACATCGACCAAGTCGCGGGCCATTGATCTGGCGCTCTCAATGATCGACCTCACGACTCTCGAGGGTTCAGATACTCCGGGCCGGGTCGCCTCTCTGTGCGCGAAAGCTCGACGGCCGGACCCCGAGGATCCGACGACTCCCGCGGCCGCGGCGGTGTGCGTCTACCCCGACCTCGTGGCCGACGCTCGTCGTCACCTCGAAGGCTCCTCGGTGGCGGTCGCCTCGGTCGCGACGGCGTTTCCGTCCGGTCGCGCCCCCCTCAGCGTCAAGCTGGCCGACGTGGGGGCCGCCGTGGAGGCGGGGGCGGACGAGATCGACATGGTGATCGATCGGGGGGCCTTCCTCTCCGGTCGTCTCGGTCAGGTCTTCGACGAGATCGAAGCGGTGAAGGCGGAATGTCGGGGAGCTCACCTCAAGGTCATTCTCGAGACGGGTGAACTCGTCACCCTGGACAACGTCAAGCGGGCCTCCTGGCTCGCCATGTGGGCCGGGGCCGACTTCATCAAGACCTCGACGGGCAAGGTATCGGTGAACGCGACTCCGACCGTGGGGCTCGTGATGCTCGAAGCCGTGCGAGACTTCGCCGAGGAGACGGGGTCTCTCGTCGGCGTGAAGATGGCCGGAGGGATCCGGACGACGAAAGACGCGTTGCGCTACCTCGTCCTCATCAACGAAACGGTGGGCTCTCGCTGGCTCTCGCCCGACCTGTTTCGCTTCGGCGCGTCGTCGTTGATGAACGATTTATTGATGCAGCGCACCAAGCAACGCCTCGGGGCTTACGTTCGCCCCGAACGATTTTCGGGAGACTAATCCGTGAGTGACTCTTTTCTGGTCTCGCCCCTCGGATCGCTGGAGTACGCTCCGGCACCCGAATCAGCGGCGCTGGCGCGTTTGTCCGACAGCTACGGACTCTTTATCGATGGTCGCTTTAGCGACCCCGAGTCGCACGAACTAGTCGAGACGCTCAATCCGGCCACGGGAGAACCTCTCGCGCGCTACGCCCGTGGATCTACGAGCGACGTCGACGCCGCAGTGCGCAGTGCACGTCACGCCTACGAGTCGGTCTGGCGCGACTTACCGGGCTCGGAGCGAGCGAAGTACCTCTTTCGTATCGCGCGCTTGATCCAAGAGCGCGCCCGGGAACTCGCCGTCGTGGAGACACTCGATAACGGCAAACCGATTCGAGAAACGCGCGACGTGGACGTACCCCTCGCTGCGGCCCACTTCTTCTACTACGCGGGCTGGGCCGACAAGTTGGGTTACGCCGGTTACGGGGCCGCCCCGCGGCCTCTCGGCGTGGCCGGGCAGATCATTCCCTGGAACTTCCCCCTCCTCATGGCCGCCTGGAAACTGGCCCCGGCGCTGGCCGCCGGCAACACCTGCGTTCTGAAACCCGCGGAGACGACGCCGCTCAGTGCCCTCGTACTGGCCGAGATTCTTCAACAGGCCGACCTGCCACCGGGGGTCGTCAATATCGTCACTGGCGACGGCACGACCGGCGCGGCCCTCGTCGCTCACCCGGGTATCGACAAGGTCGCTTTCACCGGTTCTACCGAAGTGGGCCGGCGTATTCAGCGCACCGCGGCCCAGACTGGTCGTCACCTCACTCTCGAACTCGGGGGCAAGGGCGCCAACATTGTCTTCGAGGACGCTCCCCTCGACGAGGTGATCGAGGGCATTATCGACGGAATCTTCTTTAATCAGGGGCACGTCTGTTGCGCCGGTTCGCGCCTGCTGGTCGAAGAGTCGGTGGCCGACGAGGTGCTGCGGCGTCTGCGGCGCCGTATGGACCAGTTGCGGGTGGGTGACCCCCTCGACAAGAACACCGACGTCGGCGCGGTGAACTCCGCCACTCAGCTCGACAAGATCACGGAACTCGTGGAGGCGGGCGAGCGAGAAGGCGCGCTGCGCTACTCGGCGTCGTGTGCTCTCCCCGACCGGGGGTACTGGTTCGCGCCGACCGTTTTTTCGAACGTGTCCCAGACTCACCGCATCGCGCGCGAGGAGATTTTTGGTCCAGTGCTGTCCATGCTGACCTTCCGTACACCTGACGAAGCGGTCGCAAAGGCCAACAACACCCCCTACGGTCTCGCCTGCGGGGTGTGGAGCGAGAAGGGATCACGGACCCTCTGGGTGGCCGAACGGTTAAAGGCCGGAGTGATTTGGGCCAACACCTACAACCAGTTCGATCCCACCAGCCCGTTTGGTGGGGTGCGTGAATCCGGATTCGGCCGCGAGGGCGGACGCCAGGGACTGGAGGCGTACCTCGATGTCTGAGCGACTGGACGTCATGAAGACGTACAAACTTTTGATTAAGGGTCAGTTCCTCCGCTCGGAGTCGGGGCGCACCTACGAGGTGAGCGACGCCGTCGGAGGGTTTCTCGCCAACGCGGCCCGGGCTTCTCGAAAGGACGTCCGTGAAGCGGTCGTGGCGGCGCGCGGGGCTCAGGCGAGTTGGTGGGAATCCAGTGCCTACCTCAAGGGTCAGATTCTCTACCGGTGGGCGGAGATGGCGGAGTCTCGACGGCGCGACCTCGCCGACCTCGTTCAGCGGGCCTGGGGCATTGGTGAAGACGAAGCGCTCGAAGACGTCAACGCGGCCATCGACCGACTGGTCTGGTACGCGGGCTGGACGGACAAGATCGCCCAGGTCTACGGGGGAGCGAACCCCGTCGCCGGGCCCTACTTCAACTTCTCCGTGCCTCGACCGTGCGGGGTGGTGGCGGCCATCGCCCCATCGAACGGATCTCTCCAGGGCTGGGTGGACGTCGTTGCGGCTCCGTTATGCGCCGGCAATACGGTCGTGGCCGTCGCCTCCCACGAACACCCACTGGCCGCTTTCGCCCTGGCCGAACTCACCGCCACGGCGGATGTCCCGCCCGGGGTTCTCAACCTCTTGACGGGTGACCTCGCCGAACTCGCCGAAACTCTGGCGCGTCACGAAGATGTGGACGGACTTGATCTGACGGGGGCTGGAGAGTTCGCCACGGCGATGGCCGAGTGGTCCGCGGACTCCATTACTCGGACCTACCGCCCCCACCCGGGCGACGACCCGACCCGACGACTACGTAGCTTTATTGAGACCACCACTGTGTGGCACACCATGGGGTATTGAGATGACGAATCCGTACGAACTGGCTGTTCAAGCGGCCGATGAACTTCGAGTGCGCTCCGGTGTCGACTCCTACGACGTCGCCGTGGTCTTAGGCTCGGGCTGGAGGGAGGGGTCGTCCGCCCTGGGTGAGCCCATCTCCGAAGTTCCGTCGGCGAGCCTTCGAGGTTTCGTTGCTCCGACCGTAGAGGGTCACTCCGGGACTATTTACACCGTGCGAGTCGGAGGCCGAGTCGTCGCGCTCGTCTCGGGACGAGTCCACCTCTACGAAGGCAACACGGCCGCGCAGGTGGCCCATCCGGTTCGCACCGTGATCGCCGCGGGGGCCCGCACGGTGATTCTGACTAACGCCGCGGGAGGTCTCAACCCCGACCTGGCGCCCGGCTCGGTGGTCGCTATCTCCGACCATCTCAATCTCACCGCGACCTCACCTCTGGAGGGGGTTGCGCCCCCCGCACCTTTTAACTCCCGTTTCGTCGATTTAAGTAACCTCTATTCGACCCGGCTGCGCAGCCTGGTGCGAGGAATCGACCCGGCGATCACTGAGGGTATTTACGCTGGTTTTCGGGGACCGCACTACGAGACTCCGGCCGAGATCGCGATGGTTGGTCGTCTCGGGGCCACCCTCGTCGGGATGTCCACCGTTCTCGAAGCGATCGCCGCACGGCACATGGACGCCGAGGTGCTCGCTCTGTCGCTCGTGACGAACTTCGCCGCCGGGGTCACCGAAACGCCGCTCAACCACCTCGAGGTACTCGAAGCCGGTCAGGCGGCGGCCAACTCTCTGGGCGACCTGTTGTCGAGGGTTGTGCGCGCGCTGTGAACGAGGATTTACTCGCTCGCGCCAGTGCCTGGATCGCGATGGATCCAGAGGAGTCGGATCGTTCCCAGTTGGAGTCGCTGATTGAGGCGAAGAACGAAGAGGAGCTACGCCGTCGCTTCGCGACCCCCCTGCAGTTTGGAACGGCGGGACTGCGCGGACCGGAAATCGCGGGGCCCGCGGGCATGAACCGGGCCACGGTGCGCCGAGCTACCCAGGGGGTCGTCGCGTGGCTACGTCAACGGGGTCTCGATCCGGCCCGAGGAGTAGTGGTCGGTCGAGACGCCCGTCGCGGATCGGAACGATTTAACGAGGAGACCGTGCGCGTCCTACTGGGAGAGGGGGTGGACGTGTACGAGATGCCCCGGCCACTCCCGACCCCCCTGACGGCCTTCGTCCTCCAACGTCTCGGGGCCGCCGCCGGAGTGATGATCACGGCGTCGCACAACCCGCCCGAGGATAACGGTTACAAGCTGTACGGTCCCGACGGGAGCCAGATCGTGGCGCCCGATGACGAGATGGTGGAACACGCGATGAACTCCGCCGGGCCCGCTCGTCTTGGTGAGCGCTCCAGCGGTCTACACCACTGGGTCGACGAGTCCCTCATCGAGGAGTACCTCGCGCACATGCGGGCTCGCTTCGCCCCCGGATCGTCGGACCTACGCATCGCCTACACCCCGCTGCACGGCGTGGGAGGAGCACTGGTGACGGACCTCCTGCATCGCTCGGGCTTTCGGGAGATCAGCGTGGTACCCGAGCAGTTTGCCCCCGACGGGACCTTTCCCACGGTGGCCTTCCCAAACCCCGAAGAGCCCGGGGCGATGGACCGAGTGCTCGACCTGGCCCGAGAGCGCGACTGTGACGTGGTGATCGCGAACGATCCCGACGCCGACCGGCTCAGTGTGGCGGTTCCCCAACCCAACGGCCAGTGGCGACAACTGCGCGGCGACGAGGTGGGTTGGCTGCTCGGGTCGCGGGCCCTCGAAGAGTGCGCCGAAGGTGACGTCGTCGCGACCACCATCGTGTCCTCGGGTCTACTCGCGCGGATGGCTCAGACGGCGGGAGTGCCCTGCGCCCTGACCCTCACCGGGTTCAAGTGGGTGGCTAAGGCGAACGGTCTCGGGCGGCTGGCTTTCGGCTACGAGGAAGCTCTCGGTTACGGGGTTGACCCGCTCGTGGGCGATAAGGACGGGGTGTCGGCGGCGTTGGCTATCGCCCGTCTGGCCCACGACCTCCGAGCGGAGGGTCGCACGCTGCTCGACGCCCTGGAGGAACTCGAGTCGCGTTTCGGTGTCTACGCCGGTACTCAGCTGGCCCTGCGAGTTGCGCCCCCGGCCGGGCGCGAGGTCCTCGACGAAGTGATGGACCGAGTTCGTCGACACCCGCCCGAGTCTCTCGGGGGGCTCCAGGTGACCGAGGTGGTCGATCTCGAGGAGGGGTGGGGCACTCTGCCGGCGACGGAGGGCCTCTGGTGGTCCCTCGGTGAGGCGGGACGAGTGGTGGTGCGCCCTTCGGGCACGGAACCAAAACTGAAGGCCTACGTCGAAGTGGTGGCCCCGCCCGACGGGGATGTAGCGCGCGCGCGAGCCGAGGCGGGGACCCGGGTCCACGCGGTCACCGACGATCTACGCGAGTTGCTCCGTCTCGCGTAGGGTGCGGGCCGAGGACCGAGAACGGGGATCTCACGAGCGACGTCGCTCGTCGTCCGATCACGAGAGGAGGTGGTGACTCATGTTCACCGCTCTGGCCGTCGTCTTCGGCCTCGTGACCGCACTCTCTAACGCCGTCGCGGTGATGGCCCAACACGTCGCCTCTACGGCCGGACATCGGCGGGGGTGGCGATGGTTGCGCGACGTCATTCGTCACCCTCTGTGGTTGCTCGGCTGGGTCGCCCTGGCCGCTTCACTCGTGGGGCAGGCGACGGCTCTGCACTTTGGTCCCCTGTCGTTGGTGCAGCCCCTCCTCGTGAGTGAGTTGGTGATCGCCCTGATTGTGCGCCGACTCTGGCGCCACCAACACTTGAGCGCCCGAGCGTGGTGGAGTGCTCTCGCGACCAGCGTCGCCCTCGCCGGCGCCCTCGTGGTGATGGACCCCCACGGGACCCCCCGGACACCGACCTCGACGGCGTGGGTCGCTTCGACGGTCGTGACCAGCGTCGCGGTGGGTCTTCTCGTCCTCGCGGCCCGCCGAGCCGGTCCGGCCGGTCGGGCCGGGGGATACGCCGCGGCGACGGCTATCTTGTGGGCCTTCGAGGCGACCTTCATCAAGAGTGCGACTCAGATTCTTCTCGCGAGCGGGGTCGCAGGTCTGCTGACGTCGTGGCCGCTCTACGCCCTCATCGTCGCGGGAGTCGGTGGTCTGACGACCGAGCAGCTCGCACTTCGTGAGGGACCACTCCGGGTGTCCCAGCCCCTCATCGTGATCGTTGACCCCCTCGTGAGCGTTCTCTACGGCGTGAGTCTCTTTCACGAGCGGCTGAGGGTGAGCGGGGCCGCGCTCACCGTGATCGGGCTCTGTGTGGCGGTGACTGTCGTCGGGGTTGTCGTGATGACGGCGGCGGTTCCCGAGACACTCGTTCCCGGGACCGGACTGGGCTCTCGTCAGGTTCCGGAGGCCCCTAGGGGGTAACGGTGACGACCCGCACGGGGGACTGGTAGGTCACGCCGTAGCCGGAGTAGGACGCCCACAGAGAGAGTCGACCGGGTGCCGGAGCGGTGATCTCCCAACGGCACTCCCCGAAGGGACTCGGAACACACCCGAGCGCCGTCGAACCCACGTGCACGATCACCTGGCTCTGGGGGTAGATACCCTCGGCGTTAGCGATGATGCCGGTGACGTACACCGTGAGGGGGTGTCCCGTGGCGACGGTACTGACCGGACTCCAGGCCCAGAGGCTCCAGTGGGCGACCGGGACAATCCACTCGGGGTCGCTCGGCGCCGAGTACCCGAAGCGATTGTGGGCTCGAGTCGTCAGGGTGTAGAGCCGTCCGTTCGTCAGGCCCTGAATCAGACAGTGGGGTTCGTAGTTCACGGCGGCGGGACACGAGAGGGAGTGACCGGCGCTCGTCACGGTGACGAGGTAGCGGTCGACGGGGGCTCCACCCGGTTGGAGGGAAGGGTGTTGGTAGGTCCACACCTGTCCGCTCTCGAGGTTGCCCGACACGTCCCTCGGGGGTGAGGGCAAACTCGGGCCGCAGTATCCGGGAATCCGCCACGTGGCAATCTCGCCCGAGGAACTGAGGAGAACGACGGACTGCGAGAGGGCCGCGACGCCGACCCAGTGACCGGTGAGCGCGAGGTGGATCGGACTTACCGCCCACCTCTCACCCAGTTGGCTGCGCAGCACCGAGGGACCCGACGTCGTCGACTCCTCACCCACGACCGTTGAGCAACCCCCGGTCGCCCGTGGTTCGCTGAGCCCTCGAGGCGCGGGGTGAGTCACCCACGTATATCCGAGCATGGAGGTCGCCGAGAGGCCGCGAGGACTGAGGGCCACGAAGACGCCGTTGACGTACGTCACACTGGTCCAGGGTGTGCCCGGCGTCGCTATCGGGTAGAAACTCCAGTTCACCCCGTTGACCGAGATCAGAACGTCACCGTCGTGGGCGTCGACGGCGATGAATCGCCCCGCGCCAAAGGCCAGGGCGGTCACGGCGAACTGGGAGCGCACCCAGGTGACGGTCCAGTGAAGACCGTCGGTGGAGGTCATGAACTGACCCGCTCGACTCACGGCAACGAACTGTCCATCCCCGTAGGCCAGTCCGGTCCAGGGTCCCGCAGGGGCCCTGAGTGCGCGCCAGTGCACCCCGTCGACGGAGGTCATCTCCGCGAGACCCGCCCCCCGCGCGCTGAGAGCGACGAAGCGGCCGGCACCGTAGGACAGAGTGTTCCACTCGCCGAGGGGGGTCGCCAGGTTTCTCCAGGAGAGCCCATCTCGCGAGGTGGCGAGTCGGCCCGACGTAGAGAGGGCTACGACCGTGTTGTGCGCGACGGCGAGTCGCAGCCACGTGGCCGCGGACAGGGGGTGCGAGACGGCGAACTGGGGCGTACTCGCGCGACTCGAGGACGCCGACGCGACGACTGCGGGAGCGACGAGTGAACCGACCACGAGGGCGAGTGCACTCCCGAGGCTGAGCAGCGTCGCACGCGCTCGACGAGGAGGCCGGGACCGTTCGGGGGGGCGTACGGTCACGGCTACAGGGCCTGTTCGACTTCGGCTCTGAGCGCCGCGAATCGCGGCTTGATGATCTGGTTGATCATGGCGAGCCGCTGGTCGAAAGGAAAGAAGGTGCTCTTGGCGGCGTTCAGGGTCAACCACTCCATGTCGTCCAACGTCCAGCCGAAGTGGCGGGCCCCGGCCGCGAACTCGTCGGAGAGGGTGATGCCACTCATGAGCCGGTTGTCGGTGTTCACCGTCACGCGAAAGCGCAGACGACGGAGAAGTTCGACCGGGTGACTCTCGAAGGAGCGGGCCGCCCCGGTGTGTACGTTCGAGGTCGGACAGACCTCGAGTGGAATTCGACGATCCCGTACGTAGGTGGCCAGTCGTCCGAGGCGGGGTCGCTCACCCGACAGGTCGACGTCGTCCAAAATCCTTACCCCGTGACCCAAGCGCTCGGCCCCGCAGAACTGGAGCGCCTCCCAAATGGAGGGCAGCCCGAAGGCTTCACCCGCGTGAATCGTGAGGTGGAAGTTCTCCTGACGAATGAGGTTGAACGCACTCAGGTGCTCGGTGGGCGGGAAGCCGTCCTCCGGACCGGCGATATCGAAGCCGCACACTCCTTCGTCACGAAAGTCCACGGCGAGCCGCGCAATCTCCTCGCTGCGGTGGGCCTGGCGCATCGCGGAAATCATCGTGCGCACGACGATGGTGTGACCCTCGAGGGCGGCCGTCTTTTGGCCCTGGGCGAACCCGTCGAGCACCGCCTCCACGACGTGGTGGGAACGCAGTCCTTTTTCCAGGTGCTGTTCGGGGGCGAAACGCACTTCGGCGTAGACGACCCCATCTCGGGCGAGGTCGAGAGCGCACTCGGCGGCGATGCGCTGCAGGTGTTCGCGAGTCTGCATGACGGCGGTGGTGTGGGCGAATCCCTCGAGGTACTTCACCAGGTCGGCCCCGGGGGTGTTCACGACGAACCAGTCCGTCAGGTGATCCGGATCGAGACTGGGGAGGCGGTCGTAGCCCATCTCCCGGGCGATCTCGGCGATGGTGCTGGGACGCACCCCCCCGTCGAGATGATCGTGGAGGAGAACCTTCGGGGCTCGTCGGGCGAGGTCGTCAGTGAGCGTTGTTGCCATGACCCGAGGCTAGCCAGAACGCGTCGAACTACTCCGCGCCACCCACTACGTCGAGGAGCAGGGGGCGAACAATGACGGGATTGTCGGTGAGACTGAGCGCCCCTTCGAGGGAGTGAATACCGAGGTCACGGTGGTCGAGATCGTCGGCGTAGACCTCGAAGAGGGGCTGACCTACTTCGACTCGGTCTCCTCGTCGAATGAGAACTTCGACACCCGCTCCCGCACTGACGGCGTCTTCCTTGCGGGCCCGCCCCGCCCCTAAGCGCCACGCGGCGATACCGACGCTCAGGGCGTCCACGGACTCGACAATTCCGGCTCGGGACGCGACGACGGTGGCGTGTTGGACACCGAGGGGTAGGTAGGCGTCGGGGTCACCACTCTGGGCCCGGATCATGTCGCGGTAGACCTGGAGAGCGGTTCCGTCATCGAGGCGCACCGCGGGGTCCTCGTCGATACCCACGAGGTGGAGCATGTGACGGGCCAGACTGAGGGTGAGAACGCGCACGTCGTCGGGACCGGCGCCGGCGAGCACGTCGAGGGACTCACGAACTTCGACAGCGTTGCCGACTGCTCGACCGAGAGGCTCGTTCATGTCGGTGAGTTGCGCCACCGTTCGCACGCCGTGACTCTCGCCTAAGCGAACCATCGTGCGGGCTAGTTCCAGGGCCCGAGCGTGATCTTTCATGAAGGCCCCTCGCCCGACCTTGACGTCGAGAACCAGGGCTTCGGTTCCCTCGGCAATCTTCTTCGACATAATCGAGGACGAGATGAGGGGGATGGACTCCACCGTCGAGGTCACGTCGCGCAGGGCGTAGAGGCGCCGGTCGATGGGGGCGAGTCCCGACCCGGCCGCGCAGATGACCGCCCCGACCGATTCGAGCTGGTCGCGAACCTCCTCGTTGCTGAGGTGAGCGCGCCAGCCGGGAATGGACTCCAGCTTGTCGAGAGTACCCCCCGTGTGCCCGAGACCTCGCCCGGAGAGTTGGGGGACGGCCGCACCGCACGCGGCGACGAGAGGAGCGAGAATCAGGGAGATCTTGTCGCCAACTCCACCGGTGGAGTGCTTGTCCACCGTGGGGCGAGAGAGTCCGGAGAGGGCCAGTCGCTCCCCGGACGCGATCATGGTGTCGGTCCAGACCCCTAACTCGGAGTCACTCAGGCCGTTGAAGAAGACGGCCATGAGAAGGGCGGACATCTGTTCTTCGCCGACAACTCCCTGGTGGTAGTGCTCGAGGAACCACTGCACTTCGTCGGGGCCTAGTTCTCCCCCGTCGCGCTTTCGAGCGATCAGTTCGGGAGCGTTCATGATCACGAGGCTCTCCGGGGGAGATCCTCGGGACCGAAGGCGCCGGGTAGGAGGGTACCGAGCGTGGTGGGTGCGTCGTCGCCCCGGTCAATCAGGAGGTCGGCCCCCCCGAACTCGTAGAGGACTTGGCGACAACGCCCGCAAGGAGCGATGTACTCGCCGTCGCCGGCGACGACGACGAGGGCGAGGAGTCGTCCGCCACCGAGGCGAGCGAGGTCCGACACGAGGGAGCACTCCGCACAGAGGGTGAGGCCGTAGGAGGCGTTTTCGACGTTGGCGCCCACGACGAGGCGTCCGTCGTCGGTGAGAGCCGCCGCACCCACTCGAACCCGGGAGTACGGACTATAGGAACGGGTGCTGGCGTCGCGGGCGGCGCGTCGTAACTCGGCCCAGTCGACCCTCATCGTTGAGGTCATTGTCCCACGTTACACTTCGCCCCTGATGACTACTTTCGACTCCTCTTCAGCGCACCTACGTTTGAGTGAGGAGGTCGCCGACGCACTCCATGACGGCCGTCCCGTGGTCGCCCTGGAGACCACCATCGTGGTTCACGGACTACCCGCGCCCCAGAATCTAGAAGTCGCGGCGGAGTGCGAGGCGGCCGTGCGCGCGTCTGGGGCAGTGCCGGCGACGATCGGGGTGATCGACGGTGTCATTCGGGTGGGGCTCGGTGCGGAGGATCTCGCGGACCTCGCCGATGCGAAGCGAGGCGCCGTCAAACTCTCGGCTCGAGACGTCGGGACCGCAATCGCACGGGGTCTCTCGGGCGCCACCACCGTCGCCGGAACCATCGCTATCGCCCACCGAGTGGGAATCTCGGTCATGGCCACCGGGGGTCTCGGGGGAGTTCACCGGGGGGCGAGTGAGACCTTCGACGAGTCGGCTGACCTGACCACGCTGTCACGCACTCCAGTGCTCGTGGTCGCCTCGGGGGTGAAGTCGATTCTGGACGTCGGGGCGACCCTCGAACGACTCGATACCCTGGGGGTCCCGGTGTGGGGATACCGTTGCGACACCTTCCCGGCGTTCTACCTCACCGAGTCGGTGTTCGAGATGGAGTGGCGCTTCGAGGACCCCGCTTCGGTGGCCGCCGCTTTCGCCGCCCACCGGATGTGGTCCTCGTCGGGAGCCCTTCTCGCTCACCCCGTCGATCCGGCGCGTCAACTCGACGCCGAGTTGCACGACCTCGCCCTGGCGGCCGCACTGGAGCGTGCGCGGGTGGCGGGCGTGTCCGGAAAGGGCGTCACACCGGCGGTGCTCGCCGCCTTCTCCGAACTGACCGGTGGGACGAGCGTGCGCGTCAATCGTGATCTCGTCGTGGCTAACGCGGCACTCGCCGGGGCGGTGGCGGCCGCCTCGTGAATCGGGTCTTGGTCGTCGGTGATGTGATGATCGACGTGGTGGTGCGACCGGATTCCGCCCTCGCTCCCACCTCCGACACACCCTCGCGGGTACGAATCGGGCGGGGCGGCTCAGCGGCCAATGTCGCGGTGGCCCTCGCCCGAGCGACGCCGGTGTCCGACGTCGAGTTCGTGGGGTGCGCCGGAGACGACGACGCGTCGCAGTGGTTCGTGGATTCGCTCCACTTCGCCGGGGTCCGGGCTCTCCTCCAACGTCGACCCGGCACCACGGGAGTCGTCGTGTCACTGGTGTCGGCCGACGGACAGCGGGCCATGATGACCGATCGGGGGGTGAATCCTCGACTTGATCTGGCCCTGGTACGTCAAGAACTGAGCGAGGGGCTAGGGCACCTCCACGTGTCGGGCTACCAAGTACTCGATCCACTGACTCGGCCGGAGGTGGCTCCGTTGCTGCGTCGAGCCCGTGAACTGGGGGCCTCGACCTCCCTCGACGTCTGTTCTCTCGGCCCCCTCCTCGCGGCCGGCCCGAGGGTCTTCGACGCCGCCCTCGAGTACACGACGGTGCTCTTCGCTAACGAGGAGGAGGCGCGAGCCCTCAGTGGCCGAGAGGGGCCGGACGAGGTTCTTCGTTCGCTCAGTCAGCGGGTCGACACGGTCGTCGTAACGAGTGGAGGTGACGGTGCTCGGGCTCAACGAGACAACACTGTCGTGACGGCTTCGGCCGTCACGACGGACGTCGTGGACACGACGGGAGCGGGAGACGCCGCGACCGGAACCTTTCTCGGCGCCCGTCTCGACGGGGCGACGGTGGAAGAGGCCCTTCAGCGAGCAATGGTCGAAGCGTCCCGGGTCGTCTCGACTCTCGGCGCGGGTTAGTTCAAGAGCGCTGGTAGGGCACGCCGTCAGCGGCGGGGGGACGGACTCGACCGATGAGTCCCGCGACGACCGCGATGGTGATGAGGTAGGGAAACATTCCGAGAATCTCCGTGGGGATGGGAACGGAGTAACCCTGCAAGTTGCCCGCGAGGTAACTCGAGATACCGAAGAGTACCGAGGCGACGACGGCTCCCGACGGGGTCCAGCGACCGAAGATCAAAGCGGCGAGGGCGATGTAGCCAAACCCCGAGGTGTAGCCCGGTTGAAACTGACCCTGGGTGGCCATAAAGGAGACGCCCCCAATTCCGGCGACGGCCCCGCCCATAATGACGTTGCGGTATCTGGTGGCGACGACATTGATTCCCACCGACTCGGCCGCCTTCGGGTGTTCACCCACGGCGCGGACCCGAAGGCCCCAGCGTGTTCGAAAGAGTCCGAAGCTGATAACGGCGATAAGCACAATGGCGAAGTAGAAGAAACCCGTCTGGTTGAAGAGCACTGGGCCGAGAACGGGAATCTTGTAGAGGAGGGGAATGGCGAGGTTGGGCGCCAGGTTTCCTAAGTTGAACTGCGGGTAGGGGGTGAGAACCTGGAGGTTGAGATAACTCGAAAGGGCCGCGAGGAGGGTCACAATCACGACTCCGACGATGATCTGATCGCTCATGTAGCGCAGGGCGAGGAAGGCGAGAATCCAACCGAAAAACGCCCCGGCCAGCGCGCCCGCCAGGGTCGCGAGCCAGAAGTTGTTCGTGACCGACTCGATCATGGAACCGAGGAACGCTCCGGCGATGAACTGTCCCTCGATGGCGATATTGACGACCCCCGCGCGCTCGCACAGGACTCCGGACAACGAGCCGTAGATGAGGACCATGGCGAGTGAGGAGGATCCCACCAAGACAGCGGTCAGATCGACGAAGTTGACGGTGGCCGGTCCACTCGTGCGACTCGCCCACAGCAAGAGGGCGAGGAGGAACAAGATGGAGGTAGCGCCAAATCGGCTCATCGCGCGCCGGGGGTGACGCAACACCACTTCGACGCCGAGGGCGACGGCCACCAATCCGAGGAGCGTGTCGGTCCAGCGGGTCTCGACGGTGAGCGCACCGAGGTGCCACGGAGCGTGAACCGCAGTGTTAATCGGGTCAAACGTTAACTGGGAGTGGGCCCAACTCGGGACGACGAGACCGAACACGACGGCGATAAAGAGGCCGAGCCCAATCATGATGGCGCCGATGGTCGTCGTGCGCCGGTCGTGGGGCGTCGTCACCCGGGAAGCTTCGAGGGCGACGCTCATGATCCCCATCCCTGGGTGGCCAGTTGAATGCGCTGGGTCTCCACGTTGCGCAGGCGAAATATCTCGGTAATCATGACGGGCGTCGCGACGAGAAGAACGACGAAACTCTGAATAATCGTGGCGAGATCGAGAGGGATGCCGGTGGCGGCCTGCATCGCCCGACCCCCGACTCCGAGAGCGGCGAAAAGGAGAGCGCCCCACATGATGCCGACCGGCTTGTTGCGACCGAGGAGGGCGACGGTAATGGCGGTGAAACCTATTCCGGCGTTCCCAATCAGGAAACCTCCGTCGATGTAGTGGGTGGTGCTCTGCATCTGAACGGTACCGGCCAGTCCGGCCAGTCCCCCGGAGACGCAAAAGACCGCGATGATGATGAAGCGCGGACTGATACCCGAGGCGCGAGCCGCCTGGGGGTTTTGCCCCGTCACGCGAAATTCGAAGCCGAGGCTGGAGCGCTCGAGGAACCACCAGGCGAAGACGATGACGGCCGCCGCGACGAAGATGCCGTAACTCACCCGAAGTCCTGACGCCACTCCGAAGAGCGGCGGCAACTGGGCACTCGCGTCGATGGTGCGTGAGATGTCGTTGCTTTGTCCGGGCTGCTGGAGCGCGGTGGAGAGGACACTAAAAATCAAGAAAGCGGCGACGACGTAGTTAAACATCAGAGTCACAATGACTTCGTGGGCGCCAGTGTAGGCCTTTAAGAGTCCGGGGACGAGCCCGACGAGGACTCCTCCGAGAATCCCGGCGAGCAGGGTGAGCGGAAGGTGAATCACCATCGGAACGTGAATCATGGAGCCGACTGCGGCACCCCCGATGCCGCCCATCTGGGCCTGCCCGTTCGCTCCAATATTGAAGATGCCGGTTTGAAACGCGATACCGACACCGATGGAGGCGATCAGGAGCGGAGTGGCGTAGGTGAGGGTCTCGGAGAGAGGGGTCAAGGTGGTCGTCCAGCCGTGACCCGTGGTGAGGGAGTGCCAGAGCAGCGTGGGACTGATGACCGATCCCGTAAACATCGCTCGGTAGGCTGCTCCAACGTTGTCGACCGTGATCTTGAGGGCACTCAAGATCGCCCCTCCGCTGGAGAAGATGTGCCGCCAAGAGCGAAGAACCACCGGAGAAGTAAAGATAATGACGAAGGCACCCACGACGATGCCGAGCGCGATGGCGAGACCAGCGAGCAGGGTGGGTGACTGGGTGTAGAGGCGACGCCACCAGGACGCTCGGGGTGCCGTAGTGATCGACTCAGTGCTCACGGCCAGCTCCCGCCATCAACAGACCAATATCTTCGCGACTCGTGGAGGAGTCCACGACTCCGGTAATTCGACCCGCGTACATCACGGCGATTCGGTCTCCGAGGGCCAGGACTTCGTCTAGCTCGGAGGAGATGATGAGGACACCTCGACCAGCGTTTCGTTCCGCCACGATTTGGCGGTGTACGTACTCGATAGAACCGACGTCCAGCCCGCGGGTGGGCTGGGAGGCCATGAAGGCGACGAGGGGACGAGAGAGTTCCCGGGCCACGATGACCTTCTGCTGGTTACCCCCGGACAGAGAGCTGGCACTGGCGTCGATCCCCGTGGTGCGAATATCGAAACGTTGGACGAGGTCTCGCGCGTTGTCGGCGACCGCCGAGAGCTGGCGAGTTCCCCGTCGCGCAAAGGGGGCGCGACGGGGAGTATTGAGGACGAGGTTGTCCGATATCGACATCGACAACACCAGTCCGTCGCGGTGGCGATCCTCGGGCACGTGACCGAGCCCCTCGTCGAGTATCTCCCGGGGGCTCCGGTTGGTGATGTCTCGCCCACCGAGCACAATCTGGCCACTCTCGACGTGACGCATTCCGGCGATAGCCTCGGCGAGTTCGGTCTGGCCGTTACCCTGGACTCCGGCCAGGGCCACAATCTCACCTTCTCGGACGCTCAGACTGACGTGGTCCACCGCGACGAGACCTCGATCGTCGCGCACGACAACATCTCGCAGCTCGAGGGAGGACCCACCCACCTCGACCGCGTCTTTCGCTACGGTCAGAGAGACGCTCCGACCCACCATGAGGGCGGCGAGGTCGGGTTCGGAGGTTTCCGGCGAGACCGAGTCGATGACGCGTCCCTGGCGAATTACGGTAATCACGTCCGCGACAGCCCGTACCTCTTTGAGCTTGTGGGTGATGAAGAGAATGGAGGTGCCCGCGGCCGCGAGTGAGCGCATGATGCCCATGAGGGCATCGATCTCTTGAGGAGTCAGCACCGCCGTGGGCTCGTCCAGAATGAGGAGCCGCGCGTCGTGGCTGAGGGCCTTTAAGATTTCGACTCGCTGTTGAATACCTACAGGAAGTGTCTCGACCACGGCGTCGGGATCGACGTCGAGTCCGTAGCGCTCCGACAATTCGCGAATCTCTCGGCGGGCCTTGTCGTGATCCAATCGGTTGAGAGACTTGGTGGGTTCGAATCCGAGGACGACGTTCTCGGCGACACTAAACACTGGCACCAACATGAAGTGCTGGTGGACCATGCCGATTCCGCGACGGACGGCCTCACCGGAGTTAGCGAAACGCACCGGTTCCCCGTCGAGGAGAATCTCACCGTGATCGGGGTGCAAGAGACCGAAGACGACGTTCATTAACGTCGATTTGCCCGCCCCGTTCTCACCGAGGAGGCAGTGAATCTGACCGGGTTCGACCGTGAGGCTGATCGAATCGTTCGCAGTGAAGGATCCGAATCTCTTCGTAATTTCCCGGAGTTCGACTCGCACGAAGGTCCATCGTAGTCAGACGACGAACCCGGGCCGCATTCGCGGCCCGGGTTCGTGTCTTGGGACCAGGGGCTCCTCTTCGGAGGGGGGTGAATCAGGCGGGGGTCGCCGGGTAGACGTTCGGGTTCACCGAGATCTTCCCCGATTCAATTCCCGCGGTGAGCGTCGCCAGCATCTTCTTCAGAGCCGGGGTCAGCTTGGCGGAGTTGATCTCGAGTGCCGTGCCACCGTTCTTCAGCGTGCCGAAGTAGGTGCCACCCTTGAAGGTGCCACTCGCTCCGGCGAGAATCGCCGCCTTGACCGACGCCGTGACGCCCTTGGCGACCGTCGCGTTGTAGTACTTGCAGTCGGTCGGGTCGGAGACACAGCCGTTGGAGTCCACCCAGGTCACGTAGTGACCCGCGCCGGCCTGCTTGGCGGCTGCGACAGAACCGAGGCCCACCGAGCCCGCGACCGGGAAGACGAGGTCCGCCCCCTGGGAGAAGAATCCCGTGGTCAGAGTCTTACCGGCGGTCTGGTCGGTGAAG
>JABEUS010000119.1 GCA_013044285.1 Acidimicrobiaceae bacterium
AACGACTCACACAGACGTCGGTCGCTTCGCGACCTCCGACCGCACCACACGGTGTCCGAGAACTCCGGAACGACTGTCCGAACTCGCCGGAATGCGCAGATGGCGTTAATCCGTGAAGGGGTGCGTCGCCGTGTGGGTCGCGTTCGCGTCGACTCGATGATGGTGCTCGATCTCACCGAAGAGGTCGGCAGACAGACGATTGGTATCACGCTTGACGACCTGACAGGTGACGACTTAGAGCAGTGCCAGCGAGTTGCCGCGCTCGCTCGCGAGCATGGACTCGACGAGATCCTCTCGCCATCAGCGGCGCTACCGGACTCTTTGACGCTCGTCGTGTTTGCCACCTCTGTCGAGAAGATCACGGTGGAGCTCTCGGTCGTCAACACGCCGCCGGCTCGACTCGCCGATCTCCTAGCACGCATCAGGTTGCATGGAGACGTTCCGGACTCCGTGAGGTCCCTTCTTCGCTATATCGAGACACTCGGCAGCGAGGCTCGACGACGACGTAAGTCAAGTCCGTGGTGCCACGGTAACTCACCAAGGGATCGTGGTCATAGTTCGCTTACGGTCTCATGCGTGGAGGCGCCGATACCCCAGGCGAAACCGTGGTTGGTGCGCCTGGCACCGTTTCGGATCGAGACGAGGACCCTACGGCGCCCCGGTACGGCTCGCGAGCGACCGGATGTACCGAGGCGACCGCAGTGGCAGCGGAGCTCGAGCGGGTCAGAGTTGGTCGCTACCGTAGAATGTGAGGTCTAGATGCGCGACGAGATTCTGGCGGTGCGGGGACCCCAACTTGGGCCCCGAAGACTAGCCCGCGCCGTTGTATCGGTGCTCCGCTTCCAACGCAGCTTCTCGCACGATTCTTTTCCGTGTGGCTGGGTCTTCCAGCTGGGCCTGTCGCATTCCACCACCTTCATCTTCGCGCAACCATCTCATACAATCGTGAGCGGCGTCGGTTCCCTTTGCTCCTGCGTCAATAGCGCGGCCGATCCAATCCTCTAACACTTCGACTTCTGCGTCCGCGCCGGCTACAGACTCAACGAAGATATGTTTGGCAACGGCCGCGCGTGTCAGGAGGTGGGCGAATCGCTGAAGCAAAAGTGCAATACCATCGAGATCCATTACGGCGATTCTGTTTTCAGGATCTAACTGTTCTGCGCTGACGATCACGAGTGAGTCAAAGTCGGCCCACCAGCACTTAACTGCAACGGGTCCGCTCTCGGAAGGTGCCCCCGCCGACTTCGCCGCAGAATCTGGAATGAGCTCTGGCAGCGGCATCTTGTTGTAGATACGGTCGGCGGGCCATTCCGACAGAGCCCCATCACGTTTGACTACAGCAGCGAGGACTCCGTCGCGAACATTGACTCCGTCAATGCGTATTGAGCATGGGTGCTGCAACACGATGAACACTCGTTCGGCGTCGGGCCCTTGCTTGGTGGGAACGTTAACAGTCGTTTTGAAGACGTCACCCGCAGTGACTGGGCGATGCTTGACGATCTCATCAGTCCGATACCTCCAGATTGTCCGTGCCCAACCGGAGGCAGCTCCTGGTGGTGTGTCGAGCTTTGCCCCCATTGAACTACCGCGCTTCTGTCAGATCTGCGTCGTCGCCGAATCAGTGGCGACGACGATGGATAAGAGACCGTCGGATGAGCGTTCCACTCTGTAATCACTGCGATAGCGATCCCGCCACTCCGACTCGAACTCGTCAAGCACGTCTTCTGGCGAAGACTGCCTGGCTGCTAGTTCGACAGCGAGGTCTTCTCTACCCCCCGCAATGAGGTCGAGTGGGGTTATTGGCGCGCCGGTCGCCATCGGCCCATCGGCCCATGTTGCGACGTCCGCTACCAGGTGTTCTTCCTCGAGCATTGTCATCAAGGCCTTTAGTACCATGAGGCGCTTGTGATTCTCACCCGATGCCGACTCACCCTTTCGCCACTTCTGGACAGCCGGGACGGAGACCTTCGCCATTCGCGCCACATCTCTCCAGGTGAAGCCCAATCTGTTGAGTTCGTCGAGTAGCTCTCTTGTCGTCAATCCCTTGAACTCCTGGGCACGTTCGTCAAGTCCTCTGTGACCGAGATTCCGATGCAGACTTGCGACATCTCCCGCGATGCTTCGAACGACGTTTCGCAGTAACCCAGCGTGATCGCTTAATTCTCGGTACGAGGTTGTTGTCGAGGGTAACTGCGGCGCCTGAAGAACCTCAGTCGCGCCCGTACTGTCATCTACGGGCACCGCTGCCCACCCGCCCCGGTCGTCTCTAATGTAATCAACCTTTGTCATTTTGCCTCCCCAGCCATGTAGATCCGCAATTCATCCGTCACCAGTTGTTCAAAAACTTCCTTGAGCGGACGATGCAACTCATCGCAAAGATTCATAATCGCGACCGGATCGAACTCTGGTATCGAATCAGTTGCAACCCAGAAACTATCCGAGTCAAATACGAAGCATGATGTGTACGGAGCCGTAGTTGCACGACGCAGCGCTCCCTCAGGGTTGACGGCATATCCATCCCTCGGCCCGTAACGCAACACCACTCCGACGCCGTTGGCGACGCTGAACTGCACTGCGCCCTGCCAGGCTTCGGGTGCTCCCCCCTGGAAATTAAGAGATGCGGGTCCTATCAATTCCGGCGCAACCCAACGTCGCCATTCAAGGCCCGTCGGCTCCACAGGGGGGCGGACTTCATCGACAAATCGGAGGCCAACACGTTCAATACCGGAGGGAGCCACTGAGGAAGCGACGACTGACACAACTTCTTCGATTAACTTACGGAACGAGTTGTATCCAGGGTATTTAGTCGTCTCAACTACTACTCGGTCCGGCCAGACGCTTGCGCTCGACGTACGGTCACGGGTCTGAAAGCGTGTGACCTCGATTGACGTGGCCTCTGGATTGGGACCTACGGGAAACTGGAACTGCTGGATATGCTCAATCTTTGCGATGGGCAAGGTGTCGTGCAAGGAGGACGCAATCGCTTGAATCTGGCGACGGTCTCCATCAGCCTGCGGGAAGCGTATTTCGAACGCGACCAGCGCGGCCGGCGCATTGGGGTAAGGAGTGCTACTCATACTGCTACTGACCCTCCTCGTAGTGAAACTGAAACGACAACCATTATAGCAACCGTGGGTGCACTCGCTCCGAGCGCAAGGAGGCCGCAGTTGCCCAGAGGCAGCCGGGCGGGTAGCTTCGCGCCACTTCCGGTGACCGGCCAGATGGTGCGATCTACAGACGGTCCTTGACACCATGGCAGAAGTCGATCCTCTGGCCGATCTCACGATCGTTGAGCACCCGATGGTTGGCTCCGGTGTCTGCGTCGCTGCGTATACGTCGATCGGCTCGTTGGTTGGCTATGTCAAGATTCTTCCCCACCCGCTGAAGGAAGGCGACTGGGTCGTTAACTACCGGGAGGTCGTGGAGAGCTTTCGCGGGACAGGTGTTGGCACCGCTCTCTACCTCGAGGTGCAGCGTCGGTGCGGTGGAGCTCTCTGGCACGGAGACAACCTCTCCGAGTCCGCCTGCCAAGCAGCGAGGAAGATTGCAGATCGCGGGCTCGCGCCAGACCCCGACACGACGCCGTTGGGTCCGTCTCCTCTTGAAGACTGGGCGCCAATCGGCCAGCCCAGCCGCGTCCGGAATTGGTCATGACCAGCCGGAATCGGTTATCGCTAACCTCGCTCGGGTCGTGATTCCATCTCCCTACTTCGCGCGGAGCTCGGCCAAGGTGGCCACTGGATTGCCGTCACGCACCAATGTGGTGGTCGAGCAGTTGCTCAACGCGTGCCACGACTCTGACCTCTTTTCCGGCGCGGTCGCCTTGGCAGTCGAGAAGGCCCCTGACCAAATCGCCGTCCTGGATGAACAGATTGCCGCGGCCGAAGCCGCAATCGCTCATTCCGCGGCGGCTATTGACCGCTACTACGCGGCCTTCGAGACTGGGGAGCTGGAGGTACGCGAACTGAGGGGTCGACTGGACAAGTTGCAGGAGCTGTTCGACACTCAGGGCGACGAGTTGTTACGCCTCCAACGCCAACGCCAACGCAGTGAAATGGTGCCGAGGCAGACTGATTTGATCGATATAGCCGCGGCGACAGCGAAGATCGAAGAGGCTCTGCTGGCGCCACAGTCCTGGCACGCCAAGTGACGCTTGGTCGGTGCTCTCGCCGATTCAATCGTCTTGAGTCCCGGACGACACGCGCAGGTCACACTCCGGGTTCCCACAGTGGACTGCGAAGGGCCTAGTTCCGCCTTGCCGGGAGGTCGCGTTCGTCGAGAACGTGAAGGCTCGCGCTCTATTTCGAATCACGGACAGACATCACGCGCCGCGTCGACGAAATGCCGAGCACAGTCAGACCTTGTCCCTACTGGTCCAACCGGCGAGTGGACCCCGTTTCGCATGGGGTCTCATATGGTGGAGGTGCGGGGAATCGAACCCCGGTCCATCGGCATCTCCCTGGTCCTTCTCCGAGCGCAGTGAGCGGGAGGTTGTCGAGGTCTCTTCCGCCGCTCACGCCGATGGAGACCCGTATCTAACTAAAGTGTCCCGCTCGCGCCGTTAGAGGTCGCGGTGGTGAGCCCTACTGAATGACGTTCCCGACCGCACCGTAGGGCTGGGCACGGAGGACCGTTGCTGACTAAGCAGCAAGCACAAGCTGAGGCTTGGCGTTTATTTTTGTGTTTCCGGCTCTTTTACGTGGCTCCGGAGACCACGGCTCGCTTCTCCCACTTCAACGGCCAATGTCGAAACCAATCACCCCCTGGTACAACGTTCGCTCTGAACGTGGAGACAGCCTACTGGTCTCCTGCGACGCCGGCTTCGGCTCAGCCGTACTTCTCCCGGCTGCGCGCCGTGCGAGCGATGTCGCGCGCCGCGTCGCGGGCCTTGATGGCCTCGCGCCGGTCGTGGAGGCGACGCCCCTTGGCGAGCCCCAACTCGACTTTGGCTCGTCCGTCACGAAAGTACAACGAGAGGGGGACGAGGGTGAGTTGCTGGGTGGCCGCCCGGTGCCGCCAGTGCTCTAACTCGTGGCGGTGCAAGAGGAGTTTGCGTTTACGGTCCGGGTCGTGGGCCCCCACGCCGTGGGCGAAGGCCCAGGGGGGGACGTGGGCCTGGAAGAGCCAGAGCTCTCCGTCGTCGATACGGGCGTAGGCCTCGGCGATTTGGGCGCGGCCCTCGCGCAACGACTTCACCTCCGAGCCGGTGAGCACGATGCCGCACTCCAGGGTGTCCAAGATCTCGTAGTCGTGACGGGCGCGTCGATTGGAGGCGACCACCCGGTCCCCACTCGCCTGAGCCTTCTCGGCCGCTCGGCGCGCCTGCATCTGCTTCGCCCTGGCCACCCGACCAGCGTAGTGAGCGCGACGGAGGAGACCTCGATAACGTGACGACGTGCTCACCATGACCCAGGATCAACGAGACTCCCTCATCGCCACCTGTATTCGGGCCCTCCCGAACGAGGGGTGCGGACTCCTTCTCGGGACGCCCGACGGAGTGGTCCGCGAGGTCGTGGCGAGTCCTAACGTGGCCGATTCGGCCCGGGTCTACGAAATCGATTCGAAGGTCTTGCTGCGCGCCTACCGGCGCGCCGACGACGAGGGGATCGAGGTCATCGGGGTCTTTCACTCCCACACTCACTCTCCGGCCTACCCCAGCCCCACCGACATCGCCCAGGCCCCCGATCCGAGTTGGCACTACGTGCTCACCACCTTTCTTCCCGTCGAGCCCGAAGTGCGCAGTTACCGCATCGTCGAGGGGGAGATCAGCGAGGAGCCGGTCCTCGTCGATGGGGTCACGGAGGAGCCGGCGCCCCGTTAAAGTTGAGTAGGTAAGTCAGGATTTAAGTTCCTCTCCGAAAAGGCAGGCCCCCATGTCCGCAACGTTGCGAATTCCGACCGTTCTTCGTCCCGCCGTCGGAGGACAAGCCACTCTCGAAGTCGAGGGGGGGACGATTGGTGAAGTCCTACAGAACGTCACCGCGCTTCACCCGAGTCTGTCCGGCCAACTCCTCGCCGACGACGGCACTCTGCACCGTTTCCTCAACGTCTACGTGAACGACGACGACGTGCGCTACATCGGCGGAGTGGACGCCCCGGTGAAGGACCACGACGAGATCACTCTTCTGCCCGCCGTCGCCGGAGGCGCCGACTAGTGGCCCGCTACCAGTCCGTTCTCGAGATGGTCGGGAACACTCCGGTCGTCGACGTCTCGGCTCTTTCGCCGAAGCCCAACGTCACGATTCTCGCGAAACTCGAGGGACGTAACCCGGCCGGTTCGGTGAAGGATCGCGTGGCCCTCTCGCTCATTCGCGGCGCCGAGCGCGACGGACGACTCATTCCCGGAAAGCCCGACCAGATTCTGATCGAACCCTCCTCCGGGAACACCGGTATTGCTCTGGCGATGGTGTGTCGTCTGCGCGGATATCACCTGAAGGTGGTACTTCCGACCAACGTCTCCTCCGAACGGCGCCAACTCCTCCTCGCCTGGGGGGCCGAGATTATCGACTCACCCGGTTCGGAGGGCTCGAACGGGGCGGTGCGGATGGCTCAGGGTCTCGCCGCCGAGCACCCCGAATGGGTCTTTCTCTACCAGTACGCCAACCCCGACAACCCGCTCGCCCACTACACGACGACCGGGCCGGAGATCTTGAAGGATGTTCCAGAGATCACCCACTTCGTCGCCGGCCTCGGTACCTCGGGCACCCTCATGGGGGTCGGACGGTACTTGAAGGAGAATAAGCCCGGGGTGCAGATCTGGGCCATCGAACCCCCGAGTGGGGAGATGGTCGACGGACTGCGCAACCTCGACGACGGCTACATTCCACCGATCTTCACCGATAACGATGGACCGGACCTGCTCGATCGCAAGGTCGTGGTGCGTCCCCGCGAGTCGATCGAGTGGACGAGGCGACTGACTGAGGTGGGCCTCTTTACCGGGATCTCCTCGGGAGCGATCATGGCCGGTGCGGTGAAGTGCGCCGCCCTCGTCCCCGACGACGAGACGGCGACGATTCTCACCATCGTCTGTGACGACGGCTGGAAGTACCTCTCGACGGGTGCTTGGAGCGACGACATCGACCAGGTCGTCGAACGCGCCACGAAGATCATCTACTTCTGAGCGGTCTCTACTACGGTGGACGGGACTAGAAGGAGCCCCCTATGACCCGTCTCGACGGACGATCCCCCGAGACCCCCCGTGCGTTCACCCTGGAACGAGACTTCACCGAGATGGCGCTCGGGTCGGTGCTCGTCTCGTCCGGTCGTACTCGGGTCCTCTGCACCGCCTCAGTGGACTTCGAAGTACCGCGCTGGATGCGCGGCTCGGGCCGCGGGTGGGTGAGTGCCGAGTACTCCCTTCTTCCCGGCTCGACCCCCGAGCGGGCCTCCCGGGAGGCCGCTAAGGGTCGCCAGAGTGGCCGGACTCTCGAGATTCAACGACTCATCGCCCGATCCCTGCGCGCCGTCGTCAACCTCGAGGCGATGCCCGACGTTCTCGTGACGGTCGACTGTGACGTCTTGCAGGCCGACGGCGGAACGCGCACGGCCGCGGTGAGCGGGGGATTCGTCGCCCTGCACGACGCGTTGACCCGACTGGTTCAGCGCGGCACCCTCGCTGCTCACCCGGTCACCGATCTCGTGGCCGCCGTGTCGGTAGGAGTGGTGGACGGGGAGATTCTCGTCGATCTGCCCTACGAGGAGGACTCGCGGGCCGAGACCGATATGAACGTCGTGATGACCGGGGCCGGACACTTCGTGGAGATTCAGGGCACCGCCGAGCGCCAGTCTTTTTCTCGCGAGGAGCTCGACGGGATGTTGAGCTTCGCCGAGTCGGCGATTACTCGGATCCACGCCACACAACGCACCCTCCTCGAGACCCCGCCGAGTCCTCGATGAGGCGCCTCGTGTTGGCGACGGCTAACCCCCACAAGAGCATCGAACTCACGGCCATGCTGAGCGCGGAGGGCTTCGAGGTCCTCCCGCGCCCCGAGCACGTAGACGAGGTCGACGAGACGTCGGACACTCTCGAGGGCAACGCTCTCCTCAAGGCCCACGCCATCGCGCGCGCCGCTCAGGCGCCCGCAATCGCCGACGACACCGGACTCTTCGTCGACGCCCTCGGAGGACGTCCGGGCGTGCACAGCGCCCGCTTCGCTGGCCCGAAGGCGACCGACGAGGAGAACAACCAGCTCCTTCTCGCAGAACTGAGCGGAGTCACCGACCGGCGAGCCCGCTTTCAAACGGTGATCGCCCTCGTGACTCCCGAGGGGGAGGAGACTCTCGCGCGCGGAGTCTTTGAGGGGGAGATCCTCCAGGCCCCCACTCCGGGACGTTCCTTCGGCTACGATCCCCTCTTTCGACCCCTCGGTGAAACCCGCAGCCTCGCCGAGTACTCCCTCGAAGAGAAGAATCAGGTCTCTCACCGGGCCCGGGCGCTCAGCGCCTTTCTCGAGGTGGTGCGCGAGAGATTTGCGGGTGACCTTTAGGCTGATGAGGTGGGCCTTAACGTACCGATGTTTCCTCTCTCGATGGTGGTTTTCCCCCATCAAATGATTGGACTCATTGTGTTCGAGCCCCGCTACCGGACCCTCCTCGACGACATCGATCTCACCCAGGAGTTCGGCACCTGTCTGATCACCCGCGGCAGTGAGGTCGGTGGGGGAGACGAGCGAACGAGCGTCGGAACCTGGATGAGGGTACGCGGGGTCCAGCGGTTCCCTGACGGAAAAGCGTTCCTCGCCGTCGAGGGCGTGAAGTGCATCCGCGTCGACGGCTGGCTGCCCGACGATCCCTACCCGCGGGCCGAGATCTCGGAGCGCTGCTGCGAGGACGTCATGATCAACCCCGACCTTTTGGGCCTCGCCGAGACTTCGGTGCGAGCCTTACGCACACTCCAGAGTGAGGTCACCCCCGACGAGGTCGCCCCGGTGCGCGTCGAGATGGCCGAAGACCCCTGGGAGCGGGCCTGGCAACTCTGCGCCATGACGCCAATGGCGACGTTCGACCAGTTCAAGGTGCTCTCTCTCGAGAACCCCAACGACCGCCTGGTGCTGCTGAACGAAATCTGCTGCGAACGCTACGGGGACTACCAACGCATTCTCGCGATGGGCCCCCCGGGCGTTTAGCGCAGTTCGAGCAGGTCGACGACGAAGATCAACGTCTCGCCGGGACGGATGACTCCGCCGGCTCCCCGGTCCCCGTAGGCCAAGTGGGGCGGGATCACGAGTCGGCGTTGTCCACCGATTCTCATGCCCTGCACCCCCTGGTCCCACCCGGCGATGACGTAGCCCTGACCGAGGGGAAAAGAGAACGGCTCGCCCCGGTTCCAGGAGGCGTCGAACTCCGCGCCGGTCGCGGCCGAGACCCCCACGTAGTGCACGACGGCCGTCTGGCCGACGCTCGCCACATCGCCCTCGCCGAGGACGATGTCCTCGACGAGCAGGTCGCTGGGTGGGTCCCCGAGGTGGGGTTCGACGAGGGGCTTGTCACTCATGGGTGGCCTTTCGAAGACGAGGGAACGTCGAGCCTAGCCCCGACGAAAGGATCCCTCACGGCGCTCCAACACGCGCACGTCGCGCGCCTCACGGCCCTTCGGACCCACGAACTCCTGGAAGGAGATCAGCTGACCGGCCTTCAGAGTCTTGAATCCGTCGCCGGAGATGTTGGAGAAGTGGATGAAGAGGTCGTCGCCCTTGGCGTCACTCGCGAAGCCGAAGCCCTTGTTCTCGTTAAAGAAGCTCACCGTGGCGGTCGTCGAGCGACGTGAGGAGTCCCGAGACTCGGTGCGCTCGTTGCGGTCGGGGCGCTCGCTACGGATGTTCTCGTTGCGGGCCGGACGTTCACTGCGGAAGTTCTCGTTGCGCTCGAAACGGGCCGGACGCTCCGCCGAACGGTCGGCGAATCGGTTCTCGGAGCGCTCGGGGCGAAACGGGGTGCGACCCTCGTCGCGAGATCCGGGGCGCTCGCGGCGCGCGTTCGGACGGTCCTCCCGGGTGAACTCCCGGGTCCGCTCGGTGCGTGACTCGAAGCGACGCTCGGAGCTCTCGCGTCGGGCCGGACGCTCCGACGGGCGATCGGCGAAGGGGCGCTGGTGGCGACTCTCGCGGGGAGCGGGGGCACCCTGGGCGGCCGCGGCGAAGTCGTCACGGGGACGGGAGGTCTCGGCGTTCTCGGCCGGGCGACGAGCAACGGCGAGATCGGGGAGTTCGGCTCCCGGCTCGAAGTGCAGTTCGCGCTGAATCTGCTTCAAGAGACCCATGCGGTCACTGGTGACGAGGGAGATGACGACACCCGAGGCCCCGGCGCGTCCGGTGCGCCCGGAACGGTGCACGTAGTCCGCACTCGCCTGGGGCAGGTCGAAGTGCACGACGGCCGGCAGGTCGTCGATGTGAATACCACGGGCCGCCACGTCGGTGGCGACGAGGATGCGGGTGCGACCCTCGCGCACCGAGCGAAGGGCCCGGTCACGCTGGGCCTGGCTGCGGTCACCGTGCAGGGCGACCGCGCTCACGCCGCGCTCGTCCAACTGGCGAGCCAGTCGGTCCGCGGCGTGCTTGGTGCGGGTAAAGACGATGGCGCGCTCGTGACGATCAGCGATCTCGAGCAGGTGCTGGAGACGATCGTCGCGGTCGACGCGCCAGAAGAAGTGATCGATGTCACTGGGCTCTTGCTCACCGACGACGTCGTGGATGATGGCGTCGCGGGTGAACTCGGAGATGAGGGTGCGCACGTCGGGCCCGAGGGTCGCCGAGAAGAGCATCACGTGACGCTCGGGCGAGGTCTGGGCGACGAGTCGACGCACGGCGGGCAAGAAGCCCATGTCGGCCATGCGGTCGGCCTCGTCGACGACGACCGTGGTCACGGACGAGAGAGAGACGGTGCCCTGCTCGATGAGGTCTTCGAGACGCCCCGGGCAGGCGACGACGACGTCGACGCCCCGGCGAAAGGCGGTGCGGGCGACCTGGTAGGAGGTGCCGCCGTAGACGGAGAGGATGCGCTTACCCTCGTCGTCACTGATGCCGGCGATCTCCTTACGAACCTGAGCGGCCAACTCCCGGGTGGGGGTGATCACGAGGGCCGTGGGCTGACCGGCGCGAGCGCGGGTGAGTCGAGCGAGGAGGGGCAGACCGAAGGCCAGGGTCTTACCCGATCCGGTACGGGCCTGACCGACGACGTCGCGTCCGGCGAGCGCGTCGGGAATAGCGGCGGCTTGAATATCGAACGCGTCGGTGATGCCGAGCTTCGACAGGCGATCAGCCAGGTGGGTGGGCACGCCGAGTTCGGCGAAGGTGGGGGACATGAGTGCTCCTAGATCGAGATGAGCCCAACTCGATCCACAACCCAAGTCAGCTCCGCCGCACTTTGCGGCACACGGAAGTCATCACCTTAGCACACCGTGACGTCGTGCGGGCGGTGGGAGTCGAACCCACACTCCGAGGAACTGGTACCTAAAACCAGCGCGTCTGCCATTTCGCCACGCCCGCGACGAAGACCAGCCTAGTGGGGGGCCAGAATCAGGGGAGGGTCCGGGTAGATTGGGAGCATGACTATTACCTCGATTACCGCAATGAACGCC
>JABEUS010000120.1 GCA_013044285.1 Acidimicrobiaceae bacterium
CGTCCGTGCCGGTCCCGCTCGGCTCGAGGACGTACGACCACGTGTTCAAGATCTTGCCGGGCGCACCGACCCCGAAACTGAACTCCTTGCCCGGCTCACTCGCCACGACCTCGGACACCCCCCGGGCGGGGAGGGTTCCGGGGCTCGCCACGAGGGGTTCGACGAAGGCGGCGTTCAGGTGGACCGGGCCGGCGAGAGATCCCTCACCCCGTGCGCGACGCCACAGACGTCGGGCTAAGGGACGCCACGAAGGTCCCGCCTCGAGCCGAGCGACGCCCGGCTCGGCGAAGTCTCGCACCGCCGGTCCGTAGAGGCCGGACTGGTCGATGGTCTGGGGGGCACCCACCCCGTGTAGTTCGGGAGGTCGATCGGCGCTCACGACGATAAGGGGGACCGCGCTCAAATCGGCTTCGCACACGGCCGCGTGGACCTCGGCGGCCGCGGTGCCGCTCGTGACGAGAACGAGAACGGGGCGAGAACTAGCGAGAGCGACCCCGAGGGCGTAGAAGGCGGCGCTGCGCTCGTCCAGACGAACGTGAAGGCGGATCTCCGAACGAGCTCCGAGCGCGAGCGCGAGGGGGGTCGAGCGCGACCCCGGACAGACGACGGCGTCACGGAGCCCGAGGACGATCCACTCGTCCACCAACGTGGCGCAGTAGGTTGCCTGAACCTCGGAGGGACTCAGTACGCTCGACGTCAATGACACTCCTTCGTGTGACCTCTCAGGGCACCGGCGAGCCGGTGGTCTGGCTCCACGGCTTCACCCAGACTCGCTACAGCGCCCCGGAGTTCCTCGCGTCGCTTAGCCACTGTAATAGGGTCCTCACCCTCGACCTGCCCGGTCACGGCGAGGCCGCCGGCGTCCGTGCCGACCTCGTCACGACGGCTCGGCTCATCGCCGAAGCGGTCGAGGAGGAGCAGTTCTCTCTAGCGGGCTACTCCTTTGGGGGACGGGTCGCTCTTCACCTGGCCCTCGACGTTCCCCACCGAATTCGCCGCTTGGTACTGGTGAGCGCCACCCGGGGTCTCGCCGACCCCCTCGAGCGGGCCGCTCGAGTGTCCCGTGACGAAGCACTCGCCGACCATATTGAGGCCGTGGGCACTGAGATCTTTCTCGACGAATGGCTGGCTCAGCCCCTCTTTGCCGGGGCGGCCGAACTCGACCGAGAACGCCGCTCGAGAAATGCCGAGGGTCTGGCCGCCTCTCTTCGCCTCGCCGGGACCGGTACTCAGGAGTTTCTCGGTCCGCGCCTCGGAGAACTCACGATGCCCGTGCTCACTCTCGCGGGGCGACGAGACGAGAAGTTTCTCGCCGAGGCCCGGGCCATCAGCGCGGGAGTCCTCGAGGGACGAGTGGAAATCATCGAGGGCGCGGGCCACGCCCTCCACCTCGAACAGCCCGCCGAGAGCGTCGAACTGGTGAGTCAGTTCCTCAGCGAGTAACGGCGAGAAACAGAGTTCCCGCCGCCCCGACGATGAGTTGGGCCCTCGCCGAGGCCTGGAGCAGGGGAAGAAGGTCTCGCCCCTCTCGTTTCGAAAGAGCGATCTGCAACGCCGGAATATAGGCGACGACCGCCACCGCCCCGATCAGGGGCGCACCGCCGTAGGCGGCCCCGAGAGCCGTGGCGGCGACCCAGAGAACGTAGAGCCATCCACCTCCGCGACGTCCCATCCGGGCGGCGAGGGTTAACTTTCCCGCCTCGCGGTCTCCGGCGATATCGCGCAAATTGTTCGCTTCGAGCAGGGCGCAGGCCATCGCCCCCGTGGCGAGGCCCCACCACCACGCTCCGTGGGGAATGTGGTTGTGTTGAACGTAGGCGGTCCCCACCGTCGCGGCGAAGCCGAAGAAGACGAGAACGAAGAGCTCTCCGAGGCCGAGGTAGCCGTAGGGCTTAGGTCCCCCCGTGTAGAACCAGCCCGCGAGCAGGGCGAGGGCTCCGAGGGGGATGAGCCAGAGCGAACTGAGCAGCGCGAGCCACAGGCCGGCCACGGCGGCCAGCGCGAAGAAGAGGACCGCCGCGTTCCGCACGACCCGCGCCTCCACCAGTCCCGAAGCGGTGATCCGAAAGGGCCCCACCCGGTTTGCGTCCGTTCCGCGCACCCCGTCGGAGTAGTCGTTGGCGTAGTTCGTCGCGATCTGGAGACTGAGGGCGATCACGAGACAGAGCAGACTGCGACCCGCGTTGACTCCCCCACCCGCCAGAGTCGCCCCCACGGCTACGGGGACGGCCGCTGCGGGCAGGGTGCGCACTCGGGCCGCGAGGACCCAACGACGCAGGGGGCCGGGCGTCACGGGCGCTTCGGAAACTTCGAGAAGTCCGGGGCGCGGTGCTCGACGAAGGCGTTACGACCCTCCTGGCCCTCCTCGGACATGTAGAACAGCATCGTGGCGTCCCCGGCGAGGGCCTGAATTCCCGCGAGACCGTCTTCGGCGGCGTGAAAGCCCGTCTTGATGAAACGCAGGGCCAACGGCGAGAGGGTCAACATCTGGCGACACCAGGCGATGGTCTCTCGCTCGAGGTCAGCGAGGGGAACGACCGTATTGACGAGACCCCACTCGAGCGCCTGGGCCGCGTCGTACTGGCGGCACAGAAACCAGACCTCCTTCGCCCGCTTCAGACCGATGGTGTTGGCGAGTAGTGAGGATCCGTAACCCGCGTCAAAGGACCCCACCCGGGGACCGGTTTGGCCGAACCGCGCGTTGTCCGCGGCGATCGAGAGGTCACAGACTAAGTGCAAGATGTGTCCTCCCCCGACGGCGTAGCCGGCGACTTGGGCGACGACCGGTTTCGGGAGTCGGCGGATCTGAACCTGGAGGTCCAGGACGTTCAAGCGACCGACCCCCCGTCGGGCCACGTCGTCGTCTCCCATGTAACCGTCATCACCACGAATCTTCTGATCTCCCCCCGAACAGAACGCGTCGGGCCCCATTCCGGTCAAAATCACGCACCCGACGTCGATGTCGTCTCGGGCCCGCTCGAAGGCGTCGGAGAGCTCGAAGAGAGTCTGGGGTCGAAAAGCGTTACGAACGTGGGGACGATTAATGGTGATACGGGCCATTCCCTCGGCCAGTTCGTAGACGATGTCTTCATACTCACCCTCGCTTCGCCAGACCGGGAGTTCCTGGCCCCGAAAGTGCTCGACGGGGTCGAGGGGTGCTCCAGAGATCACGGTGTCAGCCATGGCTCCACGCTACCGTTCCGCCCCACGGGGCGGGTCCTAGGCTGGCCTGGTGAAGCCCCTCGTCGCCCTCGACTACGGACTCTCCCTCGATCTGGTGAAAGCAATCGAACGCTGTGAGAGCCGGGGAGAAGCCTTCGCCGTTCTCGATCAACGAGTTTCGCCGATCCGCCGCGAGAAGGAGTTGGAGTGGCTGGGGGCCACTCACGTCGAGTCTGAAGCACAACGGGTGTCGAGAGAAACCGGGAGGGCCGTGGACGGCGAGGTCGCGCTCGTGATGCTCACGTCCGGCTCGTCGGGGGCCCCAAAGGCGGTCGAGCACACGTGGGACTCGCTACGGGCGTCGGCCCGGCTCACCAGTGCCGAACTCGCCAGAGAGTCGACGCCGACGTGGTTCGCCACCCTGCCGGCAAACCACATCGGGGGACTCGCGGTGATCATGCGTCACCTCTTGGGCGACGCTGAACTCCTCTTCGGAGAACCCGACGAACTACCAGACGCCCCCGGCCGCGGCGCGACCCACGTGGCCGTCGTGCGAACGCACCTCGCGCGTTACGACCTCTCTCGGTACGAACTCGTGCTCCTCGGAGGAGCGCGCCCACCCGGAGTCGTGCCCCCCAACGTGGTCACGACGTGGGGTATGACCGAGACCGGGTCGGGGGTCGTCTACGACCGACGGGCCCTTCCCGAGGTGGACCTGCTCGTCGTCGACGGGGAGCTCTGCGTTCGCTCGCCGACCCTCGCCCGGGGTTATCGCCACGGAGCCCTACCGACCCTTACCGACGCGGAGGGCAACGAGTGGTTCCGCACCGGCGACGGAGCGGAGATCTCCCACGGACAGCTCCACGTCCTCGGTCGCGTGGGCTACGTGATCAACACTGGCGGCGAGAAGGTCTGGCCCGAGGCCCTCGAAGCGCTCCTCGCGGGAGTTGACGGAGTCCTCGATTGTGCGGTCGTCGGCGTCCCCGACCCCGAGTGGGGAGAACGGATCGAAGCGGTAGTGGTCGCTCGGCGCCCCCTCGACGACGCACTTCGCGAGCGGGCCGAGGAGTATCTCGGACCCTGGTCTAAGCCGAAGGGCGTCACCTACGTCGATGCGGTGCCGCGCACGGCCAACGGCAAGGTCGACCGCACTCGCGTGCGAGCACTGATCCTCGGGTCGGACTAATCGAGTTTATTTGGCTAACTGCTGGGACCGACGCCCTAGAACGTCGACCAGGACAGCCGCTATGAGAACGACTCCGGTCACGATGTATTGGGCGGGTCCCGACAACTGAATCAGGGTCAGTCCATTTTTGATGACCGCCAAAATCACGCCACCCAACACCGCACCGACCATACGACCACGACCACCGAAGAGACTCACTCCACCGATGACCGCTCCGGCGACGGCGTACAACACAATCGACGGGTCGGTCGACGACGAGGCGATGCCTCCCAATTGCGAAATCAACATAAGTCCGGCGATACCCGCGGTCAATCCGCCCAACATGAAGGCGTAGATCCGGTAGCGATCAACCGGGACACCGGCGCGACGAGCCGCCTCCGCGTTACCACCAATGGCGTACATGTATCGCCCGAACTTGGTGCGTCCGAGAAGAAAGGAGTAGAACCCCACCAGTAAGAAGACGATCGGTACAGCAAACGGAATCCCCGACACTGGGACGAACGATCCACGATTAACCGAGAAGATAAATCCAAGAAAGACTCCCACGAGTGCGATGACGGCGATTCTCAGGGCTACCTTCCAGAAAGCGACCGACTCGAGGCCCGCCGAACGACGGCGAATCCCCTTCCATACGGTGATGGCACTGAGGCCAACAATCACAGCCACGACGAACACCCACGACCAGACCGGAGTGAGATCACCGGCAATTAGATTACGGAGCACCGCATCCTGCACCGGGACTCCGCCTCCTTGAAAGACCTTGTCCAGTTCGTAGATCACTAATCCCTGGATGACGAGTTGCATACCGAGGGTAACGATGAAGGACGCCACCCGGAACTTCACTGTGAGAAATCCCGACACCAGGGCGACGAGTACCGCCGCCAGCAACCCGAGGATGAAGGCGAGTGGCCAGGGCCATCCGTACTGCACGTTCGTGTAAATACCCGCCAGCATCCCGGCGCCGGTAGATGCCCAACCGAGCGAGAGGTCAATTTCTCCGAGCAACAACAGCCACGTCTCGGCCATTGCCAGGAGAACATAAACAGCTGCTTGCGTGAAGAGGTTCGCGATGTTGGCAGCCTGAAGGAAGACCGAACTGCGAATCTCGAAGTAGATCACCAAGAGAACTAGTGCCGCGAGAACTGGAACGAGACCAGAGTCTTGGCGGAGCAATTTTCGTAGTGAGTCCAACAACGGTGCTTTCGCTGGAACGTCAGAAATCGTGTCAGTAGTCATCGTGAGCCCTTAGAGAGTTACGCGAACGTGTGGAGGGGGTGGGGTTCGACGCGCTCAGATGCACCAGTGGTGATGAGTTCCACCGTGCTCGAGGGGTCGTACTTCGAAATGGGACCGTTGGAGACAAGATTGCCGAGGTACATCACGGCAATCCGGTCAGCGACGGAAAAGACGTCGTTCAAGTTGTGGGAGATTACGAGAACCGCAATTCCTCGGCTCGACAACGTTTTGATAAGGCTCAACACATTTGCGGTTTGGGTCACACCGAGTGCCGCCGTTGGCTCGTCCATGATGACGAGTTTGGCGTCGCGCATGACCGCACGGGCCACGGCGATGGACTGACGCTGTCCACCGGAGAGTGAACCCACGAGTTGGCGAACGGACTTGACGGTCGAGACCTGCAAATCCTTCAAGGTCTGCACGGTCTTGAGTTCCATCGCAATCTCGTCGAGGATACCCGTATTGGTACTCTCTAAACCCAGGAACATGTTTCCGACGATGTCGATGTTGTCGCAGAGGGCTAAGTCCTGGTACACCGTCGCAATCCCGAGATCCGCAGCGTCGCGCGGCGTGTGCGGATGGACCTCGTGCCCATTCCACAGCATCGTTCCCGACGAGGGAGCGTAGATACCGGCAATCGCCTTAATGAGAGTCGACTTACCAGCACCGTTGTCCCCGACGAGAGCGGTGACCTGTCCAGCGGGAATGTCGAGGTCGACTCGCTGGAGAGCCTGGACCGGCCCAAAATTCTTACTAATACCGCGAAGAGCGAGAAGAGGAACCAAGGATCCTCCTCCACCAGAGTTTTCCACCGGGGGCTTCGCCGGGTAATCCGACGTGCTCGAGCTGGTCTCTGTCATGGGGGGTCTCCTTGGTTCCTCTTACTCGCTACTTCAAGACAGCGTGGTTACTGCTGAAACTACTTGATGCCGTAGGTCTTGCAGTCCTGGGCGTAGGTGGGAGCCTTGAAGCCCTTCACCGCCGGACGGAAGCTCGTGCAGAGCGCCACCGGGCTAATGACGCCGTTGGCGACCACGGTCTTCTCAATGTTCGCCGCAGTCACCCAGGTCGGGCTCAGCAAGACGGACGCGACCGAACGGTGCGCAACCTTGTCCATGGTGTGGCCGTTGACCAAGCTCGCGGGCGGGGTCTTGCCGGCGCGCAGGTACAGAGCCAAAGCCGCAGCGGCCTGAGCTTCCTGCCAGATCGGCTTGTAGACGGTTCCGCACTGGTATCCCGAAATGATGTTCTGGAAACCGGTGAGGGTCGCGTCTTGACCCGTGAACGGAATGGACTTCGGCTTGAGGCCCTGTCCCTGGAGGAACGAGATGATCGGCGCAGCGTTCTCGTCGTTCGGAGTGACGACTGCGTTGATCTTTCCGTTCTTAGAGAAAGCACCCTGGAAGTCGGTGAGCGCCTGCGACGGAGTCCACGTACCGGTACCGGTCTCGTTGATCGTCTTGGCGTTACCCATGGCACCCACGCCGGCCTTGTAGCCAGCCTTGTTCAGCACGGCGTCGTAGCCCTGCGCGAACAGCACCGCGTTGTTGTCGGTGGTGGTCGAGCCGTTCATCACGTAGAGCAGCGGGTTCTTGACGTGCCAGGCGCTGATGCACGAAAGTGCACCCTGACCAATCAACTGACCCACGGTCACGTTGTTGAAGCTGACGTAGTACTTCGCCGAACCACCCACGGTGAGGCGGTCGTAGTCGATGACCTGAACGCCGGCCTTCTTGGCCATGGCCTCGATGGTCTTACCCGTGGTCGAGTCCAGCGGGTCCATGATGAGGACCTTGTCCTTCTGGGCAATGTCCGCCTGAGCGATCGAAATTTCGGTCGCCGGAGAACCCTGAGCGTTCTGAACGTTGATCTGACTCGTCGACAGACCAGCGTCGGTCAGCGCCTGCGTGATGTTCGGAGCGTCGAACTCGACGTAGCGGTTAGACGACACTTCGTCCGGCAGGATCACACCGATCCCCGACTTGGCCATTGCCGCAATCTTCTGGAGCCCGAACATCGCCGAATACGACGGAGTGAAGGACTTCGCCGACACCCCACCACTAGCGCCACTCACTCCAGGGACTAGGGCGGCAGCACCGCTGCCCACCAAAGTCGCCGAGGCGAGAAGCTTCACAATCTTGGAATTCATCTCCCCAACTCATTTCTGACGTCCGAAGACGTCGTTTGTAATTGCATCGGTTTACCTCCTCACTCGCGTGAGGTGGCAGGTGTGAAAGTAGCAGAAGTTTGAACAGTGTGAACGCCACATGAACAAAGAGATATCCATCCGTCATCATGCGCCACGTGAGCCACGGAGGTGCAAGCGCTTTCACCCTTTATATGAGCGAATCTGCGGAGTGCACCCGCGAGATGAACTGGAGCGTCGGGTGAGCTCTTCACCGCGCAACTACTGGCTCAGACCAGTGATTGTCCCGAGCAAACTCTCGACAGTGAACTCCGATGTTGGCGCATCACGAACAATCCTCCCGAGGCGCAGAACGATAATCCGGTCAGTCACTTCGAGGACGTGGGGCAGGGTGTGGGAGATGAAGAGGACACAGAGTCCCCGGTCCCGGGCGGCCTTCATCACCTTTAGAACCTCTATCGACTGACGCGCTCCCAGGTGGTTCGTCGGTTCGTCGAGAATGATGACGTGCTTCGCCCACATCGCCGCTCGTCCAATGGCGACCGCTTGACGTTGTCCGCCGGAGAGTTCCGAGACGGTGCGTTTAGCGGCGCCAATAGAGATTCCGACCTTCTCCAACTCCTGCATCGCCTGGCTCTCCATCGAGCGCTGGTCGAGAAACCCGAGGCGACCGAGCAGACTCCGACGACGCAACTCACGTCCGAGAAAGATGTTGGAGCCAATGGTGAGGTCCGGAGCCAGACCGGAGTCCTGATAGAGAGTCTCGATGCCCGCGGCAATGGCGTCGTGGGGTGAGCGCCAGTGACGAGGGGTCCCGTCCACCAGAATCTCTCCTTCGTCGGGGGTGTAGACCCCCGAGATGGTCTTAATCATCGAGGACTTACCGGCCCCGTTGTCTCCGACAAGTCCGATGATCTCACCGGCGTAGGCCTTCAGACTTACGTCGGTCAACGCCTTGACCGAACCGTACGACTTAGAGACGTGTCGTAGTTCAAGAATGGGGGTGTCGCTCACGAGCGCCTCCTCAGGCGAAGTCGTCCACTCTGGATAATGCTGGCCACGGCCACCACGCTGGCCACCACGACGGGCACCCAGTTGGCCGATACGTTGACGAAGATGGCGCCGTCTTGGACGACGATCAAGATGGCGGCACCGAGCACGGTCCCGATGTAGGTACCCGAACCGCCAAAGAGACTCGTTCCTCCGATGACCACGGCGGCGATGGCGATGAGGGTCGTCGTCTGACCGGTGGTCGGCGCGCCCGACCCGAGCCGGATATCGAAGAACATGCCGGTTAGTCCGGCGAGAGCGCCCGACAAGATGTAGAAGGACCCGACGTAGCGCTTTACGCCGATTCCCGCCGCTCGAGCGGCGAAATTGTTGGACCCGATCGCGAAGGTGTAGCGCCCGTAGCGAGCCTTGCGCAGGACCAAGCCGAGGACCACCGTGATAGCGATCACGATGAGTGACAGCCAACTCACGAAGGGCAGCCCCGGGATCGTCTGGGCGGACCACGTTTGGGCTCCGGGGTTCAGACCGTAGGGCTGTCCCCCAGTCCAGACCAGGGCGAGGCCCTGACCCCCGTACCACATCGCCAACGTGGCTACGAAGGGCACCACGTTAAAGCCCACGATCAAGGTCGCGTTGATTGCTCCGGCGAGGGCACCCGCGGCGAGGGCGACGAGGGTCCCGAGGATGAGCACCACCGCCTCGTTCGTATGCGAGTTGATGAGGGGTTGCATCGCTCGCGCCGCGAGAACTCCCGAGACCGCCATCACGCTTCCCACGGACAGGTCGATACCTCCCGAGATAATCACGAAGGTCTCGGCGACCGCGACAAGAACCAACCCGGAGAAGTCCGCCAGGAGGAAGGACATCTCCGACGAGGTAAAGAATCGGGAGTTGTGGTTCCCGAGCAGGACCATCAAGACGACGAGGATTACTACCAGGACCGTGAGTTGATTGGCGAGCAGGGATCGCCACCGAGGCACCTCGGTCACCGGGGTGACCTGGTTCGGGGGCATGGCCGAGGATTCGTCAGACGAAGACACGCGACTACCTACGCATTTCATCGAGCTGGGAGACCCAGCGGGGTGGGAAAGGGAAAACAGCCCCCGAGCGCACCGAAGCACGCCCAGGGGCCGTCACTCCACTGTCGTTACGTGACTACTACTAGCTGGCGACGTACGCGTACGTCGAGCAGAGCTTGGCGCAGTTCTGGGGCGTCAGCAGGATGTTCGGCAGCGTCTTCAGGTGCGGAATGCCCTTGGTGTTCTTGTGCACCAGTCGGTCGTAGGCGTACTGAATGATCAACTTGCCCTCGAGGACCGGCTGCTGGGAGATAATCGCCGCCAGCTTGCCGGCCTGCATATTGGCGATGTTGTTCGCGTACGCGTCGTAACCGACCACCTTGATGTGGGCGCCCGCCGAACCAGCGGCGGCGATAGCCGACGCGGCTCCCTCAGCGTCCGTACCGTCGATGGCGAAGATGCCCGACAGGTTGTGCGCCGCGATGTCCTGCGAGAAGCCCGACTGGGCGACCGAAGGCTGGGACTGGGACACCACCGGGTTGAGCGCCGTGATGTTCGGGTACTTCTTCTTCAACTCCTGGTTAAAGCCGAGCAGACGAGCCGCGTCGGTAGACGTGGTCACCGAGCTCACGCCCACGGCCACGGTGCACTTGTGCGACGTCGTGCAGGACTTCTTGTAGTTGAGTGCCGCGGCGAGAGCGTCCGCGGCGGTCTGGCCACCTTGGATGTTGTTACCGGTGACCCAGGCGGTGATGTTGTTCTGAACGCTCGAGCCCGAGTCGACGTTAAAGACCGGGATCCCCTGCTTCACGGCCTGAGCCATGACGGAGTTGAGAGCCTTCGTGTCGGTCGGCGCCACGACGAGAGCGTTCGGCTTCTCGGCGAGGACCTGCTGGATGATCGGCAACTGGGTGGCCGGCGAGTAGTCGACCGGGTCACCGGACCAAATCAGGTTGATTCCCAGGGCCTTCGCTTCCTTCGACGCACCCACGTACATCGACTGGAAGAAGGGGTCGGCTTCGGCGCCAACCACAAAACCCACCGTGAACTTCTTGCCGGCCGCACCCGCCGGGTTCGCTCCGGTCCCGACGAAAGCCAGCGCCGACGCGGCCAGCGTCGACACAACAGCAGCACCCGAGAACAGGCGCATAGAACGTGACTTCTTCACAGTTACTTCCCCCTATGTCCGAACACTGGGTCCTTCCCAGTGCCCCCTTCTGGACAACGTTGTCTCAGACAATACCGAGCGGGGGTGGGTCTGTCAACCACCCCGCTCTAGTCGCGCACTGAAGCGGGAATCTCACCCGAACCCCGAATCACTAACTCGCTGGTCACGACGATCTGACGGGTGGGACTCGTGTCTCCGTCGATGCGCCGAAAGAGCAGCGTCGCCGCTTCGTGGGCGATCCGTTCGGGGTTCTGGGCGACGACGGTGATCGCCGGTTCTAAGAGATCGGCCATGATTAAGTCGTCGAAACCCACCACCGCTATTCGATCCTGGAGGTGACGAGAGCGGATGGCGCGCAGCGCCCCCATTAAGACGAGGTTCTGTCCCGCGAAGATGGCGGTCGGCGGATTGGCCGAGTCGAGAAGGCGACCCACTACCTGCTCGGCCGCGGGCGCGGTACGCAGGTCCAGGTGCACGAGATGGGGGTCAATGGGAAGTCCGGCCTCGCGCATCGCGTCGCGAAAGCCCGCGACGCGCTCTTCGGCCGTGTAGATCGTGGTGAGATCACCGAGAAACCCGATTCGACGGTGCCCGCTGCGTAGGAGGTGGCGAGTAGCCCGCGTGACTCCGTCGCGCGAATCACTGAGGACACAGTCAGCTTCCATGTTCACGGGGGGCCGATCGACGAAGACGAAGGGTGTTCCGGCGCGTTGCTCGCGCGCCAGGTAGCCGTGGTCGCGCGAGGCCGGGGCGATTATGAACCCATCGACGCGGTGTCGAGCCATGGCCGCGGTGAGAGTCAGCTCTCGTTCGGGGTCCTCGTCGAAACTACCCCCGATCACCACCACCCCCCGACCAATGGCCACCTCCTCGACCGATCGGTAGATCGTCGCCGAGAACGGGTTCGACAGATCCTCGAGTAACACCGCGATGGTGGAGGAGCGCCCGTCGAGTCGACGCAGCGCACTGGCCGAGATATTGGGTTGGTAGTGCAGTTGGGCGGCGGCGCTGCGCACTCGGGTGGCGAGCTCGGCGTTGACCGTGGACTCGTTGTTCACCACCCGAGAGACCGTCTTCAGACTGACACCGGCGAGGGCGGCCACGTCTTTCATCGTGGCCCGCGGACCCACTGTTCGGCCCGTGTTGATCTCCTCTGTCACCCCGACTCCCCGCGCTCGGCGACCACTGGTGTCGACCCGGTTCTGGGATGTTAGGTGAGATATCGTTGTCTTTCAAGAACTGGGGGGATGGAATGAGTTACGACGTCGCCGTCATCGGGGAGAACTTGGTCGACCTCTTCGTCTCCCCAGACGGCGCGACGAGGGCGGTCGTCGGGGGTGGCCCCTTCAACGTGGCTCGCACTATCGCCCGCCTCGGGGGGCGTGTGAGTTTCGTCTCGGGCGTCTCCGACGACGCGTTCGGACTCCGGATTCGCGAGGCCGCCCAGAGTGACGGGGTGACCCTCGCGCGCCTCGCACCCTCTCACCTGCCGACGACGATGGCCGTGGTCGAACTTAGCGACGGCGACGCCCGCTACCACTTTCACCTCAGCGACACCGCCGCCTTCGTGGTCGACGGAGTCGATGACCTGCGAGACGTCTCCGCTCTCTACGTCGGGACCCTGGGTCTCGTTGTCGCCCCGATGGCCGACCTCTCGGAGTCGGCGGTCCTTCGGGCGAGCGCCGACACTCTGGTCGTCGTCGACCCGAACTGTCGACCGAGTGCGACCGTCGACCGATCCGCGTTCGTCGACCGAGTTTTCAGGATGTGCCCGCGCGTGGACCTGCTCAAGGTCTCCGTCGACGATCTCGCGTTTCTCGCCCCCGGTCTCGAACCGCGCGACGCCGCTCAGTCTCTCCGAGAGGCCGGGGCGGCCGTTGTCGTCGTGACCGATGGACCGCGCCCCGTAAGGGCCCTCGTCGGGGGGGACTGGTGCGAGATCCCCGTCTCGCCCACCACGGTCGTCGACACGGTCGGCGCCGGGGACTCCCTCGTCGGTTCCTTCATCGTGTGGTGGCTCGGTCAAGGCCTCACTCGCGCCGACCTCAGCCGGTCAGAGGTGGTGGAGTCGGCGCTTCGCGCCGCCGTGGCCGTCTCTCGACGTACCTGTATGGTGCGAGGGGCGCAACCACCGCGAGCTCTTCAGTTAGAAGGTGAGCCGGAGTGGGCCTGGCTCACGCCGGGTTCATCCACCACTCCATAAGTTCCATGATCGCGATGGTGTCCTCGTGAGTCATCTCCGGACTCTCCACCAGCCCCGCCTCGAGACAGCGAGCCACTTCGAGGGCCTGATAGTGCAGACCACGACCCTCGACGGCGAAGTCAAAACGGGTCGTTTCTCCGGTGCGCTCGAACAACGTGAAGCCGTTGGGGGCGTAGAAGTCTCCGTCAATCTCCACCCGCGCGGTCGTCCCCGACACGCAGGCCCGAGTCGCGCTGCGAGCTCCCGAGGTACAGGTGATGATGGCGTGAGCACCGGAGGAGTAACCGAGCACCGCCGAGGCCTGGCCGTCAACTCCCGTAAAGGCGGGATCGGTGAGGGCTACGCGACGCTCCGGGAGTCCGAGGAGCATCACCGCGAAGGAGAGGGGGTAGACCCCGAGGTCCAGAATCGCCGAGCCCCCTAGTTGCGGGGCGAAGAGTCGCGAGGTCGGATCCTCGGCGAACCACTTTCCGTGGTCGGCCTCGACCGTTCGGATCTCGCCGAGACGCCCGTCGGCGATGAGTTGACGGAGCGCGACGATGTGGGGCAAGAATCGTGACCACATCGCCTCCATGACGAAGAGTCCTCGCGCGCGCGCCTCCTCGACGACGTCCCGGGCTTGCGCGGCGGTCATCGTGAACGCCTTTTCGACCAGGACGGGTTTTCCGGCGCGCAGAGCGAGTAGGGCGTTGTCGTGGTGGAAGGGGTGGGGAGTACCGACGTAGACGACGTCCACCTCGGGGTCAGCGACGAGTTCCTCGTAGGAGCCGTAGGCGTGAGTGTGCTCGACGTCGAACTCGTCGGCGAAGGCCCGCGCCCCCTCGACGCTGCGTGAACCCACCGCCTGCACCCGGTGTCCCTCCAGCAACTCGAGGTCCCTCGCGAACGTGTGAGAAATTTTTCCCGTCCCGACTACTCCCCAACGCACACCCGACACTGAACCTCCTCTGACTGTCCCTCAACCCTAGGTCGAACGAGCGCCCCTAAAGTTCCTCCGTGCCACTCCTGCGTGATGTCCCCGACCTCTCGGCCTACCTCGCCGCCCACCGAACGAATCCGGTGCGGTGGTGGACCTGGGGCGAGGACGCCTTCGCCGAAGCGGCGCGCCGTGACGTGCCCGTCCTCGTCTCCGTCGGCTACGCCGCGTGTCACTGGTGTCACGTCATGGCCCACGAGTCCTTCGAGGACCCGGGGGTCGCCGAACTCGTCAATGATCACTTCGTCGCCATCAAAGTGGACCGCGAGGAACGTCCCGACGTTGACGCGCTGTATATGGCGGCGACCCAACTGCTGTCGGGCCACGGAGGATGGCCGATGACCGTGTTCACCCGACCCGACGGTCAACCCTTCGTCGCCGGCACCTACTACCCGCCCCGGGACCGGGGTGGCCTGGTCGGATTTCCCACGCTCCTACGCGCGGTACGGGACGCCTGGAGGGAACGACGCGACGTCGTCGACGACCAAGTCGCTCGGTTGCGCGAGGCGCTGACCCGCGAGGTTCGATTCCTCGATCACCTCTCCCCCGTGGAGGCGGGCTCGCTCGATCTTCCCGCCGCCCTCACCCACCTCACTGACGAACTCACGAGATCCACCGACGAGGACGGCGGTGAGGGGGCGCCGCGGTTCCCCCGCCCCTCCTACGTCGAGGCCCTCTGGCGCGACGGACGACCGGAGTCGCGAGAGACCGCCCGACGCATCTTGCGCGCGATGTCTCGGCGAGGACTGTTCGATCACCTAGACGGCGGCTTCGCGCGCTACAGCGTTGACCAGGTGTGGCACGTCCCTCACTTCGAGAAGATGCTGAGTGACCAGGCCCTGCTCGCCCGCCTCTACTGGCGGGTGGGCGCCGATCCAGAGGCGGACCCGGAGTGGCGCTTGGTCGCAGAACGTACCGCCGACTTCGTGGAGCGACGACTTCGTCGAGGGGACCTCTACTGCTCCTCCCTCGACGCCGACGCCGACGGGGTGGAGGGTTCCCACGTGACCTGGACTCCTCGAGAAGTGACTGACGCGCTCGACGACCAACCCGAGGAGGTCCGCCAACGAGTCCTCGCGCGGTACTGCCTACGTTCCCCCGGCGACCTCGAAGGACGCAGTGTTCCGCGTCTCGAGTCCCACGAGCCCTGGGACGAGCCGCGAGATCTCACCGTTGCCCTCCGACGTCTCCGCGAAGTTCGAGAGGGGCGCCCGGCCCCTTCCCGAGACGAGAAGGTGATTCTCGAGTGGAACGCCATGTGGGCGAGCGCCCTCTTCGCCTCTCGCGACCCCGACCACGAATCTCGGGCCCGCGAGATGCTGGACGACCTCGCCCGGGTGTGTTGGAGTGACGGAACGTGGTGGCGTACCGACGCGCGTCGACACCTCGCGACGGCCGCCGACCTGGCCTGGTATCTCGACGCCCTCCTCGACGCCCTCGAGTCCGACGGCGACGATCGGTGGCTGGTGCGGGCCCGCGAGATCGCCGAGACCCTCCTGGGTGACTACTGGGAGGACAACACCGTGCGCTACAGCGCGCCGGGCGCCGGACTCTTTCTCGCTCCCCAGGAGGTCTTCGACGGGGCCACTCCCTCGGCCCACGCCGTGGCGTTACGGGCCCTCGCGCGCCTGGGGCTCGTAGACGACCCGGCCTACTCCGAGTACGCCCGTCGACTGCTCGAGCGGGTGAGTCCCGTCCTTATCTCCCACCCGCGCGCCGTCGTCGACTCCCTCGAAGCGGCCGCGTGGGTCGACGACGCACTCGAGGTCGTGATCCCCGGCGCACGCGGGGAACTCGCCCGTCACGTACGATCGATGCCGATGTTGAGTGCAGTTCTCATAACCGGTCACGGATCCTCACCCGTTCTCGAGGGTCGTCTCCCGGGTCGCGCCTACGTCTGTCGGCAGCGGGTGTGTCACTCCCCGGTCGACTCTCTCGAGGACCTTGCCCGAGCCCTCGAGGAGGCCTAGTGGCGTTGCGACGAGACCCGGCCGCCCGGGAAATTAAGCATCTGGTGGAGCGGATGACGACCAGTTCAGTCGTGGACGTCACGCCGGGGACCACCGTGTTCGGACTGGTTCTCGGATCGACGAGCGAGTCGACGACCGTGATCGATCTACACTCGCACTCCATCGTGCGCTGGCGAATCCCCTGGCCCGCCGACTCCGAGACCGACCTCGCCGCCTTCGACGTGGTGCAGGGAACTCTCGCCGAGGACGTCGAACGCAACGACCTCGCCCAACCCGAGGCGGTCACCCTCGCCGAACTCCCCCGACGTCTCGGGACTTACCGGGGTCGAAGGGTTCGCCACTGGCTCGACGCCCTCGTCACTCCGTCGGACGGACCACTCTTCGGCTTTCGCGGGCCCTCCGCTCCCTACTGGGAGTTTCGCGGCGAGCGGCCCTCGGTCGCCCTCATCGCGGCCGACCGCGGGCCCCAGTTGATGCGTCGCTTCGAGGACGGTTCCACCTGGGTCCGCTTCGGTTGGGCGGGAGACGACATCTGGCTCCTCTGCGAGGACACCCACGCCATTCGCACCATCGAAGCGACTCGAAGGGCCACGCTGACGGGACGAGATTTGGCGACCTCCCTCGGATTTCGCCCGAGTTACGTCCTCACGACCCTCTCGTCACCCATCGACGGGCACTGCTACAAGAGTTGCACGGGGTTACTTCCCCGCTCGTAGAACGGCGCTAGCGAGGAAGTTTGCCGGAGGCGAGCGCCTCGGCCATGGCCCAACCAAAAACCACCAGTCGTTGCCCCCCCGCGGCGTCGAGGCCGACGAAGAGCTGAGCGGACTCCTCGTCCAGCACGCCCTTCGCGGAGATAAAGTCCACCCCACCCACCGGCTGGGTGTCCACGCTCATGACGAAGGTCTTGTCGTCGATGGCCTTCTCCGCGCCGAAGCGCTTGGCGAGACGGCGACCCCAGGCCCGGTCCTCACCGGTCGGCCGATAGCCCACCCGGGGCACGACGTCTTCGAGTCCCTGGTAGGCGCGCAGGCCGTCGGGGCCCATCAGTCGCGACCCGAGAAGAACGTCCTCGTCGGGAAAGGCGAGGAGGGCCCGGCGAAACTGATCGTGCAGGAGCGCCTTTAACGCGGCGTCGGACTTGGCGTTGCGCTCCACGCACAGTAAGCCCACGAGGAGCGAAGGGGTCCCCCCGATGCGCTCGAGGGTACAAAACGCGTACCCCCGGAGCTTGTCTCCCTCGCGAGCCTGGGTGACGAGCACCCAGTCCTCGCGCTGCTTGGAGAGAAACCCGATATCGAAGTACGGGGGGCGCTCCACGCACAGATCAGCCATGTCGGCGAGTTCTGCGTCACTGAGCGCCGTGCAGTCCTTGGTGGTGACACTAAGAGCCATTCCCCCATTCTACGAGACGATGAGGAGGGACTCTCTCAGGCTCGGATGACGTGGCGCCCAAACTCGGTGCGCAGCTCTGGAACCACTTGGGCGATGGCCACCTGAAAATCGGCCCCCAGCCGGAACGCCTTGCCGTCCTCCCCCGTCTCCAAAATGACGGGCGAGGGCCCCGGGAAGCGCTGGAGGAGCTCCTTTAAGCGGGCGATGGTGGTCGGAGTGATGTCCTGGGGGCGAAAGGCGAGGCGTAGCTCCCCGTCACCGCGCTCGACGTGCAGGACTTCCACGTCGAGGCCGCTGAAGCGGGGTTCCTCGTCGCGCACGTCCACTCGGACCTTCACGATCACGATGTTGTCCTTCGCCAGGTGACCGGAGACCCGTTCAAAGGATTTCGTGGAAAAGTGGACCTCAATCGAGCCCCCGAGGTCCTCGAGAACGGTCCGGGCGTAGGGCTGACCGTCCTTACTGGTGCGCAGCACCACCTCGGAGAAAATCCCCCCGACCCGGAAACTCTGGTGGGAGTTACCCACGTCCTCGGCCTGCTCGCGCAGCGAGACAATCGGTCCGTCGGTCTTGGTCACGAGCAGGTGCTCGACGGCGTAGAGGGGGTGGTCGGAGATGAAGGTCCCGAGCATCTCGCGTTCGAAGTTAAGTTTGAGTGACGGTTCGAACTCGACGGGGGGAATCGCCACGTCGGTACCCTCCCAGTCGTTGCCGCCGTCTCCGTCGAAGGCCGCAAAGAGGGTGGTAATACCGAGAGAGAGGTCCTTTCGGCGAGACAGAGTCAACTCGATGATCTCGTCGATTCTGAGAACCAGGCCCATGCGAGCGAGCCCCATTGAGTCGAAGGCCCCGGCCTTGATGAGTGACTCCATCGTTCGTTTATTGAGAACGAGGGGGTCGACCCGGCGAACGAAGTCGTAGAGGGACTCGAAGGGCCCCCCGCTGGTGCGTTCGGTGACGATACGTTCAACGATCGACTCGCCGACGTTGCGCACCGCGGCCATCCCGAAGACGATCTCCTTCTCCCCACTCGCGCGCGGAGCGAAGTCGGCCAACGACTCGTTGACGTCGGGGACTCCCACCCGGATACCCATCTGACGGGCCTCGGCGAGGTAGAGCGCGGCCTTGTCCTTGTCGTCTTTGAACGAGGTCAACAGGGCCGACATGTACTCGACCGGGTAGTTCGCCTTCAACCAGGAGTTCTGGTAGGCGATGTAGGCGTAGCCGTAGGCGTGACTCTTGTTAAAGGCGTAGTCGGCGAAAGGTTCAATCTTGTCGAAGATCGCCTCACCGAGTGCCCGTCCGTAGCCCTCTCGTTCGGCCCCGTCTTCGAACTTCTGGCGCTGCTTTTGAATCATCTCCTTGATCTTCTTAGAGCAGGCCTTGCGCAGATCGTCGGCCTCGGTCATGGAGAAACCGGCCACCTTGGTGGCGACTCTCATGATGTCCTCTTGATAGATCATCAGACCGTAGGTCTCTCCGAGAATCCCCTCTAAATCGGGGTGGTCGTAGCGCACGCTCTGACGCTGATTTTTTCGGTCGGCGTAGTCGTTGTGCACGTTCTCCGAGAGCGGACCCGGTCGATAGAGCGCCACCAGGGCCGCGATATCGTCGAAACTCGTGGGGGCCAGCCGGCGCATGAGTTGTCGCATCTTCTCGCCCTCGAGCTGGAAGATGCCGATCGAACTACCCAGGCGCAACATCTCGAAGACCTTGGGGTCGTCGAGGGGCACGTGGTCGATGTCGATATCGACTCCGTGGAGTCGGCGCACGTGCTCCAGGGTCCGCTCGATAATCGCCAGGTTGCGCAGACCGAGAAAGTCCATCTTCAAAAGACCCAGCTTCTCGATGGCGGTCGCCTCGTACTGGGTCACGATGGGTGCGTCGTCGAGCGAGGCGTTCGGTCCAGACTTGCGCTGGATGGGCACGTAGTCGAGGACCGGCCCCCGGGTAATCACGACCGCCGCGGCGTGGATACCGTCCTGGCGTCGCTTGTCGACAAAACCCATCGCGGTGTCGACGATGTGGCGGACCTCGGCGTCTTGATCGTAGAGAGTGCGCAGGTCCTGAGCGTCGGCGAAACGGGCCTCGAAGCCCGGGATCGGAGTAAAGCACGCCGCCAGGGGCAGGTCTTGACCCATGACGAGAGGCGGCATGGCCTTGGCGATCTGGTCCCCCTTGGCGGGCGGGTACCCGAGCACTCGGGCGGCGTCGCGCACCGCGGCGCGCGCCTTAATCGTCGAAAAGGTCACGATCTGGGCCACGTGGTCGCTGCCGTAGCGCTCGGCGGCGTAGCGGATCATGTCCC
>JABEUS010000121.1 GCA_013044285.1 Acidimicrobiaceae bacterium
CCCCCGTTGGTGACGAGAATCTGTCCGGGGCTCACGCGCAGCCCGCTGTCGCGCAGCGTCTTGTCGGCGATGGCCTCGCGCAACTCGACCAGTCCAGCCGTCGGGGTGTACTTGTGGTTCACCACGTCTCGACAGGCCGCGGCGGCGGCCTCCACGATGTGCGCGGGAGTGGCGAAATCGGGCTCGCCAGCGCCGTAGCCGATGACCGGCTCGCCCGCCGCCTTGAGGGCCTTCGCCTTGGCGTCGACGGCCAACGTGGCCGAGGGCGCCAGGCCCGTCAACAGGTCACTCACTCTCGACGTCATCGACCGCGCCCTTTCAGTCCCTAGGCTAAGAGTCTATGAGTTCCCCCGAGAGTCTCCAGATCCCCGCCGAACTACTCCCCCGCGACGGGCGCTTCGGTTCGGGACCCTCTAAAATTCGCGCCGCCCAGATCGACGCCCTGGCCCACGACGCCCGGGACTTCCTCGGCACCTCCCACCGTCAGTCCACGGTTCGCAACAAGGTGGGAGAGATTCGTGAGGGACTGGCGGCTCTCTTTTCTCTCCCCGACGGCTACGAGGTGCTCCTCGGCAACGGGGGCTCGACCTGCTTCTGGGACGCGGCCAGTTTCCACCTCGTGGAGCGGCGCTCGGAACACTTAACCTTCGGCGAGTTCTCCTCTAAGTTCGCGACGGTCACGACGACGGCTCCCCACCTCGAGGACCCCGTGGTCATTTCGTCGGAGCCCGGACGCCACCCCCACGTTGAGGTTCGTGACGACGTCGATCTCTACGCGCTCACGCACAACGAGACCTCGACCGGCGTCATGATGCCGATTAGCCGTCCCGCCGGCGCCACCGGTCTCGTCGCCGTCGACGCCACCTCGGGAGCGGGCGCACTTCTCGTCGATCCCTCCCAGTTCGACTGCTACTACTTCGCGCCCCAGAAGTCCTTCGCCAGTGACGGTGGTCTCTGGCTGGCGCTGTGCTCACCGGCCGCGGTCGAGCGCATCGAGACGCTGGCGGCCTCGGGACGCTGGACCCCGGCCTTTTTCGACTTAAAGGTCGCCCTCGACAACTCCCGTCTGAACCAGACCTACAACACCCCGGCGCTCGCGACCCTGCACCTACTGGCCTCCCAGATCTCCTGGTTTAACGAGAACGGCGGATTGGCGTTTTCGGCTGGTCGATCGGCCCGCTCCGCGGAGATTCTCTACTCCTGGGCGGAGGCGTCGGACTTCGCGCGCCCCTTCGTGGAGAACCCCGAGATGCGCTCCTCGGTGGTCGGCACCATCGACTTCGCCCCCGACGTGGACGCGGCGCTCGTAGCGAAAGTACTTCGTCGTCACGGAGTTCTCGATACGGAGCCCTACCGCAAACTCGGTCGCAATCAACTCCGTGTCGCCATGTTCCCGGCCGTCGACTCCGAAGACGTCGCCGCTCTCTGCGCCAGTATCAACTGGGTGGTCGGCCATCTGTAGACCACGGTGACCCGTGTTCTCGTTACCGGCGCCTCGGGGTACGTCGGCGGACGTCTCGCGCCCCGGTTAGTCGACGAGGGTTTCGCGGTGCGCTGTCTCGTGCGCACTCCGGCCAAACTCGATCGAGCGCCCTGGCGTCACCAGGTCGAGGTCGTTCGAGGATCTCTCGAAGGCCCCCTCGACGAGGCCCTCTCGGACGTGGACGTCGCGGTCTACCTCGTCCACGGTATTGGGGCGGGACCCGACTGGATCGCTAAGGAGCGCCGGGACGCCGAGAGCTTCCGCGACGCCGCGACTCGGGCCGGGGTTCGACGAATCGTGTACCTCGGGGGGATGGGGGCCGACGACGGGGCCCTGAGTGACCACCTGCGCAGTCGTCACGACGTGGGTCGCGTGCTTGCGCAGGGACCCCTCGAGGTCATAGAACTCCGGGCGGCGGTGATCATAGGATCGGGTTCGGCGAGTTTCGAGATGTTGCGCTACCTCGTCGAGGTCCTGCCGGTCATGGTGACTCCGAAGTGGGTCACCACGCGTAGTCAGCCCATCGCTATCTCCGACGTCCTGCGCTTTCTCGTGGCGGCTATCGCCGCTCCTGAACCGCTCTCGGGTGTCTTCGACATTGGGGGCCCCGACGTCGTCAGCTACGCCCAAATGATGGATCTCTACGCCGAGGAGGCCGGTCTCAGTCGACGACGACGCCTCGTGGTCCCGGTCCTCACCCCCACTCTCTCCAGCCTCTGGGTGGGGCTCGTGACCCCCGTTCCCTCGTCTCTCGCTCGCCCCCTCGTCGACTCGCTCGTCAACGAAGTGGTCGTGCGCGACACTCGGGCGAGTGACACCTTCGGTCCTCCCCGGACCAGCCTGCGCGAAGCGATTCGCCTGGCTCTCGGTCGCACTCACCGAGGAGAGATTCCCACCACCTTCACCGACGCCGACCTCGCGCCCTTTCGGGCCTACGTGACCGACCCCCACTGGGCCGGGGGTACGGAGTTGCTCGATCTTCGACACGTCACCACCAGCGCCTCTCCCGAAGCCGTCTACCGAGCCCTCAGCGCCCTCGGCGGAGATACCGGATGGTACGCCGGAGACTGGCTGTGGCGGCTCCGGGGCTTCGCCGATCAGGTCGTCGGTGGACCGGGTCTGCGCCGCGGGCGACGGGACCCGAAGGAGATGCTCGAGGGCGACTTCGTCGATTTCTGGCGCGTCGACCACGTCGATCCCCCGCACGCGCTACGTCTAGTCGCCGAGATGCGCCTACCCGGGGAGGCCTGGCTCGAGTGGGTCATTGAACCGGTCGGCGAGGGTTCGCGAATCACTCAGCGGGCCACCTTTAAGCCGCGCGGACTCGTCGGACGCGCCTACTGGTACTCCATCGCCCCGTTTCACCGTTTCGTCTTTCCCGGCATGGTGGCCGGCGTCGTTCGCGACGCCGAGAACCGGGTCACTCGCTAGTCGACCCCTCGACCACGTCGGTCCCGTACGTCGGGGCCACCGCCGGACCCCGCCAGAACCGCTCGGCGATAAAGAGTGCCCGCGATAGCGACTCGACGAGGGCCAGAGTCACGAGGGCGGTAAAGACCGGGAGTGCCCAGGAGGACGTCGCGGTACGAGCCGAGTTCTCGAAGCTCCGCGCCACGATGAGCACGACGAGGAGTCCGTACTCCAGTGGACTTCGACGCAAAATCACGTCCCTCGTTCCGGCGACTCGTCCGACCAGCATCACACGGGCGCGCAGAGCCCCCACGACGACCCCGACGACCACGCCCACCAGAGCCGCCGTGAGGGTGCTCCCGTCGACTCGAGCCACTCGCCACACGGTCGGGCCGATCACCACCAGGGCAATAACTCCGTCGAGGAGGGTAATCAGGAGCGGACGTCGCCTCTCGCCCCGGACCAGGCGCTCCGAGCGGCTGAGGCCCCGTCCGAGCCCCGGCGACTTCGCCCGCGAGCGTCGCACGAGAATGCCAATCGCGATGATGGCCACCAAAGCGACGAGACTACCCGCCTGTCCCACTAGTCGACGTCGCCGCCAGAGACCTCGGAGACCTTCTTCTTCCCCGCGTTCACGAAGGGCATCAGAGTGCGCAGGCGCGAGCCCACTTCCTCAATCGGGTGCTTCTTACCCACCTCGCGCAGCTCGCGGTAGCGGGGACGACCGATCTCGTTCTCCTGAATCCACTCGGCGGCGAAGGTCCCGTCTTGAATCTCGGTGAGGACCTTCTTCATCTCCGCCTTCACGGCCGGGGTGATGATACGCGGGCCCCGGGTGAGATCCCCGTACTCGGCGGTGTCGGAGATGGAGTAGCGCATACCGGTGATGCCCTCTTCGTACATCAAGTCCACGATGAGCTTCAGTTCGTGCAGGCACTCGAAGTACGCGGACTCGGGTTGGTAACCGGCTTCCACGAGGGTCTCGTAGCCGGCGCGCACCAACTCGGTCACGCCACCACAGAGGACCGCTTGTTCTCCGAAGAGATCCGTCTCAGTCTCCTCCGTAAAGGTGGTGTCGAGAACTCCCGCCCGGGTGGAACCGATTCCCTGGGCGTACGCGAGCGCGAGGGCGTGGGCCTGTCCGGAGGCGTCCTGGTGCACGGCGATGAGCGACGGCACGCCGCCACCCTCGACGAAAGTACGGCGCACTAAGTGACCCGGACCCTTC
>JABEUS010000003.1 GCA_013044285.1 Acidimicrobiaceae bacterium
CCCCACGGCGACCGCTTGGCGCTGACCCCCCGAAAGGCGGCCCACCCGGGCGCCCACGGAGGAGATGCGAATCTGAGTTCGTTCCAGGTCCTTCACCGCCTGGCTGATCATCGCCCGGCGATCCAACCAACCGAGCCACTTAAGGAGTCCACCCTTCACCTTCTCGCGACCGAGGAAGAGGTTGGCCCAGATGCTCAAATCAGGTGCGAGAGCCAGGTCCTGGTAGACGGTCTCGATACCGGCCTTTCGAGCATCGACCGGTGAACGAAAGTGAACGTTTCGTCCATCAACCACGATGCTCCCCGTTGTCGGGTGCAGCGCCCCAGAGATGATGTTGACCAGAGTTGACTTACCCGCACCGTTGTCACCGACGATCCCGACAACCTCACCTCGATAGACCGAAAAGTCCACCTCGTGCAGGGCCTGCACACTTCCCCAGCGCTTCGAGATACCTCGGGCCTCAATAACCCGCTCCGCCACGGGCGCACCCGGTGACGATTGCTCACTCAGTGTCACTCCATCCCCCCCGAGATGCTTCCAAGGCCACGTGGCTTTCACCAGCGCACCAGTACAACGACTTCCTGAACATTACGCAGTGTTTGACATGGATGTCAAACTATTCGATGGATTTTTCTATGGACAGTAAAATTACTGATTATCAGGTTAAATAGAAACATTTACAAAATGACAACGTCGGAACTTTTTGTCTTTCCCTGTCGTAAAGCGCCGGCCCATGACCGCTCGACGTACGTGGGAGAGGATGTTCACTACGACGAGTCGCGACGGACTCAGGTTCGCTACTTCTCGTCGATCAATCCGTTAATCAGAACGCTCAGCATGGACGACACTGATTCGGGGCTTAAGGCAGCCTGGTCCGCGACGACCGCGACTCCACCCACTAATCGACACACTTCGAGTGACTCGACCCCGTCACGCAGTAGCCCGCGTTCGCGCAACCGACTCAGGACCCGATCGTTAGCCAGGCGGAGCGTTTCGCACTTCGAGAAAATGGGCGAGTCAGTATTCCCCATGGCACTCGTGATCTTCGCCGGACCACCCCTGTTTCGAGAGATGCGGGTCACGTAGGTTTCGAACCACGCCATCAGGGTGTCTCGGGCCGAGTTGTCACTAGCAATCGCCTCGTCCGCGGCGGCGTCAATTTGGCTCATCCACGACTTCACCACGGCGTCGATGAGGTCGTCGCGAGTCGGAAAATGTCGGTAGAGCGTGCCCGCACCCACACCCGCCCGAGTCGCAATCTCGTCGATGGGCGCGTCGAGCCCTCGTTCGGTAAAGACCTGGGCCGCGGCCTCCACTATCTTCTCGTGATTCTTTAACGCATCAGCTCGCATAACCCACCACCGCACGAAACGGAGAAAGTCTCCGTATACTGGTAACCGGAGAAACCCTCCGTTCACTCTAGGACCTTCGTGGTCCAGACGTGAGCACTTGGTGTGAACCCCACCCTTCGCTGAACAGGAGCCCCCATGCCCACTCTCACGAAACCGAGTCGTTCGGCCACGATTGCCCTCACCGTCATCGTGGCCGCCCAGTTGATGTTCGTACTGGACGCCACGGTCGTCAATATCGCCCTCGTGCCTATTTCGAGTGCCCTGCACTTCTCTCGGGCCAACCTCGCCTGGGTAGTAGACGCTTACAGCCTGGCCTTCGGTGGGCTCCTCTTACTCGGGGGACGTCTCGGGGACGTCTACGGAAGACGACGCCTCCTCATCATCGGCCTCACCGTCTTCACCCTCTCTTCCCTCCTCGGGGGGCTGGCGGGCACGTCGGCCGAACTCTTGCTCGCTCGGGCTCTTCAAGGAGTGGGGGCGGCGATGGCCGCTCCGTCGACTTTGAGCCTCATTACCTCGATCTACGAAGAAGGCCCGGCCCGTAACCGGGCCCTCGGAGTCTTCACCGCGGTCTCGGCGGGTGGAGGGTCCCTCGGTCTCCTGCTCGGCGGTGCGCTCACCTCGTGGGTCTCGTGGCGCTGGGTCCTCATGATCAACGTACCTATCGGTGCGCTCGTCGTGGCCCTCGCTCCGCGCTTTGTCCCCGAACCTCGTCGAAACGGTGGGCGACTGGACGTCGCCGGGGCCCTGCTCGTCACGGCGGGAATCGGTTCCATCATCTACGGCTTCATCCGAATCGCTGAGCGCGCCGCTCTCTCCGACACCGTCGTACTCTTCGCTCTCGGCGTCGTGCTCATCGCGGGATTCGTACGAGTCGAGCAGCGCACGCCCCGGCCCCTGTTTCCCCTGCGACTGCTCAATGAGAGGACCCGCGCCGGCGCCTACGGTGCGATGTTCCTGCTTCCGGCGACGATGTACGGCGTCTTCTTCTTCGTGTCTCAGTACCTGGAGTCGAGTCTGCACTTCAGCGCCATCCGCACGGGTTTCGCCTTCTTGCCCCTCACGGCGATGATCTTCACCATGTCGCGCATTACCCCCAAGGTGGTCTCTCGATACGGGGCCCGCCGGCCCCTCTTGATTGGCCTCACCCTCGTCAGCATCGCCTCCTTCTGGATCGCCGCCGGCCTTAATCACGGGGGCTACTTCTCGGGGCTCCTCGGCCCGCTTCTGCTCTTCGGCCTCGGCGCCGGGACGAGTTTCCTGCCGATCAGCGCGACCATCCTCTCCGGGGTTCCCCACACCGACGCGGGGGCGGCTTCGGGAATGCTCCAGACGATGCAGCAGTCGGGTGGTGCGCTCGGCGTCGCCGCCTTGTCGAGTGTCGCCGAAGCTCACGGACGCTCCAGTGCCCTCTCTATCGGTGGTTTCGTGGCCCTCGTGGCCCTCGGAGTCGCCGTGAGTGTCATTCGGCCCCGGACTCCCGACCACTCGCCGAATGCGCAGGAACTGGCCGAGGAGTTCGAGGCCCTGCCCCTCTTCGAGTAGGTAAGGACCTCCTCAGTCTCCGACCCGAACCCGTCGGACCCGAGAGCTACACTTATCGAGGGGCCCTCGTCGCGCGGGTCCCGAAAGAGGGGGTACTCCCATGCGTCAACACTCGAGGTGGGCCGTGGGGGCCAGTGGAGTTCTTATCCCCCTGGTGCTCTCCACTCTCGCCAGTCCCCTGGCGGGCGCCAAAGTCTCCCCCTCCCCCGTCGCCGTCGTACGATCCGCCGCACTGAAGACGGTCCGACAAGGGACGGCCATTATCAAGGTGAAGGGAACCTCCGTGCTGAAAGGGATCAGCCTCACGGTCTCGGGCACCGGTGCCATCGACTTCACTCATCACCTCGCCACGATCACCACACTGACCTCTAAGGGAACCGTCAGTCTGTCCGAGACCGAGGTGATTTCCGGCGCCACGATCGACCTCTCCATCCTCGAGAATGGAGTCAGTATCGTGGAGACGGTCTCGAAGAAACCGTGGGTCCAAATCACCGAAGGTAACGGCGGAGCCTCAGCGTCCAATCTCCTGGTCCAGTTCCAGGAACTCTCCACTCCGGGAGTTCTCGTCAGCGCGCTCGGGAAGAGTTCGGTTGATGGACAGACGGCCACCGGTTACCGAGTCACCGTACCCGCGAGTGTCACGGCCGCCCTGGCCGCCAAACGTCTCCTGGGGTTACACCTCACCGCGAGCCAGCGAGCGACCATCTTGAAGTCGTTCCTCCACGGCGGCGCCCAACGCCAGAACATCTGGGTCAATCAGGCGGGTCTCATCGTGGCCGAAACCGTCTCCATGAGCCTTGGTGTCACTGGCCAAGGTGTACAGAGCAGCGCCATCGAGACCTTTAGTCACTTCGGAGATCCGGTCTCGATCCACACCCCGGCCCCCGGGCTCGCTGTTCCGTATCACACGTTCTTAACGGACGCCCAGAAGCTTCTCGGTTAGGTCACCCCCTAGTCGGTGGTGCGGTACCGAGTCGGAGTGTTACTTATAGAGTCGTAATCAAATATGTCCGTTGCTCCGCCCGTCCCGACCGCCCTGCACACACTGAGTCGGCGACGGCGCACCGGAATTCTTCTGATCTGTTCTCTCAGCCTCTTGATCGTCAGTCTCGACGTCACCATTCTGAACGTGGCGTTGCCCTCCATTGGTCACGACCTTCACGCGACGGTGTCGGGTCTGCAGTGGACCGTCGACGCCTACACCCTGGTGCTCGCCAGCCTCCTGATGCTCTCTGGATCAATGGGTGATCGACTCGGACGAAGACGAGTATTCCTCGTGGGGCTCGGGCTCTTCACGGCCGGCTCGCTCTTGTGTAGTCTGGCCCCGAATTTGGGGCTTCTCGTCCTCTTTCGAATGTTGCAGGCGGTGGGGGGCTCCATGCTCAACCCCGTCGCGATGTCGATTGTCACCAACACCTTCACCGACCCCAAAGAACGCGCCCAGGCCCTCGGTATTTGGGCGGCCGTCGTGGGAGTATCGATGGCTTTTGGGCCCCTCGTAGGTGGGGCTCTCGTGGACTCCGTCGGCTGGCGGTCGGTCTTTTGGATCAACATCCCGATCGGAATTGCGGCGATAATTCTCACGACCCTTTTTGTCCCCGAATCGCGGGCGCCCCACGCGCGTCGAGTTGACCCCTTGGGTCAAGTCCTCGTCATTGTCGTTCTCACCGCCTTGACCTACGGCATTATCGAGACACCGAATCGCGGTTGGCACTCCCCGTTAATCCTCACCTGCGCCGTCGTGACCGTGGTGGGAGCGACGGTACTCGTGCGGTGGGAGAAGAGGCGGGACGAACCGCTCATTGAACTCCGGTTTTTCCACTCCGTCCCCTTCGCCGGCGCCGCCGTTCTGGCGATCGCGGCCTTCGGAGCCCAGGGGGGATTTCTCTTCCTCAACACTCTCTACCTACAAGAGGTGCGGGGTTTCTCTCCAATCCACGCCGGCCTCTCCCTTCTCCCGATGGCCCTCATGGCGCTCGTCTGGCCCCCCGTCTCCGGGCGAATCGTGGGCACCCGGGGCTCGCGGATACCGTTACTCATTTCGGGCATCGGATCACTGGCCGGATTTCTCATGTTGAGCCAGCTCACCGCCACCACCAGCATCTGGTACGTCTGGGCGAGTTACGCCGTCTTCGGGGTCGGATTCGGATTCGTCAACGCCCCCATCACCACCGCCGCCGTCGCCGGAATGCCCCGCGCCCAGGCGGGGGTGGCGTCCGCCGTCGCCTCCACCTCTCGCCAAGTAGGAGCCACTCTCGGGGTAGCCGTCGTGGGCGCACTCGCCGCCTCCGGCGCGGCGCAGCACCGGGGGTTACGTGCCGGAGACCTGGTGTCGGGCTGGTGGGTACTCGTCGGAGCGGGAGCGGTGATCTTGGTGGTGGGACAACTCGTGAGCACGCCGCGGGCGCGACTGAGCGCCGAACGTACCGCGCGCGAACTCAACCCCGAGTACCTCGAGGGACTCTCGTGAGTACTCCGCCCGACGACGAACTGGCCCAGGCCATCTGGGATCTAATGCGCGATCTCGTTCTCGACGACGATCGTCGTCGAGAGGTCGAACGAGCCACCGGCCTCAGCTTTTGGCGAGCTCGTTCCCTGCGTCGCATCGCGGAGAGGGACCTGCGCATGAGTGAACTCGCCCGAGTCGCGGGCGTGACCCCTCCCCAGGCGACCGTGCTCGTCGACTATCTCGAATCCGAGGGGCTCGTTGCTCGCCTGGTCACCCCGGAGGACCGACGCGTCAAAATAGTGCGTACGACGGCGCCCGGACGGCGGATGGTGCAGCGCATCAACGACGTCCTGCGGCGCCCACCGGCCGGCGCCGATCAGCTCTCCGACGAGGACCGACGCCATCTCTACTCCCTTCTTCAACGTTTGTCCCCGTAACTGTCACTGAGTTGCCTCACGGCGGGAATATGGTGGAGGCGCAGTGCGTTTCGACAAGTCGCCGTACCCATCCCCACCGAGGAGTTCTCATGGCCGCTGCCCCTACTCTCACCGTCTACGGCGCCACCTGGTGCCCCGACTGTCGACGAGCCAAGCAGTTCCTCACCGATCAACGAGTGCCCTACGTCTGGATTGATCTCGAAGCTCACCCCGAGGCCGTTGCCGAGGTCGAACGACGTAATGACGGTAAGCGAATTATTCCGACGATCGTCTTCGACGACGACACCCACCTCGCCGAGCCTTCCAACGACGAGTTGGCCGACAAGCTCGGACTCTCTCGCGAAGCGGCCGACCACGTCTACGACACGGTCATCGTGGGAGGTGGTCCCACCGGACTCACCACGGCCATCTACCTCGCGCGAGAGAAGGTCTCGACTCTGGTCATCGAACGCTCCGCCCTCGGTGGACAGGCCGGCGTCACGGAACGACTGGACAACTACCCCGGGTTCCCCGACGGAATCGCCGGCGCCGAGTTGGCCTCCCGCATCGCCGAACAGGCCCGTCGTTACGGAGTCGAACTCCTCGAAGCCGTCTCGGTGGAGTCTCTGGGCCGCGACGATGATCTCATCGAGATCACTCTCTCGACGGGGCGTCACGTGCACGCCCGATCCCTCGTCCTCGCCACCGGTTCGACCTACCGGCGAACCGGAGCGGAGGGCGAAGCTGACCTCATCGGGGCCGGTGTCCACTTCTGCGCCACCTGTGACGGACCCTTCTACGACGGGGCCGAGCACGTGGTGGTGATCGGCGGAGGAAATAGCGCCCTCGAAGAGAGTCTCTTCTTGACCCAGTTCGCTCAACGCGTCACCATCATTCAAGTGTCCCCCGAACTCAGCGCCTCACGCCTGCTCCAAGATCGAGTGCGTGGCCACTCCGCGATTACGGTGCGCACCTCTTCCCAGGTGACCGAGTTCCACGCCGACGAGACCGGTCATCTGGCGGCGGTCAGCGTCAGTGGACCAGAGGGGACGGAGCGACTCGAGTGCGCCGGAGCGTTCGTCTTCGTGGGCCTCGAGCCCAACACGACGCTGGTGCGAGACCTGCTCGAGACCGACGAGCGGGGCTTCATTGTTACCCGTGACGGCCAAGCCACCAGTCTCGCTGGGGTCTTTGCGGCCGGCGACGTGCGCTCGGGTTCGACGAAGCAAATGGCGTCAGCGGTCGGAGAAGGAGCCGCGGTCGCTCTCCAAATCCGTCGCTACCTCGACACTCTCGAGATGAGCAAGGGTGCCAGCGAAACCCGGTAGTCGATCCCCCCTCGACGGAGCTCACCTCGGCCCGCCCGTCCTCGTCGTACGAGACCTCACCCGGGCGACCGAGTTCGCCCGGGTGGTGCTCGGTTTCGAGATCGCCGAACAAGATTCGGCCGGAACGGTGCTCACGATGGGCGACGCGATGGTGCTCCTCGTGACGGTCGAGTCCGGAGAGACCCTGCTCGGTGGAAGGCGCCCCGGTTCGGGAGACTCCGCGCACCCCCCACTCGTCATGAACATCTTCGTCGAGGACGTGGAGGGCGCTCTCGAGAACGCCCGTCTTCACGGAGCCGAGGTCCTCGTCGAGGTGATGGATCGGCCCTGGGGGCGGCGTACGGCCCACATTCTCGACCCGGACGGCTACGTCTGGGAGTTCAGTCGGGCCCTCACGCCCTAGTGAGCGAGGCCCTCTCCCACCACGGGACCCTCACAGGACCAGGGAAAGTCGATCCAACGCTCGGTCATCCGCCACGCGTATTCCGGCTTGATCAACGAGGACGGCTTCTCGTAGAGGACGGCCGAACGAACCGCGTTCACCTCTCCGGCGATGAAGTCTCGCACGAGCTTGAGAGTCTCTCCGGAGTCGGCGACGTCGTCGGCGATCAGAACGTTCAGTCCCGAGAAGTCGACCTTATTGGGGACGGGCGGAAGGACGACGGGAACGGCCAGCCGTTCGTCGACTCCGGTATAGAACTCCACCGACATCATGAAGGCGTTCTTCACGTTCAGGGCGTAGCCGAGTCCGGCGCCGAGAAAGAAACCGCCCCGGGCGATCGACAGCACGACGTCGGGACGAAAGCCATCGTCGGCAATTCGTTGGGCGAGTTCTCGGGTGGCGTGCCCGAACCCTTCGTAGGTCAACACTTCACGTTCCATGATGGCGAAAGTGTAGGTGACCCGACGGGGTGGGACCCGCCACTACCAACGAAGAGATGTCCTAGAGCTTCGGGGTCAAAAAGACTACGGAAGGTCCCTGGACCGTGCGGTTCCCCGAAGAGCCCACCGCGGAGAAGGTGAGATAGGAGTGGCTAATGACTCCCGTTAACTTCACCGCGTAGAGAGACTTGCCGACCGGTCGCATGACGGAGGTGGCCCGATCCGCCGGAGTCCCCCAGTGAAGGATCACCCGCGACACCCGCTGGGCCGCGACGGAGACCAAGAGAGTAACGCCGTGGGTCCCGGGAAGGGCGAGGACCGCCGGAGTGCCCACGTACCCTCCGGCGTTGACACTCGTGAAGGTTTCGCGCAGCGGCGCCCCCGCGTGTCGACTCGTTCCTTCGAGGACGAGATGGTGGGTCCCGTTCGCAAGAAGGGTGGTATTGATCTTGAGCGCCGTCACGGACTGAGCGCTCGACACGGTGACACAGTTCCTCAACGAGAGCACGTGAACCGGACCGTGCGCGCCCCGGGTCGGGGAGACGACGAAGGAGAGAGCCGAACTAGAGGCGGCGTCGAGAGTGGCGCACCATCGTCCTCCGGCGGTGAGGGTGTAGTTCTTGACCGCGACCGACACCACTCCGTGTTGAACTCCCGCGAGATGTCCCAGCGCTAACGAACTCGCTCCCGCCACTCCACCCGCGAGGAGCGATCCCACCACTACGAGTGCACCCACACCACTTCGTTTCATATCCCACCTTTTCCTTCTCACTTCGTTGATGTCCTCTCACCCCCGAGTCTTACCGCGAGACTCTGCTAGAAGGTGTCATGGACCTCTTCGCCCACCTCGCCGTCGAACGGGGGCGACTGGCCGACTCCCTCGACTCCCTGACGGAGGAAGAGTGGAACTCACCCTCGCTCAGCGCGGGATGGAGTACCCACGTGGTAACGGCCCACCTGGTCAGTATCTGGGAGATCTCGCCCGCCCACTTCGGGCTCACCCTCGCTCGCGCGCGGTCGCTCGATCGAGCCTTCGATCTGAGCGCCCGGGGTCTCGCCGCGCGACTCTCTCCCACCCAGTGCGTTGACTCACTCCGTCGCCACGCCCATAGCCGGCGCACGCCCCCCTTTCTCGGGGTTCACGCCTCTCTCACCGAGGTTCTGGTGCACGGAGCCGACATCCTCTGGCCCCTCGGACGAGAGTGGCGACCGGGCGTGCCGGCCCTCGCCGAGGTTCTTCCGTGGCTCGTCACTCGCTCTCCGCGAGGTTTTCTCCCCCGTGAACGCCTGGAGAACCTCCGATTCGACGCGACCGACCTTGGTATCGAGGTCGGTACCGGCGCCCCGTTACGGGGTGACGCCCTCAGCCTCATCACCCTGGCCCTCGGACGCACCACCCGAGTGGAACTCGTCACGGGCGAGGGGCGAGACCTCCTCCTCGAGCGACTGCGCTGATTGGTCGGGGGTGGCCCGTACGCGCACCACCAGTCCGAGGCGGCGACGCTCGAGAGAGGTGAGAGTGAATCCGGCCCCCGTCGCGGTCGCCGGGTGATCTCTACGCAGATGCTCACCCATCCGCGGACCACTCAAACGGTCCACCAGGGCGAGCAGCCAGTCCAACGGGCTGAACGTTGACCCGGTGTGTTCAACCAGCACGAGTACTCCCTCCGGGCGAAGGAGTCGTCTCGCCTCGCGCAGGGCGGCGTCGGGAGAGTCGACGTTGCAGAGCGTGTAGGTCGAGACCACCGCGTCGTAGGCCCCGGATTCGAGACCGGTCGCCTCAACGTTTCCCTGAACGAGGGTCGTGGTGGAGATTCGACCGAGTTCGCTGACGCGCCGGCGGGCGCGCTCGAGCATCCCCGACGAGAGATCGATCCCGGTCACCTCGGTCCCGGGGGGATAGTACGGCAAGTTAAGACCGGTACCCACTCCGAACTCGACGACGCGACCTCGCAGACCGGAGACGGCCCAGGGGCGCTGAGACGCGAGCACCGTCGACTCCACGACCTTCATCGCCCGGTCGTAGAGGGGCGCGACTCGATCGAAGAGCGCGTCGGTGACGGGGGCCTTCATCTCTCCATGCTAGAGAGCTACCCGACCGCGGACAGGGTCACGAAGTCCCGGGCGTAGGCCGGTTGAAAGAAGCGGTCCGGGGTCTGAACCATGGTCGGCGTCAAGTCTCGTCCGTTGGCCGGGGTCGCGTAACCGGTCGGCGTGGACGGCGTGTAGTAAGCGAAGACGGGCCAGAAAGGGTTCATGTCGAGCACCATGGCCCGAAGTGCGCCGGCGCGCACGAGGATGCGCGCCAGGTCGACGATATTCATCTCGCCTTCGACGTAGACCAGGGCTCCGGTTCGGGTGATCCCGAGCGCCGAGCGAGGAGTGTCGATCTGGTTGTTGAGAGAGAACCCCCAGCGTGCGACGTCGGTGCGCTGAAGTCCCGCGACCGGAGCGCCGTGGTCCACGAGCAGGGTGAGGTTCTGGCGAACCGCCGCTATTTGGGGGGACATCGTCACGTCGCGTCCCCACTGGCCGACGGTCATCGTGCCGTTCTTAAAGATCACGAGAGAGGCCGCTCCGTTAACGAGAGGGGCGACCAAGTGGCCTTCGGAGAGGTACCCTCCGTGGGAGTCCTTTAACAAGAACCCTCCGCTGAACGCGGCGACCAGACTCTGCGACGCCGCCCGCGACACCGGTGCGGTGCGGTGCCAGAAGAGCCCGCCCGGACTGAGCGAGCCCGAGTAGAGCTCCCCGGTGACGAGTCGAGTGTCGATCCAGGCCACCCCCGCGACCGTGGTGGGATTATCCAGCGGACGAATCAGCGTGGTGTAGAGAGCGGGGTGGCCTTGCACCGGACGGCCGACCGGGTGATAGACCCCTTCGCCGGGGGTGCCCGGTAGGACGAAGGGCTTGAGATTGGTCGGTGCGGGCAGCGCGACCACGTGGCGAGTCCCCGCTTCGGCGAGACCCGCCGTCGCCAGGACAATCGATGCGCTCAGGGTGGCGACGAGGACGAGTCGTCGGAGGGGGATGTGCACTACTTCTCCTGATGTAGGGGGACCGAGATGTTTTAGTCAGGGTCGCTAAAGAGTCCCTAAGAGTGACGATGTCGTTGGCTAAGTGTTTACCGGAATGACGAAGTGGCGTAAGGTCCACGCTCTACCCTCGGGCCGTGAACGTCCTCTTCGTAACCCTCGATCAGTTCCGGGCCGACTCCTTTGGAGCAGCCGGCCACCCCCTCGTGTCGACCCCCACGCTGGACCGCGTCGCGCGAGAAGGGGTGCGGCTCAGTCAACACTTCTCTCAGGCCGCACCCTGCGCGCCGGGCCGTGCGGCCCTCTATACCGGCACCTACCAGATGAACAACCGAGTCGTCTACAACGGATCCCCCCTCGAGGACCGCTTCGACAATCTCGCCCGACTCTGTCGACGGGCGGGCTATGAGCCGACCCTCTTTGGCTACACCGATCAAGGACTAGACCCCACCCAAGCCGAGGGTCCCGAGGACCCCCGGCTCGACGACTACGACGGGATTCTGCCCGGCTTCGAGATCGGGCTCTACCTCCCCGAGAGTCAGGCCCCCTGGGTCGAATGGCTCCGCGCCGAGGGCTTTGACGTGCCCTACGGCTGGGCTTCGGCCCTGCGCGACGAGTCGGCTCGCCCCGCCGAGTACTCCCTCTCGGGCTTTTTAACCACGAACTTTCTCTCGTGGCTCGATCGACAAGGGTCGGGATGGTGCGCCCACGTGAGCTTCCTTCGTCCCTGTC
>JABEUS010000122.1 GCA_013044285.1 Acidimicrobiaceae bacterium
CCCACCCCACCCCTAAAGGAGCCTGATGGCTGACATACTCATGCCCCAACTCGGCGAGACGGTCGCCGAGGGTACCGTCGCCAAATGGTTGAAGAAGGTCGGCGAGTCCGTCGAAAAGGGCGAGGCCCTCTTCGAAGTGTCGACGGACAAGGTGGACACCGAGATACCCGCACCGGCCTCGGGGGTACTCCACGAGATTCGCGTGAGCGAGGGTCAGACGGTCGACGTCGGAACGGTTCTCGCCGTCATCGCCGCTCCGGGTGAACCGATCACGTCCGCGCCCTCTCCGGTGGCCGCCACTCCTCGCGGACCCGAGCACTCGAAGGAGTCCTCACCACCTCGCGTGGCGCGCGAGAGCGGGGAGGGGGAACGCAGTCGACTCTCTCCACTCGTGAAGCGCCTCCTCGAAGAGAACGACCTACGAGTCGACGAGGTCACCGGATCGGGACCGGGGGGACGCATCACCAAAGACGACGTCGCGGCCGCCGCGGCCGCGCGCGACTCTTCGGGCGGCACTGGAGAGGTCTCCGACTCTCTCGTGGTCTCACCCGTGGTGCGCCGCCTCCTCTCGGAGCGAGGTCTCCGTCAACACGAGGTCACCGGCACGGGGCCCCACGGTCGACTCACCCGCCGAGACGTCGAGGCGGCGAGGACCGCCCACTCGGGTGATGAGGTGATCGCCTTCACGAAGATTCGCCGACTCACCGCCGAGCACATGGTTCGCTCGAAGGCCACCTCCGCCCACACCTTGATGGTGAGAGAGATCGACTACGAGGCCGTCGAGACGGTGCGGCGTCGCGAGGGGCCCCGCTTCAAGGCGGACGAGGGCTTCTCCTTGACCTACCTGCCCTTCATCTCCGTCGCGACCCTGCGAGTACTGCGCGAGTTTCCCCATCTCAACGCCTCGGTGGGAGACAACGAACTCATCGTCCACCACGACCTCAACCTCGGGGTGGCGGTGGACCTCGACTCCGAGGGCCTCGTCGTTCCGGTCCTTCGTCGCGCCGACTCCCTCGGGGTCCGAGCCATGGCCCGCGCGGTCCGAGACGTCGCGACCCGCGCCCGGAGTAAGTCGCTCGGCGTGGACGATATGAGTCAGGGCACCTTCACCATCACCAACCCGGGGCCCTACGGCACCCTGCTCACGGGGGCCGTTATCAATCAGCCCCAGGTGGCCATCCTCGCCACCGACGGAGTGAAACGCAAGCCGGTGGTCGTGACCTCCGAGCACGGAGACGAGGCGATCGCCATCCACTCCGTGGGTTTGGTGGCCTTGACCTTCGACCACCGGGCCGTGGACGGGGCCTACTGCGCCCGCTTTCTCGCCCGCGTGGCCGACGTGCTCGAAGGCGACTGGACCCACGCGCTCGATGCCTGAGTGCCACTTAGGTAGTGTCTCACTATGACCCGAGACCGCATCCTCGAAGCCGCCGCGCACGAGATTGAGGTCAACGGTCTCACGCTCTTTCGGGTGAAGCGCGTGGCGGCCGACGCCAGAATCTCGGTCGCCCTGCTCTACAGTTACTTTTCGGACCGAGAGGATCTGATCGCCGCGGCCATCGTGCACCGATTCCGTCAGGTGATTCTCGGACAGGCCGATATCTTCATCCAACCGCTGAAGGGCCTCTCTTCAGCCGAGGAGCTTCGTCACGCGCTCTCGACGATGATTCGAGACGCCCAGGACCCCGAGCGCACCGAACAGCGCCTCAGTCGAATCGACGGAATCTCCTTCGCCCACCACAACGCCGTCGCCTCCGCCGGAATCGCCGAGGCGAAGGCCGAGGCCAGTGCCCGGATCGCCGAGATCGTCCAACCCCTCGAAGACCAGGGTCTCTTCGTCGAGGGTATGACCGCGGTCGCGTTCGCCCGGATCTGGTACGCCCTCTTTTTCGGACAGATCGCCCTCGAGGGCCAGCACGCCCTCTCTATTGACTCCGAGGCGTGGAGTCGCGCCCTCGAAGTACTCGCCCACTCCATCGTCGTCAACCCTCACTGACGCAACTCGCCTAGCCCGGGTCGTTTGGCAGCCTCGTCAACGGGGGCTTCGTCGGGTCTAGAAGGGTAGTTGGGGGGCTTCGGCGAGGGAGAGGCCCTCCAAGTGACCACCTCGTTGGGCGCTCACGGGGAAGATCTGTTCGGGACGAAAGGCTCGGCCCTTAGCTTCGCCCGGGCGCCCCCCGCGCACTTCGACCCACTCCTCTCCCGTCCGGGAGTTCACGACGTGGGCGACAAAGACCCAGGCGCGTCGACGTCCCCGGTCCGCGTCCACCGCGACCGCATCCCCCGTCGAGAGACCCGCCCACCGGGTGGAGCGCACGAGGTGTCCCTGCTGGGTGGTAATTCGACGGCTAGCCACACTCCCAGTCTTACTCCTCTTCCGTCACGTCAGAGCCATGCCCTAGCCTGGGCCATGGCCTTCGCCCAACCCCTGCCCCAGGCTCTCTCGCCCTCGCGGCTCCAGGACTTCCAATCATGCCCCCGGCGCTACCAACTCGGAGCGGTGGAGCGCGTCGCCCAACCGGCCACCTACGCCACCACCAAGGGTCGTCTCGTGCACCACGTACTCGAGCATCTCCACCAGGCCGAGCCCGCGGCGCGCACGGCGCCACTCGCTCACGAACTGACTCCGGGCGCCTTCTCGGCCATTCTCACCGACGAGGTGCGCCGTGATCTCGACGGGGGCGAGGAGGTGGAGGAACGTCTGCACCGAGAGGTGAGAACCATTCTCGAGCGATACTTCGAGGTCGAAGACCCGAGAGAGGTCGTCTCCGAGGGGATTGAGCTGACCCTGCGCTGCGATATCGAGGGAACCCCACTGCTCGGAATTCTCGACCGACTCGACCGTGACGAGAACGGTGACCTCGTCATCATCGACTACAAGACCGGTCGGGTCCCCTCGCGTCACTTCGACCAGCAGACCTTCGCCAACGCGGAGCTCTACGCCCTCCTCTGTCGAGAGGCGCTCGGCGAGACCCCGAGCGCAATACGTCTGATCTACGTGGCGCACGCCGAGGAACTGGAGAAGCCCGTGCGCGACGTCGTCGTCTCGGCGCGCGCCCACGCCGCCCAGAGTGCGTGGTCGAAGATCGTGCGCTACTACGAGGCGGGTGAGTTTCCGGCCACGCCCTCGACCTCGGCCTGTCGCTGGTGCGCCTTTCGCGACCGGTGTCGCGCCGACGGCGTGGCGGTGCCCGAGGGACTTTAGGCTGGGCGCGTGAAGCCGTTCCAGTTGACCTACGACTACCGTTGCCCGTTCGCGAAGAACATCCACCTGCACGTCGTGAGCGCCCTCAGGGGGGGTCACGAGATTCCCGTCTCCTTCGTGCCCTGGACCATGAGCCAGGGGCATCGCTCCGAGGGGGCCCCCGACGTGTGGGAGGACCCCGCCTACGACGGGGCCCACCAGGCGCTCGTCACCTCGATCTCGGTGAGAGACCGTCAGCCCGACCACTTTCTCGCGGTGCACGAGGCCCTCTACCGGGCCCGTCACGAGGACGGCCGTCGGCTCCACGACCCCGCCGAGATCGCCGAGATTCTCGCCCCCCTCGGTGTCGACGTCGACGACGTCGGGGAGGACGTCTCCTCCCGGCGTCCCTACCGGGTGCTCGGCGACTCCTTTCGCGAGATGGAGGCCTACGAGGTCTTCGGTGTCCCGACCTTCGTCCTCGACAAGGACGCCACCTTCGTGCGGTTCATGCGCCCGCCGAGCGGGGACGCCGCCGAGTCGGCCGAGATCATCACCTCACTGGTGACCTTGATGGAGCACTCCCCCGACCTCAACGAGTTCAAGCACACTCGGGTCCCGTTCTAGGCGGACTCTCATCCGAGTCCCGGGCTCTAGAGTGCGCGGGCGAGGAGAGCGATGACGCTGGCCAGCGCGAGGGCGAGCACGCCGGCCCACTGACTCACCCGGTCGCCGCGCTGCAGGTGGCGCACCCAGAGGGCCGCACTCACGAGGGCCAAGAGTCCGAGCGCGACCTCGTTCACGACGCCGAGCACGCTCCCGTGCGACGCCTTGTAGCCGAGGGCCACGCCGAGGGCGAAGATCGCCTCCAGCCAGCCCTCCTGGCGCCAGCGCGACGTCGCAATGGCGAGGCGGGCGGCCGTGCGTTGCTGGAGAGCAGTGAGACGGATCTTCTGAATCGCCGTCGTCGCGAACGCGATGGTGAGGGCGAGAGACAACACGCTGGCGAGAATTCTCACGGGACTCCTCTAGTCGAGGAGTCATGATAGCGAGCGGGGCGCCCGCTAGCCTTCCGGGCGTGAGTCGCCGTCGCCGAGTGGGAGTCGTGGGGGGCGGTCAGCTCGCCCGCATGATGGTGGAGGCCGCCGAGGGGACCGGGGTTGACGTCGTCGTGCTCGCCGAGCACTCGGACGACTCCGCCACCGGTCTGGGCGCCCCCGTTCTCCTCGGTCAGCCCCGCGACCCCGACGCGCTCGGGGCGCTGATCGAGAGCTCTGACGTGCTCACCTTCGATCACGAACTACTCGACCTCGACCTACTCGAGAGCCTGGAGCGCAGCGGAGTGATCATGCACCCCTCACCGGCTGCCCTTCGTTGGGCCACCGACAAGGCCCACCAACGTCGGGGGCTCGAAGAGGCCGGTATTCGCGTCCCGCGTTTTGAGGTCGTGAGCGAGCCCCGCGAACTCGAGCGAGCGCTCGCCCCGTGGCCGAGTGTGCCGGTGGTGAAGGCGGCCTCGGGGGGCTACGACGGACGGGGTGTCGTGGTGGCGGAGAGTTTCGAGGAGGCGCGCGCGCGGGCCGAGGAGTTCCTCCAGAACTCCCCCGTCGTGCTCGAAGAACGACTCGATCTGCTCGCCGAGGTCTCCCAGCTCGTCGTGCGCTCGACCTCGGGCGAGGTGCGCGCCTATCCACTCGTCACGACCGTGCAGGTCGAGGGGATGTGCGCCGAGGTGCTCTACCCCGCCCCGGGCGACGTCGACGCCGCTCTCGAGGTGGCGACCCGTATCGCCCACCTCATCGACCTCGTCGGCGTGATGGCCGTCGAACTCTTCGTGACCCCGAGAGGCCTACTGGTGAACGAGATCGCCCTTCGACCCCACAACTCGGGCCACTGGACCATCGAGGGGTGTCGAACGAGCCAGTTCGAGAGTCACCTGCGCGCCGTCGCCGGGTTGGACCTTGGAGAGACGACCGCGTGCGCTGGCGCCGTCGCGATGGTCAATCTGGTCGGCGCCGCGCGCCCGAGCGACGACGGAGCTCTCGGTCGCCACTCCGACGTGGCCTTTCACCTCTACGGAAAGACCTGGCGACCGGGTCGTAAGTTGGGACACGTCACCGCTCTTGGACCTGATCTCGACGAGGCCCGCACCCGAGCCTGGGCGGCTGCGCGAGACTGGGGCACGAGAGAGAGGGGGGTCGAATGACTCCACGAGTCGGCGTCGTCATGGGCAGTTCCTCGGACTACGAGGTGATGAGCGCGGCCGGTGACATACTGCGCGAGTTCGACGTCGGCCACGAGGTCCGGGTGGTCTCGGCCCACCGGACCCCCGACGAGATGATCGCCTACGGCCACGAGGGCCGCGAACGGGGACTGGGTGTGCTCATCGCCGGGGCGGGCGGGGCCGCCCACCTGCCCGGAATGCTCGCCGCCGTCACCACTCTGCCGGTTATCGGGGTCCCGGTGGCGCTCGCGCGCCTCGACGGACTCGACTCGCTCCTGTCCATTGTGCAGATGCCCCGGGGCGTCCCGGTCGCGACCGTCGCGGTGAACGGGGCGGCCAACGGGGCCCTCCTCGCCCTGCGAATTCTCTCCTTAAACGACCCGGCGCTGGCCGAAGCCTTGGAGGAGTACCGTCGGCGACTCGTCCACCAGGCCCGGGCCCAGGACGAGCACCTCCCTAGACGAGGACCCGACGGGCTCGCCAGGTCCTAGTCTGGGTGGATAACGAGGAGGACCCGTGGGAATTTCGAAGCGACTGAGTTCGATTTTTAAGGCCAAAGCCAATGCGGCGTTGGATAAAGCCGAAGACCCTCGCCAGACCCTGGACCTGGCCTACCAGGAACAGTTAGACAATCTCACCAAGGTCAAACGAGCCATCGCCGACGTGGCCACCGCGCGTAAGCGCATCGAGATCCAGGCCGAACAGGTGAAGAGCCAGGGCGACAAGCTCGCCGAACAGGCGAAGGCCGCTCTCTCGCAGGGTAACGAGCCCCTAGCCCGCGAAGCCCTCACCCGACGAGAAGCCCTCGTCACCCAACTCCACGACCTCGACACCCAACACCAGGGGGTCGTCGATCAGGAGGCGAAGCTCGCCGCCACCGCGCAGAAGCTGCAGACCGAGGTGGAGGCTTTCCGTACCCGCAAGGAGACGATTAAGGCCACCTACACCGCGGCGGAGGCCTCGGCCCACATCTCCGAAGCCGTCACCGGCATCTCGACCTCGATGAACGACGCCGGTGCGGCTCTCCAGCGCGCCCAGGACAAGGTCGCGACGATGCAGGCGCGCTCGGGGGCTCTGGACGAACTCCTGGCCGACGGAACGCTCACCGACCTCACCGCCACGCCCACCGACGATATCCAGGCCCAACTGGACGCGGCCTCGACCAACTCGTCCATCGACGCCCAGCTGGCGTCCCTGCGGGCTCAGATCTCGGGGCCCGAGACGGCGGGGGCTCTCGAAGCGTCCCCCGAATCGTCGGAGGAGCAGCATGGCTAAATCCCACGGTATTGAGGCCGACCGCGGACTGAGCTGGCGGATGTTCCTGACCGGTCTCGCCCTCGTCATCCTCTACGGGGTCATCGTGACCGTCCTGCTCGCGATCGGCATCTCGACGGTGCTCGTGCTGGTCATCGGCGCGGCCCTCTTGTTCTCCCAGTACTACTTCTCGGACAAGGTGGCGATGTTCTCGATGCACGCCCGCGAGGTCACCCCCACCGAGGAGCCCCGCCTGCACGCCATCGTCGACCGACTCTGCCTGCTCGCCAATATGCCCAAGCCCCGGGTGGGGGTCGCCGAGATGGACATGCCGAACGCCTTCGCCACCGGGCGCAACCCCTCGCACGCGGTCGTCTGCGCGACGCGGGGCATTATGAGTCGCCTGAACGACGAAGAGCTCGAGGCCGTCCTCGCCCACGAACTCTCCCACGTCGCCCACCGCGACGTCGCGGTCATGACGATCGCCTCCGGAGTCGGCATGCTGGCCGGACTCGTTTCGCGGATGGCGATGTGGGGCGCGATGTTCTCCGGCGGGGGACGAAACCGCAACGATCAGAACTTCGCGGCGATGGAGATGATCGCCTGGCTCGTCTCGATCGTGATCTACGTCGTCGCCTACCTGCTCACCATGGCGCTCTCGCGCTACCGGGAACTCGCCGCCGATCGCTCGGGGGCACTGCTGATCGGAAAGCCCAGCACGCTCGCCAGTGCCCTGGTGCACATCACCGGAGACATCGGACGTATTCCGCGCACCGACCTACGAAAGGCCGAGGGGATGAACGCCTTCTTCTTCGCCCCGGCCCTCGCCGGGGGCAGTGCGGCCAGTCTCTTCTCGACCCACCCGTCGCTGGAAAAGCGCCTCGAACAACTGAACCGGCTCGAGCGAGAGTTGAACGGCTAAGTGGGTCTGCGCGACATCATTCTCGGGCGCACGAAGGCGGTCGCTCCGAACCTCGACAACCTCTTCGCCCTTCCGGCGGCCGGGTTGACCCTGGAGTCCCGTCTCGATCTCGTGACGAGCGGGGTCGCCGGACTGTGCTTTAAGGCCGGTAGCGGCGGGCGAACCCTGGAATCGGAAGCGGACATGCGCGATCTGCTCAGCCTCGACAGCGACGACCACGCCTTTAGTCTGACCCACGACGACCTCGGCTTCACCTGGGTCGTGATCAACGACCCCACTCTCGACGGTCAAGTCACCAAGGTGCACGGGGCGAACCTCTCCCTCGTCGACCACGAACTGGGAGATCGACTGCTCTGCGCGGTCTTCGGATTTAAGCCCGTCGGAACCGACGAGGGGCCCTTGCGCCTCGTGTACTTGATGAAGCAGGGGACCTTCTACCCCTTCGCCCAGCGCGGGGCTCAGAACCGCGACAACGAGTTCGAACTGCGGGTGAAGTCCTTTCTCACCGGGGAACTCTCCCTCGAGCCCGACCTGGCGCGCTGGATGGCCCTCTGGGACGCCCCGATCGTCTAGCTAGACGAGGTCGTCGATGGAGTCACGAAGACCTTTTGCGTAGGCCCGGCGGGCCTCGGGGCTCTCGAAGCGGGGGCTCTGTGCGACACCGAGCGCCCAGGCGCCCAGTTGTCCCACCCAGCGCCTCAGTCCGCTCTCGTAACGTTGCACCAGGATCCGAGAGTTACGGGCGTGGTAGTAGGCCTCGTTGGCGTTCAGGCGTCGACCGGGCTTGTCGTGGGCGACCAGTCGCCGAGCGAGGACGTAACTGCGCCAGCCCCGTTCAGCCAGGCGCGTCGCGAGATCGGCCTCGTCGTAGTACATGAAGAGTCGCTCGTCGAAGCCCCCCACCCGCACCACCGGCGCCAGTCGCAGCATCACGAGACAACCCGAGAAGTAGTCGGTGGGCCGCAACGCCCCGTCCTCGTGCACCACTCCCCCGATGCCCGGGTGGCGGGTGACCCAGAGGGGCCGGATGATCTCTCCCCCGCCGTACCAGAGAGTCGAGGTGTCGGGCCAGAAGCTGATGAGGGGTGAGACCGCCGCGGCGTCGGGCCGGGCCTCGAGGGCTTCGAGTAATTCGCGCGAGGTGCTGGTCGAGAGATCGTGGACGTCACTGTTCATCAGCAACCCCGTGGTCAGTCCCGCCCCGACCAGTTCGGCGAGGCCCCGATTAGCGCCGGCGCAGAAACCGGAGTTTCGGCCCATCTCGACGGTCCGGGCCCGAGATCGAAACTCCGCGAGGTCCCGGCGGAGCTCGTTCGAGACGAGAACAATCAGGCGGGGGGCGGGTTCGAGGCTCTCTAACTGGTCGAGCGCGCCGGTGATCTCGGCGTCGTCTTGGGCGTAGACGACGACGACGGCCCCGTACTCGCTCACGGGAGTTGTTCTCGCCACAGGTAGAGCGGGCGAGAGGCCGTGACGCCGATCACCTGAACGAACTGGCCGGCCCCGAGGGGTCCGGCGCGCAGGAGGGTCGGAGAGGTGGCGAGGGGGGAGCTGGCGTAGGGCCCGACGTGGGCGAACCAGTTGGATCCGACGAGGCGGGCGAGATCGGAGGCGACGGCCGTCACGCTGGAGGGCTGGGTGTCTCCGGCGAAGGCCAGTACTCCGCCCAGTCCCTGGGGGACGTAGACAATGGAGGAGGTGGTCCCCTGGAGGAACCCGAGGTTGACTCCGTGGCGTCGTAACACGGCGTCGGAGTTAAAGGACTTGGTGTCGACCGCGTAGGTGAGCCCGAGGGCCCTCGCCCACCCCGAGGGGACCGAAGCGGGAGATCGCAGATCGTTACTCGACCCCACGATCTGGCCCGGTAAGAGCAGAGTGTTGGCGACGGTGGTCACCCCGGGGGCCAACGTAGAGGGGTTGTTGTTGGCGTAGAGCACGTTGCCCGGGGCGACGGAGTAGTGCCCCGGGTCCCCTCCAGAAAAGGCCAGTCGACCCCCGCGCCCAATCCAGGGCAGGAGACTCCCCGCTCCGTCAGCCCCCCACACGACGTTCGGCAGAGTACCCGACACGTCCACCACCAGACTGGTCTCGGGAGCGGGATCACTGGCGAGGAAACTCGCCAGCTGGGTGGCGTTGACGAGGTGCACCCCGACGCCGGGGTCGGTGTGAGAGAGCACGTTCACGAGTTGTTGCTCCACCCCGAGCGTCGTCGCCGCCGAGGAGTAGGCGTAGGGGTAGCGCGAGTCGTCGTAGAACTCCACTCGTGATATCTCGCGGGCCGGGTTAATCGGGTAGGCGCTGACGGTGAGAGTGGAACTCGCCGGACCACTGACCGTGACGACGTGTTGACCACTCGAGAGGGCGGCTATCTGGGCACTCAGTTGGGGACTACCCACACTGAAGGGGCCCACCACGGCGACCACCTCAAGGGCTACGGTGAGCAGGCTCGTCACCGTCACCCCGGGACTACGCCAGCGCAGTGGCTCGACCGCGACGTTGACCGGGGCCGGGTCCGGGCGAGTGAGCGCCACGAGGACGGCCACGAAGGAGAGGGTGACCGCGAATGCGGTCAGGAAGGTGATCTTGCCCGACAGGGTCGCCGGCAGCCAGTGGGGACCCCATCGTTGGAGAAGCCACCGGTGCTCGGAGTAGGCCGAACTCAGACTCGGCCAGCCGAGGTAGTAGCCCATGGGGGCGAAGAGTTTTCGGACACCGTTCAGGGCGTAGAGGTAGATCGGTCCCGAGATGCCCACGGTGAGCAGCGCCCCGCGCCACCAGCGGTCGGCCGAGGTCGATCCCTCAGCCCCGAGGGCCATCATGGGCACGATCCACACCAGGTACTGGGGATTGGCGACCACGTTGATCATGAGGGTGAACAACACGACCGCGGCCACCACTCGAACCAGCGTCGAGTCCCGGCCCCGGCGCCAACACCACAGCCCCCCCGCGAGGGCCACTAGGAACTGCAGGACGTTGATGGAGCGATTGAGGCCCACGAAGTGAACCGTGGCCCAGGAGTAGACCCCCGAGAGAGAAGAGAGGCGCAGGAGCCCCGAGATTCCGATCCCCCCGATGGCCGAGTCCACGTTGGCCCGGGTGAAGACGTCGGTGACGAGCCCGTGGCCCGCTTCGGGGCCGATGAGGACGAGAGCGCCGACGACACCCCCGGCGACAAATCCGGCCAACGATCGCCAGCGCTCGCGCGAGCGAGCGAGGAGGTAGCCGGCAAAGGGGAGGGCGACCAGACCGGGGGCGAGTTTCACCGCCACCCCGATCGACACGGCGACTCCGGCCAACCACCAGGTCTCCTCCAAGGTCGCGAGCACGCCGAGGGCGATGGCGAACGCCGCGAGGGAGTCGATCTGGCCCTGGACGGCCGTGGTCATGATCACTAGCGGGTTGAGGAACCACCACAGCGCCGCTCGACGCTGACGGACCGCGTCGTAACCGAGGCGACCGGCGATTCGCCAGACCAGGTAGGCCGTCGCCACGTCGGCCACCATCATCGGCAACTTGTAGAGCGCCGTCGCCCACGGGGTCGTGACCACCGGGCCGAAGATCTGCTGGCCGATCTGCTGGCCCGCCGGAAAGAGGTGCCCGAGCGCGGCCGAGGTGCCCCCGAGCCAGTGGGTCACCATACCGAGCACGATGGCCCAGTAGCCAAAGAGCGGGGGGTAGGAGAAACCGGTAAAGGTGTAGAGACCAACCCCCTCCATCGCGCGCTGGGAGGCCTGCCACCACACCCCCATGTCGCCGTCGAGGGAGGTCAGTGGGGCGAGCAGCAGGCGCAGAACCACCCCGAGTACGAGGAGAGGGCCGAGCGCCCGGACGAAGGCTCTCAGTCCGACCGGACTCGGGGCCGCGGGGGACCTCGTCGGGGCCGGTTCGACGATGTCGTCGGCGAGGGCCGCGAGCACCTCGCGAGAGCGCGGACCCTCGACCTCGTGATCCTCGTCAAAGACGGGCGAGACCGGCAACGCGACGGGCGTCCTCAGAACCGAAGGGGCCACGCGGGGCACCGGTCCGGTCTCCTCGAGTGGCGCGGGGCTCGCCGGTGCCGGCACGTCACTCACTCCGAGACTCCTCAGAATCTCCTCCCAGGACTCCACCGTGAGCGCCCAGACCTCGGCGTCATCGATTGGTTCGCCCGTCTCCTCGGCGGGGGTCGAACTCGGTACCGTCTCTTCGGAGATCTCCTCCCACTCGAGAAACGAAGGGATGTCCTCTCCCAGTCCGAAGACGTCGTCCGACGAGACCATGGAGATTACGAGGTCGTGCGCGACGACCCGCTGGGCTTCCAGGTCACCTGGGAGTCACCGGCGAGATACTGAATGCGGGCTCGAAGACGAGCCGCGGCCTCGATGAGCACGAGGGCGCTCGCTCCGGGGGCGCGCCCGGGGTGGTGCACGACTTCGTGAAAGAAGGACTGCACGCCGTGCGAGACCCGCAGAGAGGACGCGTCGTAGCCGAGTTCACGCTTGGTCACCAGATGCTGGACGTGAATACGGCGCCGTACGTTAAAGAGGTCGCGCAGAGTGCGGGGACTCTCATTTTCCACCACCGCCTCGGGAACGTAGACGAGACGCCCCCCGTGCTCCACGACGGCCGCCTCGAGCATCACCTCGTCACAGCCCGACACGCTCGGCACGTCGCCTAAGTACTGTCGGCGGACCATGACGAGCTCGCCCAGCTTGGGATTGCGCAGCGCGAGTTCGTGGTGGATCTCCCAGAGAATACGGGCCAGGCGCGCCGCCACGGTGGTGCGTCCGGGGCTCTCGCGCGGGCGCACCTGGGGGCCGGCCATTCCGACTCGAGGATCGGAGAGCAGGGACGCCCCTAGACGATCGACGCAGTCGGGAGCGGCGAAGACGTCCGCCGAGACCACCACGCAGTAGTCGTGACTGGCCTGGGAGAGAAAGTTAATGACGCTAAAGATCTTCCCGCGCCGCGACGGTTCGATCACCAGTCGAATTCGGGGGTCGGTCTCGGCCATCTTGGCGCAAATCTCTTCGGTCGAGTCGGTGGACTCCGAGACGACCACGATGACTTCGTCGACGCGCACCACCCGCTGATTCTGTTCCAAGATGGCGCGCAGCGACGCCTCCACGTGGGTCTCTTCGTTGTGGGCCATCACCCCCACGCTCACGGGGACCAGGGTCGTGAGGGAGCTGGTGGCCTCGTCGAGGGTCACTGAACGACTCCGGTCGGCCGACGCACGAGACGCGGGCCAGCCAGGAGCACAACCGTCGCCATCACCAGAGACGCTACCGGGCCACACGCCAATCCCAACACGGTATGCCACACTACCGCCAGGACGATTTGGGCCACGAGCGCGAGCGCGAGCGCGACGACGTAGAGGTTCGCCGAACGCCCCTTCGCCATACCCACCCAGGTCGAGAACCCGGCGAGAGCCCAGCCCATCGCCGAAATCGCCAACGGAATCATCAGCCATCCGAGGTTGTGCACGCCTCGCGAGAAGTAGAGATTGACCGTGATGGGACCGAGGATCGCGACGAGAACGGCCGCCAAGGAGCCCAGGCCAACGACGAGCCAACGGGCGTGGCGCAGGTAGCGACGAGCCGCGGGGTCCACCACGTGGGGAATGGCCGACGAGGTAATGGGACCGAGAACGAGAACCACTCCGGAAGCCAAGAAGGCGGCCACGGAGAGCCGGGCTACCCCCGAGGGGTCGAGGAAGGCCTTGGCCAGCCAGACCGGCACGGCGAAGGGGGCGAAGAGAAGGAGGCCGATCAGCGTCTTCGGGAGGGTCTGAGAGGTTTCGACCCCGGAGACCTCGGTCGAACTGACGGGACGCGCCGATCCGTGGCGTCGCGCAATCTGCACCATGACGAGGGCACCGAGAATCGTGACCACGAGAGAGTCGACGAGGGCCGAGGTGACCGGCTGGTGATGAGCGAGCGGAATGAAGGCCACAATCCGCACCACCGCCTCCACGGCCGCGACGAGGCCGAGGGACCACAGCCGCCCGTAGGCGAGGAGCATGGCGTTCGGGACCGCCTGGAGAAAGGAGGCGATCGCCAGAGCGATAGCGAGCACGACGTCGAGCACCGAGTGGTAGTGCATCCCCCACATCACGAGGGGGGTGAGAAAAAAGCTCGGCAGGGAGAGCAGCAGGATTCGCCGGGCCGAGCGACCCGCCGACTCCAGTGACCTCGCCGCCACAATCCGGACGGTCAAGACGTACTCCAACCCCACCGAGGCCGTCGCCGCCACCGATCCGACCGTGAGCAACGGGGCGGCCGAGGAGTAGTTCAGTACTCCCGACACGTGGAGAAAAATGAGCGAGAAGAGGGCGTTGACCGCTGAGGCCACACCACCCGCTAACAGAAGAATAAAACCCTGCTCGAGTCCCCGAAGACTGTCTCGAGAAACTCGACGGGACGATTTCGTCGTCAGCGAAGTCTGGAGGGCGTCAGACGACATGGCGAGATTTTACTCCTGATTCGGGACCAGTTTTCGTGGAATTGCTCACATCGTCACCTGCCGGTAACACCGGGAACTCGAAACCAGTGTGTCCAGGCCCACGTGGGTCGTCCCGCGCACAGGGCCCCCACCTCGACCCACTCCCCCGCCCGGACTCCACTGAGGTGCAAAGTGGCCGACCGGGTGGTCATCTGAACGACCCGCGGCTCGCCCCGGGTCGCGAAGAAATGCAGGGCGATCAGGTGAGCGATGTCCGACGCGTCGATGGGCACCTCCGACGGCCACGTGTCGGCCCCGAGCACCACCACGCCGCCGAGGCCCACCGGTAACTCCCCGAGGGAGGCTCTGGTGGCACTCGTAAATCCGAGGACCTCGCCACGTCGGTGCAAGAGGCGCACCGTCGTAATGGGAGTGACCGTCTGGTGACCGCGCACCTCGAGGGCGACCCCCCAGGTGGAGGGGGTGAGGGCGCTGAGCCCCACGAGCGACGGGTAGCCGAAGATGCCCTTCGGCACGAGGGGGTTGGGCTTGAGGGCGTGTACGTAGGTACACAACCCGTTCGAGGCGGAGATTATTTGTTTGAAGGCTGCGCCGCGCGCCGAGAACAGTCCGGGAG
>JABEUS010000123.1 GCA_013044285.1 Acidimicrobiaceae bacterium
CGCGATCGAGGGCCTCAAATAGCGAGTCCACGACGTCGTGTTCGGGGAGTTCATCTTCCACACCATTGTCAGATATAGCCTCACGTGACTCTCTCTGCGTCGTTAGAGCGGATGGTGGTGAACTCAGTCTGATTCAATGATGCCCCGTGACCCCCCTTTCGACCAGTCTTAGAGCGAACGGTTTGGTTTGCTGATCGTTTATCAACTGCCGTCACCCTCTCGGCGATGTCGTGAGTCACCGGATTTCCCCTAGTCGCCCCACGCGTAGGGAACAGGTGCATATCCCCAGTTGCAGAAGAGCCACCTGGATCTACATGATGATCTCAGGAGAGGGGTCAACTACTGCCGTCTGGACTTTCCATGTGACGAGCGCTTCTGGTTCACGATGTTTCACGTGAAACACCCGCTGACTTGGTTCTAAACAATGAGACAGGTGGAGTATCGGAGAATGGTGCTTAGAGGCTGCACCACGGCCGTAAGACCCGTAGCCGCAGTCCTCGCTACCGGGCTGAATGCATACCGGCCAGGTTAGACATTCCTTTGTTTCACGTGAAACACCCAGATCACCCCACAGTCAGTAAGTTCGTTACCCGATGAAGAGTGGAGGGATCCATCTCCGACGAACAGATCCATCATTTGGCCCATAGAGGGGGACAACCCCCCTGTTTCACGTGAAACAATCAGAGAGGACTTCCCCGGTCCCGGGACTAGTCAGCGAGGACTTTGAGGTAATTTCCGAACACCCAACACAACTCTCCGGTTTCCGTTGATTGAAAAACGTTGGAATTATGTTTCACGTGAAACCTAGAAGAGGGGTTGTTTCGCAGGTACTCCGACCTTACGGGGAAATTTCGCATCAATGGGGGAGAACTTGCGAAGTATTTGGAACGCTGAGCCGAAACGCACCCTTCCCAGATTCTCTAACGACAGCTGATTTAACTTCGTGGAGGACCAGCGCTCGTCATCTTGATCATCGGGAGGCTCTGATACCACTAGGTATCCTCCGACGGCGATGAAGGGTGCAGCGCACTCCGCTGTGACAGCCGGAGGGCCAAAGGATCGACTCACGACCAAGTCAAAACTCTCGCGGTACTCGAAAAGACGTCCCACATCCTCCGCTCGACCGTTAACGACTTCTAGGGTTGGAGGAGCACCCTCCCATCGACTGGACTCCTCTAGAAGGCTGGTTCTCCGTATCATCGAGTCAAGGAGAACGGCCCGACAACTCCACGTTGTCGCCAAGATGAATCCGGGCACGCCGCCCCCGCTTCCGAGATCCAAAAAACTTTGGGGATCATCATTACGGACCGAGTTCCAGCACTCCACGAATCCTTGCGCGTGCACAACGTGCCGTTCAATTGCACCGGGACCTAAAAAGCCCCGCGCCCTCGATTCCTCGAGGGCGCGGGGCAACCATTGATTAGACATGGTCTAACTATGCCGGAGAAATCACCACGAATCGTCGTGGCTCTTCCCCCTCGGAACGAGTGGTCACATCGTCACGCCCGGAAAGCGAGTCGTGCACAGCTTTACGGTCTGCGGGTGACATCGGCTCGAGAGCTCTCTCTTCACCCGTTTCTAGAACCTCAACCGCTACTTGAGATGCGAAACGGGCTAGAGCAGCCACCCGGCGCTCACGGTACTTCGCAACATCAACCAGGATACGATCCGTGCGACCTTCAGACTTCGACTGAACAAAGGTCCGGGTGATCTCTTGGAGCGCCTGAAGGGTAACGCCGCGTGGTCCAACCAGAATTCCCAACTGATTGGGCGGGGTAGCGTCGAGCGAGATTTCTACAGTCTCCTCGTCAAGAATATTGACGTTAGACGAAGCCTCAATGCCTAGAGATTCGACGAATCCGTCAAGAAACTTCCTGGCGATTTCTCCCTGTTCCGCTAGGGGAATACCGTCTGACATTTTCTGCTCCTTCGATTCACTCTTCACCGTAGATCCCACCGAGGAGTGAGAGTCCTTGTTCTTATTAGACCGTTCCTTTTTCCCAGAGCTCTTCGCTTGAGTGACGGGAACCTGAACTTCTGATTCGTCCGAGTGGGTTTTCTCTTCGTTCTTGGCTACCGACTTCTTCGGATCCTTAGACTTCCCACTGCTCTTAGACTTTCCGCTCGGCCGATCTTTTTCAGCCGAACCTTCGCGGGACCCCGAACGACGAGACCGCTTTGGTCGTGGTGAGGCCGGGCGAACTCGGGCCCGCACTCGGGCTTCACCCCGTACCCGGCCAAAAAGACCCGTCTTAGGCTCTTCAAGCACTTCTACTTCAGCATCATCACGATGGACGCCTAAGTGGGCCAATGCGCGATCAGTGGCCTCCTCCACCGACTTTCCGGTGGTCTCTACCCAATCCATCCTCAACGATCCTTTCTTCTGCGCTTATTCAATGAGCGATTATTTGGCCCTTTTGGCCTACTGCTATCACCAGCGCTCGACGGACCCTGCGCCGGATTCGAAGGTGCCTCGGTGGCCGGCAAGGCCTTTTCCGTGGATTTCGTCCCGTTCTTTCGTGGATCGGTCACTCCAGCGCGAAACATCACGTCTTGCGTGAGAATGCGAATACCCGTTGAAATAATCATGTAGAGAACCACGGCTGCAGGAATCACGATGTAGAAGTAGGCGAACGCGATAGGCATAATTCTCTGCAGGGTCTGCTGCTGGGCTGGTACGGGTTGACCGGCTTTGCGGCTGCGATTGTTCAACTGCGCCATCTGGAAGTACTGGAGTGCCACGGCCGCGGCGACGAAGAGAATGAAGGGGAGTTGGGCCCAAAACGAACTATGGGGGGAGAAGACCTTAAGGTTCAAGTCCATTCCGAAGGCTTTGATCTGCCCGTGCGAAGCCACCAAGTCTCGATACATTCGAGACGACTGCGGAATGTAGCGGGGCCGGGCTATGAGGACTTTATTGACAACAACGCTGTTGGCCAGCCCTTTGATAACCCCGTACAAAATGGCGAGGAATGGGGCTTGGAGGAGAACGGGTAGGCATCCGCCCACTGGGTTTGCACCGGCGTCCCGGTACAACTTCATCAACTCCTCGTTCAAGAGTTGGCGATTCTCGGGACCCTTGTACTTCTGCTGAAGCTTCTTGATTTCGGGCTGAAGTCGCTGCATCGCCACCATCGACTTGGTGGATTTCACAGTGAAGGGGGTCAGCAGACCCATAATGATGATGGTGAGAACCGCAATTGCAAAGGCGTAGTTCGGAACCACGCCATAAATTGCCGCCAACAACCACCCAATAGCCTTAAAAAGCGGTTGGAACAAGGTCCCGATTGCGTGGATCAGGGAACTCATGGTGTAGTCATCTCGCCTTTCTTGGCCTCTGGAACTAGGTCAATACCGTGAGGACCGAGTGGTCGACACTTTAAAACTCGCCGGGTCGCCAGTAGGGACCCACGCGCCACCCCGTGAATCTGGACAGCTTCAACGGCGTACATCGAACAAGAGGGATAGAAGCGACACGGCGACATTCGTCCTCGCGTCAACCACTGGTAGGCCCTAATGAGACCCACCGCGGCGCGGGTAGGAAGAGGGAGACTTTGATTCGAGGCGTTGAAGGGCGCGGAGAAGGTGGGTTCGGAGTTCGTCATAAGAGAGACCCTTTGTTTCCACACCACATCTAATCAGGTACTTTCCTGGTTGTATCGACTTTGCCGATTCGTCCAACACGCTACGGAGTCTCCGCCGGATCTTGTTTCGGACTACCGCCCCACCCACCCGTTTAGAGATAGCGTACGCTCCTCGAATCCCGTCTTCTGAGGGCACGAATACCACCCGAAGAGGGCCAGAGGACGCTTTCCACGGAGAACGACCGAATTCAGCGAACTCTTGTCGAGAGCTCACCCGCCCCGGCATGCCTCACCTACACCGTCAGGCTGTGACGTCCCTTTTGACGGCGCGCCTTTAGAACCGCTCGACCCGCCCTGGTACGCATCCGCGCTCGAAAACCGTGGGTCTTCGCGCGCTTGCGCTGATTTGGTTGATACGTGCGCTTCACAACATCCTCTTCTCGTTCAACGTGCCCGTCAATTCCACCGCGGTACCCTCCTGGAGGGTCGCTGAGGAACAGTCGAAATAGTCTACTCCACGAGAATGAACAACCATTTGCGCTGGCGCTGAATAGGTGTATTCTTGCAGTCCCACCGGGCCGAAACCGGACACCAATGAGGTGTCCCTCCTGTGGATAATCTCTCGTTAGGGCTGTGGAGGAATCCGATGCAGGGTGTTGAGGAGGTGTGGAGCGCGCTTCAGAATTCCCTGAAAAATAAGAGCACGGAGGCCATGTGGCAGGCCGGCTTGGGTCAGATTCGTCTTGTGGATATCTCCGACAACAACTTGGTGATATCTGTACCAAACCAGATTCAATTTCTACGGGTTCAGCAGCGCTATCTCCCCATGATCATGGAGGAGGCTCAGGCTGTCACTGGGTCTCCGGTCACCGTATCGCTCACCATTGACTCCTCTCCTTTGGGCCCAGACCCTTCTCATATGGTTCCGCCAACACCAGAACCGATAGTCCCCGAGACACCTCGACTCGCAGTATCTGATCGAGCACTTCGCCTCGACCCCCGGATGACGTTCGACAGTTTCGTCATCGGTAACTCCAATCGCTTCGCTCACTCGGCCGCCGTATCGGTGGCGGAACAACCGGGGCGGGCTTACAACCCACTGATGGTGTACGGCAACTCCGGACTCGGTAAGACCCACCTCTTACACGCAATTGGAAACTACGTCCAGGAGAACTACCCCAACAAAAAGGTTCTCTACGTGTCCACGGAAACTTTCCTGAATGATTTCATCCGCGCGATTCAAACTCGAACCCAGATGGCACTTCATGATCGATATCGAGAGGTTGATGTTCTACTGATCGACGACATCCAGTTCATGGAGCAACGGGGCGAAACCTTCCATGAGGAGATTTTTCACACCTATAACACCCTGCACAGTGAGGGAAAGCAGATAGTTCTCACCTCTGATCGATCGCCTCGCGATCTCTCCGGTTTGCAAGATCGCTTTCGGAGTCGTTTGTTGCAGGGTTTAGTGACTGAGGTTGATCAACCAGACCTTGAGACTCGAATCGCCATCCTTCGATCAAAGGCGGAAACCGAGCGCATCACCTTGCCGAATGATGTGGTCGAGTGGATAGCTCACCGGGTTCGCAACAACATTCGAGAACTCGAAGGTTCCATCACCATGCTGCGAGCCCACGCCAATCTTCACCAGGTTCCGATCTCTCTAGAACTAGCTCAACGACACCTATCTAACTTGGGACACGAACACGTTGTGTTGCGACCCGAAACCATTGTGGAAGCCGTGGCGGCGTACTACGGACTTCGCACTGAGGATGTTCTAGGTTCAAAGCGACTGCGACCATTTGTTCACGCCCGTCACGTAGCGATGTACCTCATTCGAGAGATGCTCGACAACTACTCGTACCCGATGATCGCGAAGATCTTCGATGGTCGTAACCACACCACAGTCATTTCAGCGGTTGACAAAATCAAAGATCAGATCACGGTCAACGGAACGGTGCTCGCCGAAATCAACGCGATTAAAGAAAGGTTGGAGAACAACTAGGGAAAACTGTGTGTGAATCATGGGGGAAGACTGTTAAAAGTCCGACGGAAAATAGCCGCCAACCCACATGAATTACGAGTTTAAACACGAGAGTTGAGAGTATTAGACACAACTCTGTGGGAATCCACCCATAATAAAAATAGAGTTTGACCTGGTTTTATAAGGTTTTTTCCACAAAACCACAGACCTACTACTACACAAACTTACTTCTATATATCTCCACACCGTAACCTCAGTAGACAAAGAAAGGCCGTTATGAAATTCAGATCCGAGCGGGACCTTCTTGTAGAAGCACTCAGCGCCGCGAGCCGAGTCGTGGCGTCGCGATCCGTAGGAGCCACTTCCGGAGTGTTGTTATCCCTCACCGGTAACCGCCTCACGGTGACGGGGACTGATCTCGACATCACCGTTCGGACAACAGTGGATGTCATTGGGATAACGGATGGTTCTACCGTCGTCCCGGCCCGCCTCCTGGTGGACGCGGTGAGATCCTTGGAAGCAGGAGCTGTCACTGTTGAAAGCGACGAGGATCACGTCGTTGTTTCTCTCGGGCGGGCTCGGTTCTCGCTTCGTACCTATGCAGTGGTGGATTACCCGAAGTTGCCCCCGGTCACCGGAGTTGCGCTCTCTGTTACCGCCCTCGAAATGATTCAGGGTTTGAATCAAGTAGTGAGAGCGGCGGCGACCGATGACGCCCGCCCACTGCTTACCGGTGTTCTCTTTACTCACGACAACAACAACCTGCGACTCATCGCAACCGACTCCTATCGATTGGCCGTGAGGGATGTTGTGGGAGTCAGCGAAGTAGCGAGTAACCACGACCTTCTCGTACCAGCTCGAGCATTGAACGAACTCCAGCGAGCAGCCGGGTCATTGCCGAGTGACGCCGAAATTGGAGTGACCGTAACGGACGCGGAAATCGCTTTTGTAGTAGGTAAAACGACCATCTCGTCTCGCCTCATTGATGGGAACTACCCATCAGTTCTCCAACTAATCCCCGCTAGCTACCCGAACCATCTACGGATTGCTAAGGACACCTTCCTCACCTCGCTGCGTCGGGCCAAGCTTCTAGCCAAAGATTCGACTTCGTCGGTGCGACTGACAATGACTGAGAAGTCCGTGGAGATTCGCACCCAGAGTGTCGACACCGGGGATATCGAAGACAACGTGGACGCAGATTACGACGGTGACGAACTGACCATTGCCTTCAACCCCACGTTTTTGATTGACGGGATTGAAGCAGTACCGGGTGACGAGATCCTTCTAGAGATGTCCGACAACGTTCGACCCGCCATGGTTCGAGCACTCGACGACAGCCAGTTTCGTTACTTGTTGATGCCCGTGCGTGTCCAGTAGGTCTCGGTATGGGTCTCAGAGAGATAACTCTGAGTAATTTTCGGTGTTTCGACCATACGGTGCTCATCCCGGATCCCGACGCGGTCACGGTGCTTTTGTCACCTAATGGGTCGGGAAAGACCTCGGTTCTAGAAGCGGTTCACCTACTCTCCACCGGACAGTCCTTTCGAACGTCGTCAGCCGGCGACATCATTCGAACTGGGGTCGATTCAGGGGATGCCCACGCCGTAGTCACTCACGGAACCCGGCGTTTTCAGATCGATCTCGTCATCCGACGGGGGGCGAGATCGGTCACAAAACACATGTTGGTGAACGGGAATCGGCCAGCGTCGAGGGCGGTACTCGCAGAGTCCCTCCCCCTCACAGTTTTTACCCCTGAGGGCGTTGATGTGATTCGACACGGGCCCGATCAACGCCGTCAACTTCTGGACATTCTTGCGACCGATAGTCAGCCCTCGGATGCCCCAGTCTTTGAGCGCTTCGCTCGTGTGGTGAGTCAGCGCAACTCTCTCCTGCGATCATTTCGTGGGGAGGCTCCTTCACTAGTTCGCCGTCGAGAATTGGAGGTGTGGGATCTTGAATTTGTGGAGAGTTCAGAGCGAGTACGAGAGGTACGAGAATCACTGCTCACCCGACTGACACCACGTCTAGTCGAGATGTATACCCGGATGGCGGGGGTTTCAACCACGATCTCTCTTGAGTATCTCCCGTCGTGGGAGACGGACCTGGCGGCGACACTCCGCGAGAAGTTGGTGGAAGATGTTCAGCGGGGCTACAGCACAGTTGGCCCCCATCGAGATGATTTTCGCGCGCTACTCGATGGTCGAGATGCTCGACGCCAAGCGTCTCAGGGCGAGCAGCGATCCCTCGCTCTCGCCCTTCGTTTATCGGCGCACCATCTCGTTGAAGAACGTGGTGTCCACCCCCTCGTACTCCTCGACGACGTCTTTTCGGAGTTGGACCCCGAACGGGCTACCCGCCTGGTGGGACTTCTCCCTCCCGGTCAAACCCTGGTCACCACGGCAGTTCCGCTCCCCGGGGCGTTCAGCGACGCTTTTGTTGTGGATGTAAGGAAAGCGTCATAAAAGTGGCACGACGCGATGGACCCGAGCCTCTCCACACAGCACTCTCGTCACTCGCCAAAAGAGTCCGACGGGTGGACCTCTCTCAACTAGAGAACATTCGGAGCCTTTGGGCGGAAGTCGTAGATCCAGCGCTCGCGGTCCGTTGTATTCCAGTCCTTCTCAAGGGTGACACTCTCGTTATCGAAGTCCCGAGTGGCGTGTACGCCCAGCGACTCCGAGAGGATACGGAGATAATTCTGGCGGAGTTTTCTCGTCGGGGGGTCGCGAGCGTTATGAATATTTCTCCGATAGTGCGCGAGTCGCCAACCACCTAAGAGACCCCGTCTGATACACCCCGTCCGGTAGACTGGGACGACGTGGCAGCCACCTCCTACTGGGAGGGTTCGGCTCACATCTGGGCGTGAAAGGAATACTCCGTGGCTGAGAAGTCCAAGGGGTCGGCGAGCTACGGAGCTCGCGACATCACTGTTTTAGAGGGATTGGAACCCGTTCGGGTTCGCCCCGGAATGTACATCGGCTCGACTGGACCGGCGGGTCTGCACCACTTGATCTGGGAAATCGTTGACAACGCGGTTGATGAAGCCATGGCGGGTTATTGCACCCGGATCGACGTGACACTGTTGGCCGACGGAAGCTGTCGGGTTGTTGACGACGGGCGAGGAATCCCGGTCGATGAGCACCCCCAGTATCCCGGAAAATCTGCCGCGGAAGTTGTGTACACCGTTCTACACGCCGGCGGAAAGTTCGGTGGTGAGGGATACAAAGTTTCGGGTGGTCTTCACGGAGTTGGGGCGTCGGTGGTTAACGCCCTTTCAACCCACTTAGTAGTAGAGGTCGACCGGGGAGAGCAACGTCACCACCTCGAGTTCGCCGACGGGGGTAAGCCCCAGGGGCCTATGAAGATTATTGGTTCATCACCTCGAGGTCGAACCGGAACTACGGTTACCTTCAGCCCGGATCCGCGAATCTTTGAGGACACCGACTTTCGGGCACAGACGGTCCTCGAGCGACTTCAAATCATGGCTTTTCTCAATCGTGGGCTCGAAATTCAATTCGAGGATCAGCGGCCCGGACGGGAACTGAAAGAGACCTTCAAGTACAACGGCGGGGTCGTCGACTACGTTCGACACCTCAACAACTCCAAAGAGTCCCTCTTTCGCAAGGTGGGTTTCCTCGAACAGTCAGAAGAAACCCAAGAAGTGGAAGTCGCCTTTCAGTGGAATACGGGCTACTACGAGAGCATCCACTCCTTCGCTAACGGAATTTCGACCATTGAGGGCGGAATGCACGAAGAAGGGTTCCGCAAGGCACTCACGAACGTGCTAAATCGGTACGCCCGAAAGCGCAACCTCCTCAAAGAAAAAGAGGACAATCTGCTCGGAGAAGACATCCGTGAAGGTTTGACCGCCATCGTGTCTGTTCGTCTGTCCGAACCTCAGTTCGAGGGTCAAACGAAGGGCAAACTCGGTAACGTGTCGATTCGCTCTCTCGTGGAACGTGCGACCAACGAGAAGTTGGCGGAGTGGCTAGAAGAGAACCCTCGCGAGGGGGGTCAAATTGTCGCGAAAGCTATCCAGGCCTCGCGCGCGCGTTTGGCGGCCAGACAAGCGCGAGATCTGACTCGTCGCAAGAGTGCCCTTGACGGAGCGGGGTTGCCCGGCAAACTGGTGGACTGTTCTTCTCGTGACCCTCGAGAGTGTGAACTATTCATTGTCGAAGGAAACTCCGCCGGCGGATCAGCGAAGGATGCTCGAAACCCCAAATACCAAGCCATTCTGCCGATTCGTGGAAAAATCCTTAACGTAGAGAAGGCTCGATCCGACAAAATTCTGAAGAACACCGAAATCCAAGCTCTGGTGTCGGCCATCGGGGCCGGTGTTGAAGCGGACTTTGATGTCAGCAAGATTCGTTACGACAAAATCATCCTCCTGGCGGACGCCGACGTAGACGGAAGTCACATCCGAACCTTGCTCCTCACATTCTTCTTTCGTCAGATGACAGACCTCGTGACTAACGGCCATGTGTACGTCGCCCAACCGCCGCTGTACTCGACCTTGGTGGGCAAGGAAAAAACCTACCTTCGTGATGATTCTGCAAAAGACGCGTTTCTCAAAGACCACCCTCAACACAAGAACGACTTCCAACGCCTGAAGGGTCTCGGAGAGATGGACTTCGACGAGTTGCGCGATACCACCATGGAGTCAACGAAGCGTGCCCTTCTACAAATTACGGTGGAGCAGGCCGCGTTGGCCGACGAGGTGTGTTCCATTTTGATGGGCGACGATGTACCCCAACGTCGTCACTTCATTCAGACGAACGCTAAAGACGTTCGATTCCTGGACATCTAAGAAGAGAACATGGCAAAAAAAGACACCACTACTACCGGCGACGACGACGCGGTCCTTGGTTACGTTGAACCAATAGAGATCAACCTGGAGATGGAACGATCGTTCCTCGAGTACTCCATGTCCGTCATCGTGTCGCGGGCCCTCCCGGATGTTCGAGACGGACTCAAGCCAGTTCACCGCCGTATTCTCTACGCGATGTTCGACCAGGGACTACGTCCCGATCGACCCCACATCAAGTGTGCCAAGGTGGTGGGAGAGGTCATGGGGACCTACCATCCCCACGGAGACAGCGCAATCTACGACGCCCTCGTGCGAATGGTGCAAGAGTTCGCAATGCGCCACCCCCTGGTAAGCGGACACGGAAATTTCGGTGGAACCGGTCCGGACGAAGGTGCTGCCGCCATGCGATACACGGAGTGCCGCCTCGCACCACTGGCGCTTGAAATGCTGGACTCGATTGACGAAGAAACGGTCAATTTCGAACCCAACTACGACAACTCCACAGTCCAACCAACTGTGTTGCCAGCCCGATTCCCCAACCTATTGGTGAACGGTAGTCAGGGGATTGCCGTGGGAATGGCTACCAAGATCCCCCCTCACAACCTGGGTGAAACAATCGACGCCACCCTCCATCTTTTGAGGAACCCCGAAGCGACGGTTGATGATCTCTTGACTTTCATCAAGGGACCCGACTTTCCGACCGGTGCGCAGATTCTCGGACGTCAAGGAATCCTCGACGCGGCGAGAACGGGTCGAGGGTCCATCAAGATGCGTGCGGTGGCGGAGATCGAAGAGGTTCACGGTGTCCACCGAATCGTGGTGACCGAGTTCCCCTACGAAGTATCGGTGGAGTCCATCGAACAGAAGATTGACGATCTAGTAAAGGTCGGAGACTTGGATGGTATCGCCGAGGTGCAAAACGACACCGCAGCGCGCCAGCCCCGCATGGTGATTCGTCTCAAGAGAGACGCCAACGCCAACGTGGTGTTGAACAAGCTCTACAAAAACACAGCGCTCCAGACAACCTTTTCCGTCAACACCCTCGCGCTCGTTGACGGGGTTCCACGCACCCTTAATCTTCGTCAGGTTCTCAGTCACTACATCGACCACCAGATTGAAGTCGTGACTCGGCGATCTCAGTTCCGTTTACGCAAGGCGCAGGCCCGAGCACACATCGTCGAAGGACTCCTTCGCGCCATTGACATGCTGGACCAAGTCATTGCGACGATTCGGGGTTCAGATGATCGTTCCGCGGCTCGAAGTTCCCTGATGACGAGCCCGTTCGACTTCTCTGAAGAGCAGGCCAATCACATTTTGGACATGACCCTTGGGCGCTTGACCCGTTTGGGGCGTTCTGAGCTAGACGACGAGATGCTGAAGCTCCGGGTCACCATTGCTGACCTTGAGGAGATTCTTGGAAGTGATGTGCGACTGCGTGACGTCATCGCGTCGGAGATCACCGCCGTTCGTGATAGTTACGCAACACCGAGGCTTACCGCGATTGTGAATGACCCGGGTGAACTTGGCATGGAGGATCTCATCGATGACGAAGAGATCGTAGTTACCATGACTCGAGCGGGTTACATCAAGTCAGTGGCCGCGGACGCCTTTAGAACCCAGGCTCGGGGTGGTCGTGGAGTTCAGGGTGCGAAGTTGAAGGACGAAGACTTCGTCGACCAGGTTATTCACACGACGACTCACGCGACTATTTTGCTGTTCTCGAATCGAGGACGAGTCTTTCGCCTGCGGGGTCACGAGATTCCGATGAAGGAGCGAACAGCAAAGGGCACGGCGGTGGTGAACCTTCTCAACCTCCAGCCCAACGAATCGATCCAAGCGATTATCGATACGCAGGACTTCCCGAGTGACAAGTACCTCGTGTTCCTCACCGCATCAGGAACGGTCAAGAAGACAGCGTTTTCGGAGTACGACAAGTCGCGCCGCGAGGGTTGGATTGCCATCAAGTTGCGCGACGGAGACGAGGTGGTTCGCGTGGTGGCCACGGCGGGCGAAGATGACCTCATTGTCGTCTCGTCGGCGGGTATGTCTATCCGTTTCACGGAGTCCGAAGTCCGAGAGATGGGTCGGGACGCTACGGGAGTACGCGGAATCAAACTTCGTGACGACGATCACGCCATCTCGCTCGATGTCGTTCGTGACGACGCCGACCTCCTTCTGGTCACCGACAATGGTTACGGGAAACGAGTAAAGACGGAACGCTTTAACCGCCAGGGCCGAGGTGGTCAAGGAGTTCGCGCCATCAAATTAACGGCGGCTCGAGGTCGGGTGGTCGCAGCCTTTATGGTTCGCCTTGATGACGAGATTCTCCTCGCGTCGAGTGGGGGCGTGTTAATTCGCACGGTCGTGCGTGAAATTTCCTCACAGGGGCGTGACGCAACGGGCGTGCGGGTGATGAACCTCGACGACGGTCACCAGTTAGCGACGGCCGCGGTGGTGTCGGGGGACTAGTCCTCCGGGAGGGCGTAGACCTGTTCGATTGCGCTGAGCAGTGCGGGTACTCCTTGAGCACCCGAGAGCACGTAACGATCATTAAAGACGAAGGCTGGGACTCCTCGAATGCCGAGGGTACGAGCACGTTCCTCATCGGTTCGTACTTGTTCAGCCCCCGCCACGGGGTCCCGGAGTCGATCTGGTTGAATGAGTTGCATCTCCCGAGCGATCTCGACCAGTGTGTCGAGATCCGAGACGAGGGCCCCCTCGACGAAATAGGCCTGGTGTAACCGTTGGGTGGCTTCGATTTCTCGTCCTGACTCACGGGCGAGTTCGATGAGTCGGTGGGCGTCGAACGTATTGGTGGGACGAGCGTCGTCGATGTTCCAAGGTAGACCCAGTTCCTTGGCGGAATGACCGAGTCGTTGATGATTCTGGTCTACCTGTTCGAGGGGGAGCCCGTATTTGGACGCGACCAGATCTCGGGCACTCAGTTTTCCGTCTCGACCAGTAGTGGAATCCAGTTCGAAGGCGCGTGGGATCACCGTCACCTGATCGGAGTGGGCAAATTGCTGGAGCGCCGCCTCTAGTTGAGCGTGACCTAGGTAGCAGTAGGGACAGATGACATCACTCCATACTTCGATTAGCACACCCACTCCTCGCGTGCACGGACCGCCAAAAAAGGGCACAATAGTCCGGTGACCGCACGTGACCTTAGCGTGAGTGATGCCATTGCTCTCATTCGACCCGTTGACACCCTGGGTCTCGGACTGGTGACCGGAACCCCGCGGACCCTTCTCGAGGCGATGTCGAAAAGAGATGATTGGGTTGACCTCACGGTCTCGGGGGGCCTGATTCTCGGGAATTACGATCTCTTTCGGCATCCCGGGGTTCACTATCGAGCCACTTTTTACGGAGCGGGGGAGCGCCTCTACCGGGACCAGGGCACGGATATTCAGTTCATACCCTCCTTTTTTCGCCACTACGGACTGCTGTGCCGGGACATCAACGCCCGGGTCATGATGATGCAGGCCTCGATGCCCGACGCCTCGGGAGAGGTCTCGCTTTCTCTCTACAGTGGGGCCCACTTAGAGGAGTGTCGACGGGCCGGTCGGGACCCGCACCGCCTTCTTATTCTCGAGTGCTCCCCCCATTTCCCGCGGACAAGGGCTCTCGAGGGGCACCCTCACACGTTGCACCTCGACGAGGTCGACGTCATTGTGGTGACGGACGCTCGACCAACGGCGTTGGCCAAAGAAGAGGGGTCGGAGGCTGACCGACTTATTGCGCAGCACTCTATGAACTTCATACCCGAGGGTGCGACACTCCAGACGGGCATCGGAGCGGTGCCAAATCTGGTGGCGCTCGCGCTTGCCGCTGGTTCAGGGGGTGATTACGGAGTGCACTCAGAGATGTTTACCGACGGGCTCCACCAGCTCTACGCCGCCGGAAAGATAACCAATAATCGGAAAAATATCCACCGTGGTTACTCTGTGACGACCTTCGCCCTGGGGAGTGCGGAGCTCTACGAGTTTCTCGACGAGAATGAGGGGGTGAGATTCGCCCCCGTTACGTACACCAACGATCCCGCAGTGATCGTTCAGAACCCCCAGATGGTATCTATTAATTCCGCTTTGGAGGTAGACCTCCAGGGACAGATCCTCGCGGAGGCTCTGGGAGTCCGCCAATTCTCTGGTACCGGTGGACACATGGACTTCATGGAAGGCACCAGCCTCTCCCGGGAGCACTGTTCCATCATCGCCCTCCAATCCACCGCGGTAGTGGGTGGTGCGCTCAAGAGTCGCATTGCGGCGGGCCTCGGTCCCCACAGTGTGGTGACGTCTCCTCGGCAGTTGGCCCAGGTCGTGGTGACTGAATTCGGTGCGGCCGACCTGCGGGGGCGTTCGGTGAGGGAGCGTGCCCACGCTCTCGCCGAGATTTCTCATCCAGAGTTTCGTGACGAATTGCGCGAGTCCGCGGAACTGCTCGGTCGCTAGCGTGATCGTCGCACGGGAATTAACTATTGAAATTGGCGACCGCCGATTGCTGAATCCGGTGTCCTTTACGGTGGGTACGGGTGAAAAGGTCGGACTCGTGGGTCGTAACGGGGCCGGTAAGTCCACGTTGCTAAACGTCGTGTTAGAGGAGCGGACCGAACACCTCCGCGTGGGTGGAAGTGTGGTCATCCACGGTCGAGTGGGTTACCTCCCCCAGACTCCCGTACCAGGGGGGCTCGGAGTCGAAGCGATTGGACTCAGTCACGTTCTCTCGGCGCGCGGAATCGACCGACTGGACCAGGAGATGAACGACGCTCGCCACGCTATGGCGGCATCGCCAACCACGGAGACCATCGAGGAGTTCACGCGTCTCGAAGAGGAGTTCCGTGACGCGGGTGGCTACGAGGCGGAGTCGGAAGTAGCCCGCCTTGCCGACGGACTGCAACTCGATCAGGATCTGTTACTCGAAGACCTGGACTCCCTCTCGGGGGGACAGCGCCGCCGGGTGGATCTCATGAGGGTTCTCTACGAAAACCCTGAGGTCATGGTGCTGGACGAGCCCACGAACCACCTCGACACGTCAGCAAAACGTTGGCTATTCGACGAACTCGCCAAGTTCTCCGGGACGGTTCTGGTTATCAGTCACGACCTCCCCCTCCTCGATCGAGCTATCGATAAGGTATTGGCCCTCCGCGAGGGTGTGCTGCGAGAGTATCGAGGGAACTACTCCAAGTTCCTTCAACTCGACGAGGCTCGCCGTCTACTCGAGGAGAAGACGGCGGCCCAGCAGGATCGAGAGATTTCTCGACTCAGTACGCTCGCCGACTCCATGCGTGCACAGACCGAGAAGCGGGCCCGACTGGCCAAGGTTCTGGACCGCCGGGTCGACAAACTGAGAGATGAAAGAGTCGAGGTGTCCCGAGCGGAGCGTTCCGTGAACTTTCGACTACCGAGTCCCCCGCGCAGTGGCGATGTACCACTGCGCGCCGAGGGGATCGCGGTCTCCTACGGAGAGTCCATGGTACTGCGGGACGCGCAGTTCATTACTCGCCGGGGCGATCGAATTGTCATCGTCGGTCGAAACGGAGCGGGTAAGTCCTCGTTACTGCGCTGTCTCGCCGGAGTGCAGACCCCCGACGCCGGGACGGTTCATCTCGGAACGAACGTCACGCTGGGCTATTTCGCCCAGGAACACGAGCAGTTGGACGCGTCGAAGACGGTTCTCGACCACTTGGCCGACTCCACCGTCGTGGGTGACGTTCAACGACGGGCCCTCCTCGGGGCGTTTGGATTGAAGGGTTCGGCGGCGCTCCAATCGCCGGCAACTCTCTCGGGCGGAGAACGCGCCAAATTGGCGCTCGCGATTCTCGCCGCGTCCAAAGCGAACGTTCTGCTCCTCGACGAGCCGACGAATAACCTCGATCCAGCCAGCGTTGAGGCACTCGGCCGCATGCTCGGCGAGTGGCAGGGGACCATCATCGCGGTCTCTCACGAGCGAGCGTTCATTGAGGCCCTCCACCCCACTCACGCGGTGTTGCTCCCGGAGGAGTACTTCGACCTCTGGCGTGACGAGTACATGGACTTGATTGAGCGGCGCTAAAAATATTTCGTGGTCTGGATGAAGTCCCTGCATTTAGGGTGACGAGGGGGTGGATAATGGGGAATCGTCAGCGGATTTCGTACTTTCCTTTGGATGAGATGGACGACCAGGTGAGAGCCGTCGTGGAACGGTGCGCCCGAGAAGGGGTGCCTCGTCCGGAGTCTTCCGCGGTTCGAGCTCACTCGCTGGGGGCATTCTGGGCCTTCGAGGACGCCTGGCAGAAACTGTTTCGCTCCGGGCTGGTGGCTCACGAGATCAAGGAACTTTGTCGGGTTTACGTCTCACGGTCGGTGAAGTGTGAGTACTGCGGCAATCAGCGATCACTCGAGGCGCGCGCGGCGGGAATTGGAGAGGGAAAACTCGATGAACTGCTGAACTTTGAGAGTTCCGAGCAGTACTCCGAGAAGGAGCGAGCGGCGTTGTCCTACGCCGAAGCCATCACGTGGCGTCTTAACCCGGACGACGGCTTTTGGGCGCGACTCTCTCGACACTTCAACGAAGAGGAGTTGGTGGAGTTGGCGGGCTTTATCAGCCTCACGATGGGTCAACAGAGTTGGATCCGCCTCCTCAACATCGATCATTTCGAAGTGTTAGGCGGAGGAAGTGCGGCGATGGCTCCGGGTCTAGACGACCCGGACGCGCTGGCTCGGGCTCGCGATTCGGAGACCTACTGGGCTAAGTCCTGAACTACTCGATTCCCGTGTACCAGGGTGTCACGCGCGGCGGGTAGGCCAAGTGGAAGAGCCCGTGGTGAAAAGAGAGGTTCGGGTTGTAGTAAGGGTCCCGGGCGATTTCGAAGCCCCACCGATCCCGCACGGTGACCAGTTCACCGATAAAGCGCTGGTACTTTTCACCGTGCTGATCGGATCCCCGAGAGACGGATTCGTGGTGGATGAGGGTCGCTAGAGGGGTGTAGGTAACTTTGAGTCCGGTGGCCTGAATTTTCAGGCAGAAGTCAATGTCGTTAAAGGCCACCTTCAAACGTTCGTCGAGGCCCCCGACCTTTTCGAAGGTTTCGCGTCGAACGGCGAGACACGCGGCGGTCACTGCCTGAAACTCTGAGGCCAAGGCAATGCGTCCGAAGTACCCCTTGTCGTGGCCGTCGTGAAACTGACCCACGTGACCCGCCAGCCCGTTAGGTCCGAGTACCACTCCGGCGTGCTGGATGCGCCCGTCCGGGTAGAGCAAACGAGCGCCGACGGCCCCCACGCCCGGTTGGAGGAGCTGCGCGACGAGGTGGGTGAGCCACTCTCCGTCGGTAATCGTCGTGTCGTCATTGAGCATGACGAGCACGTCTCCGGCACAGTCATCGAGGGCTCGGTTGTGAAGAGCGGAGTAGTTAAAGGGACTGTCGTCACGACGAACTTTGATGCGATCACCGAGGACGTTGAAAAGAGCGGTGGTGAGGGGCTTTTCTGAACCGTTGTCGATCACCAGAATCTCGTAGTTGGGATACGTGGTCTTTTCCAGCACCGAGTGGAGGCAATCACCCAAGAACTTGCCGTCACGGGTGGGGATCATGATGGTCACAAGTGGTGGAGTGTCCGGAAGGTGGTACACGACCTGGGCGAAGCCAGTCTTGTCCACCTCACGGACCTCGGCGTCGACTCCTCGACGCTGGAGGGCGTCTTCCACGGCGCGGCGCCCGGCGTGCAGGGCCCAGGGCTTCGCCTCACTGGACTGAGACGTCGAACCCGAGTGGCTCCGCCAGTGGTACAGAACGTGGGGAATGTGCACAATCTGCGAGCGATCCACTCGTTCACTCACGCGCAGGACAAGGTCCCAGTCCTGAGCCCCGTCGAACTCACTACGGAGTCGTCCGAGTTCTTCCACCACGTCCCGGCGAACCGTGGTGAGGTGGCAGACGTAGTTCTGTCCGAGGAGAAGAAGGGGATCAAAATCGCTCTTGAAGTAGGGCATGAACGGCTCGTTGGCCTCGTTCACCTTGTCCTCATCGGAGTAGAGCAGGGCTACGTTGGGGTGCTCTTCGATAGCCAGGGCGACCTGGAAGAGAGCGTGTTCCACCAGGGTGTCGTCGTGGTCGAGGAAGACGAGCCAATCGTTCGATGCCGCGGCAATCGCATCGTTCGTGGCGGCGGAGATGCCTCCATTGGCGTCCCTCTCAATTAAGCGCACTCGGGAGTCTTGGGCGACGTACTCCTTCACGATTTCGCGGACTTCACTATCGGGCGAGTGGTCGTCGGCGATGATGAGTTGGAAGTGGGGGTAGAGCTGATCGAGGACGGAGTCGATGGCCTCCCGGAGAAACTCGGGACGAGTGTTGTAGGTCGCCATCACGATCGAGAACTGGGTGTCGCGGGTGAAGAGCTCCATTCGACGGCGCAGGTGCTTACGAACCCCGTCGTTCATTTGGCGGTAGATGGCGTTCCAGTTGTAGTACGGGTTGGCCTCGAGCCGTGGACTCGTACGTCGAGAATTCCCCCGCAGGGCGACTTTCAAGGCGTGCACGAGGTGTCGAAGGGCGCGCACGTAGCGGGGTGGTACCTCCACCGGAGCAACGTCGTCGGGTTCAACCGGCAGGGTGAGATCCTGTCCGGTGGTCACGGCGACTTCTTCGGGCCGAGCGGGCACCCGGGGGGGTGTGACGGGGCCAGACGGCGCCGGTCGACGAAGGAGGTGTCGCGCCCGAATCTCCGCAAAGTTGGTGAGCTTCAAGAAGAGTAGAACCAGGGGGTAGAAACGGGAGTCGGTGATTCCCCGCATCTGAGCCATCACCATCTCGGTCCCGTTGGCTTCGATTTCGTAGACCTTGAGCGTCTCTCGAAGGACCGTGACTTCATTGGAGCGCAGGGTGTGGGCTTGGTGGGTCGCCGACACCGGCTCTCGCGAGGACTTATCAGGCATGGGCCGGGGATCTCCGTCGTCTCTGGGGGTTTACCCCGTGCGTTGGGAGTCTACCTAAGCCTTGGCGAGGAGTGACTCCGCGATTTGGGCTGGGTGAACCAGAGCCACACGATGATGACCCCCGCGAACGCTCCGGTGAAGAGCACGTCGAGAACGAGGCTCCCGACCTGACCAATGGGGGGAGACCAACCGAGGTGGTGAAGGAAGAAGGTGGCCGGACCATCACGCCCCACCGCGTAGCGACGCAGATTCGTGTAGAAACTCAGCGCATTTTCCCAAGAAAAGAGAGCAATCAGTCCACCCGTCATCGCTACCTCAGCCAGCTGGACCACGTGTTTGGCCCTCGTTACAACCGGGGTGGCCACGGCGGAGGCCATAATGACGGCCCCCACGGCGAGGGGCATTGAGTCACGACCCTGCCAGACGACTCCTAGTTGACGTGCGTGCAGCGTGACCAGAGTGACGGGAATCGCAACGGCGAGCCCCGCGAGGGCTGCGACCACGATGCGTTGGTTCCACTGACCCCGAAGTAACGCGACCACGAGGATCAGGGGAATGACGAAATACCAGGCGAGGTAGACCTCGTGAGGCAGGGTCGTGTCGACCCAGCCGAGTACCCCAACCGACTCGCGAATCCAGAATTGGACGGTACCGAGCACGTCGTGAAGGATGGTGAGGAGGCTGGCGTTCTTCGTCACTGGCGCCCCGACCGGCAAGATGTTGAGCGTCCCTTGGGTGATAATCCAGGCTGTAGCAACCAGGGTGAGCAGAAAGACACTTCCCGCCACGATCTGCAGATGGCGCGACTCACGAACTTGCCGGAAAAGGCGGACGGGGCCGACGAGAGTTAAGAGTGAGAGGGCGCCCAGTCCCACCCAGAGAGGGGAGAGTCCGCGGATGAGGACGAAGACGCTCGCGACCACGCCGACCCACGTCGCGAGTCTCCGCGGCACCTCATCGGGATGGTCCAACCCCCAGATCGCTATCAGGGTCCAGAAACAGATGGCAGTCATGATCTCGAAGCCACTCGGATTCACCGATGACGAGAGGAACCACGTGAGGGGGGTGAGACTGGCCACGACTCCTAGCCAGAGTCCTCGTCGACGGCTCCACTTCGCAATCGCGTACGCCGCGAGACCCAGCATGAGCGCTCCGAGCAGGGAACTTATGAGACGCATGGCGTAGATGCCCCCCGTCGTCTCGGAGAACCAACTCGCGACTCCCACCAGGGTGTAGTAGAGGGGCGGGTAGTGATCGGTGTAGGTGGTAATCAGCGTGGGTGTTTGGGACGTCGGGAAGGGTTGAGAACAGGTAGCGGGAATCTGGGTGTAGAAGTGCCAACAGTCGGGGTAGACGGTGGTGTAGGCGATAGAGGCAGGCACGGTAACGGTGACCGTCACCTTGTTGCCGGCGGTGGGGGTCGCGACACTGAAGTGGTCTCGGGCGACCGCGGTGATGATGTGACTCTGTTCGTCGGGCGCAGAAACCAGGGGATCGGTGAGGGACCACGTCGCCAGGTTGGCGAAAGCGAGAAGGGTAATGACAATGAAAACTATGGAGGGTGAAAGAATCCCTCGCCACCGTGGCGACCCAAGGTGACGCTTCGCCATCTCGTTATTTTACAAACAAAAATATGACAATCATGTGTCGAATGACTCATCGGCCAGGCGTTGGAGAACCGCTTCGGCCACCGTGCGCAGGTGTTGGCGGTCGGTCGAACTCGTGAGGTCGATGAAGAAGTGGCGAACATCGTCAACGTGTACTGGGGCGACGTGGGCCAGCACTTCTTGTCCGGTTGAGGTCAGCACTACGAAGACCCCGCGCTGGTCAATGGGGCAAGGGACCTTTTCCACTAGTTGTCGTTCGCACATACGCGAAAGGTGGTGGGAGAGACGACTCTTTTCCCACCCCAACTCCGTCGCCAGTTCGACAATCCGACACCGCCCGTCAGGACGATCGGAGAGCGACGCCATGACGATGTAGTCCTGGAGGGAGACTCCGTACTCGGCCAGAGTTTGACCGAGTCGGGCGCTCAGTTGAAGGTGCATCAGCGACAAACTCTTCCAGGTGGCGAGTTCCTCGGGGTCCAACCAGCGGGTACTCACGAGTCGAGTCTACCGGGGCTGGTTGATGTTTCATCTAGGTCCGATATAGTAGATACGTCAACTAAAAGGAGAACCGTGTCACGCACACCGGCCGTCTTTGTGGGCCACGGCAGTCCCATGAATACTCTCGAGGACAATCGCTTCACTCGGGCGTGGAGCGAGTTCGCCCTCTCCATCGAACGTCCGCGAGCAATCCTTGCTATTTCCGCCCACTGGTACATCAACGCCACGGTAGTGACCTCAATGAGTCATCCCCGCGTCATCCACGACTTCTACGGCTTTCCCCAAGAACTCGCCGACTTTGACTATCCGGTCGAGGGTTCGCCGGAGCTTGCTCGCCGAGTCGCTGAGATTGTCGATCCGGTGTGGGTCGGACTGGACGACGAGACGTGGGGAATCGATCACGGAACGTGGTCGGTCCTCGCGCACATGTACCCGGACGCCGACGTCCCGGTGGTTCAACTGGCGATCGACGCGTCCAAACCCCTCGACTACCACCTCGACCTCGGCGCTCGCCTGTCGAGCTTGCGTGACGAAGGCGTTCTGATCCTGGGATCGGGCAACGTGGTGCACAACCTACGCGCCATTGCCTGGCGATCACTGGATCAAGGATACGACTGGGCCGAGCGATTCGATCACGACGTGGCCACCGTGATGACCTCACGGCCCTCCCAACTGGGTGACGTCGTCGATAGTGACGACTACCGTTTGGCGGTTCCCACGCCTGATCACTTTCTACCCCTGGCGTATCTCGCTGGACTCGCCGACCACGATGGGGTCACCCTTCAGACTCTCGTGGAGGGGTGCACGATGGGTTCTCTCTCGATGCGGAGTTTCGTCGCCCCTTAAGGAGGATGGTTAGCGCGGGGCGAGGGTCGACTTAGTGGTCAGATGAGGCGGGGACGCTGACGTGGACTCGAGGGGACCACGGGCTCCACCCCGCCTGGTTGTGAGTCCGAATCGATACCCACCATTCGGATCCCGGGTTGGGGGCGTGGCAGGTGTGGGAGGTGCCCGACACGGTCACTGTGGACACCGGGGTCGGATCCGAGGCGGAACTGAAGAAACGTATTTGCTGACCGTCACTCCGACTGTTGCCGCTTTGGCCACCCGACCAAGTGATTCTGGCGAGATGACTATCAGCGCCATCGGAGGAGACCGTACTCGGGGGAGTCGCGATAATCGTCGCGGGCTGGCTCACGATACTGGTTGTCGCGCTTTCGGACACCCCTTCGTGGTCACTGAGTTGGTGCCCCAACGGAAGGGTGGAGACGTTAATCGAGTACCGAGTTCCGGGTACCACTCCGGGAATCACGATCTTCTCCGTGGGGGTGGTGAGGCGAATCACCTTGTGAGGAGTGGTAACGGTCACCACGTTTAAGCCGGCGCTCGGATCCTCTGACGTCCACGTCGCAACGAGAGAGTCCCCGTTTTGTTGAACGGCGAGATTCGTCGGCTTCGGAATCGCGGACCACTGGAGAGAGGCACGGTAGTGACACGTATTGACTGCGGCCACCGAACAGCCGGCGGGACCCGAGAGAGTGTCAGTCAGGACGTTTCCGTAGTCGTCACTGTGTCGAGCAGCCAGATTGATGTTCGAAGGAGGGTTGTACATCGGACCGATCGCCTCGAGACCACCCGAGTAGGACCACCGTGCCGAAACCCAGGTCTGGAAGATGTGGGACTTGGAGCCCTGGCTGCAGTTCGTTTGCAGGTAGACCGCACCGAATACGGCGCTTTCCTCGGCATCGAGGGTGCTCGCGAAGTCCTGTTGTTGGATACCGTGACAGTTGTGGCCGAGAATGTGGGCGGCGGTCGAGAGCGGAATCTGCAGAGAGATGGTCGACGATGCTCCAGCGTGCGGAGACGTGACGAATGCCACACTCGTGAGAACACTCGTGATGAGCAGCCGACGCATGAGAAACTCCCTTCGGAGAAATGCTAGGGGTACTTTTTACCCTTTCTCTAAGGCCTTCGAGCCTTCTTAACCACCTTTTAGTGATGGCTCCGTGTCGGAGCCCCTCGGTAGTGTCGAGCCATGCCTCTTCGCGGATTCGCCGTCGCGGCTCACCTGGGGGAGTTGGCGACACATTACGCCCAACACCGACGTCGCGAGGGGCCATTTACGCGGGAAACAGTGGTCGTCCCGTCCTCGTCGATGTCGGGGTGGTTAGAGCGATTCCTTGCTCATCCGTCCCGCCCCGGCTCGAGCGGCGTCGTGGCCCAGCTCTTTACGGTGTACTGGTCTCGACTCGTGGAGTTGGCTCTCTACGACTCGCCGGAGGACTACGAAGTATGGGGCGCCCGGGCTCTCGGACTCAGTCTGTTGGAGTGGGGGGAGGGGCGCATCGATCCGGCTAGTGCCCGGGCGCGTGGTCAGCGTCTGGCGACCTGGATCTCGCACCGGGGGGAGGAACTGGACGACATCCTCGGGCGCGACGCACTGGAACCGGAGCGCCGCGTGGTGGAAGAGCGGCGACGGCGTGGACTCGCCACTCCCTTCGAGGCTTACCGAAGTGGTTCACTACGAGCGCGCGGACCACTCCTTGACGGCTTCGATGTCTTCGCCGCGCCGGAGTCTCCCCTCGGAGCACTCGGACTGTCGATGGTCGCTGATTTGGTCGACCAGGTGGAGGTGGGGATCTACCTGGTATCACCAACCGCACCGGAGTCCACGTCGAGGGAAATGTCGACCCGTAATCGGTGGGCGCGTCGAGGTAAGGACGGGGTGGGTTTGTGGACGACGGCTCTGGGGGTGACTCCGGAGTGGGTGGGAAACGCACTCCGCGCACCCGTTCTCGAAGTTCACGCTGCGGTGGGGCTCGCTCGTGAAGTGGATGCGGCGCGCGACATTGTTTTCGAGGCGCTGGGTGATCCGACTCTCGAACTTGAACAGATTCGGGTAGTCACGATGGACCCCGACGCGGCCGGGCCCCTGGTGGATGTCGCCTTCTCTCCGGCCACCTCGCAGATGCCCGGGGTACCCTACGAGCGAGCTGACGGGGGAGGAAGCCGAGTCAGTGAGCGAGGGGATTCGCTACTTCGCCTCGTCGACCTCGTCTCGGGGGATCTCACCGTCGAGGACGTCGCGGGGGTTTTGAGTGATCCCCGGCTCGCCCACGGCATGGGATTCGAAAGTGAAGGTGCGACTCGAGCTCGTCATCTCGCGCGCGAGGGCTGGGTCACGATGGGCTGGGACGCACCATCTCGAGAGGGTCTCGGGGTTTACGGACCGAACGATGATCGCGGGACGTGGCGCCGACTCTTTGATCGGGTGGCCCTATCGACCGCGCTGGAGCCGGAGGGGGGGTGGTTGGGAGTACACCCCTTCGGAACCCCCACGGACCTCGATATCATCACGAAGTTGTTGGACTTTCTCTCGTTCATTGAACGATTTCGCGAGTCGTCTACCCAGCGGAGGGCTCTCGCGGGTTGGCTGGAGTGGCTGGAGCCCTTGGTGGCCTCGGTGCCCCGTGACGAGGATCAACGAGATGAGGGACCAGAGCAGATTTTGCGCGACCTGCAGGCAGCCACTCGGTGGCTCCACCGGGATCTCGACTGGCCCACCGTTCGGGATTTGGTCGCCTGGTTTGTATCGGGGACCAGTCGGCGAACGCTCTACGATCGCGGGGGGATTCACGTCGTGGACCCCTACAGTCTGGCGAGCGCACCCTACGAGGTGACCGTCGTCATTGGTGTCGATGACGACCTCTTGCCCTCCCGCGAGGGCTCGTTGGTCGGCCTCACTCCGCGGCTGGGCGACCCCGAACCTCGCCAAGAACTCTTAAACGCTCTCGCCGAGTTGTGGGCCTCGACGAACACCCGTCTCGCGCTCGTCACGTCTTCGCGCAGCGTCGTTGACGGGAGCGTACAACCGTGGTCGTCGGTGATAGACGATGTGCGTGCCGAAGCCACCCTCGTCACGCATCCGCACTCTAGTTACTCGTCCGCTGAGCGGGTCCCACCCCGTGAGGGGTTTGCCTCGTACCGGTCTCCCCTCCTCTTTGACCCGTTCGCGACTGAGGTGGCGCAACGAGTACACCAGCCGCGTGACACGTGGTGGTGGTCCGACCTTGCACTTCCGACGAGTCCTCGTGACGACGCGGAGATCGACGCTGAGAAACTCATCTATTTCCTTCGTCACCCCCACGCGGTTTTCGCGCGGGAAACTTTTGCGGGTGCTCACACGCGGCGCTCCGTGGAGAAGGCACGGGCTGTTCCCCCGTGGCGGATTGAGGATTCTCTCGATCGTTATCGGGTACGTCAGGCCTACTTCGAGAGCTTGTGGGCTGGGGGTTCTCCTGTACTCGAGACGGCCGACAGTCCCCTCGGTAGCGTGGCCGAACCACTACGACCCCTCGCAACTCATGATTTGCAACTGGACTCGGTGCGAGATCTCGTCCTCGATATCGAAGGCGGCCTCACTCGACTCGGGGCCCGACCTCATTCGGCGAGCCAGAACGGACGCTCCTCCTTCGATCATCGCGACCTGGTGCGAGGCTCTCTCCATCTCTATACCGGGTCCGGGGGCGTGTTCCTCCTCCTCCCGCACCTACGAAAGTCCCTCGGAGTAGGGGCTCTCGACGTTGCGGTGTGGTGCTCCCTGCTCACGTGGGAGTTGGGCGAACTCGTGAGCGTCGTCAGTCTCTCTCCCCTTGGGGTGAAGGCTCAGGACCCGAAGTCGCGCGCCGCTGAAGGCCCTTCCGCCTGGCACCACCCCGGAGTCGTGGCGCGGCTGGAGTCGGTTGATGACGCTACGGATCTGGTACGCGAGTGGGTGGCCCTCTACGACAATCGTCACCACGCGGTGCCGTCTTTTTTCCCCCGTTCAGCCCTCCTATCGTCCAGCGCCATCACGGGTAGGTCGACTTCACCCGAGGAGGAATGGAGTGCCGAACACTCCTTTAACGACGACTCGAGGGGGGAGGACGTGGTCAAATTATTGGTGGGGGAGTCGGACTATTCGGAGTTACTCGACCTCGGGGGAGGAGTGGTAGACCGGGCCCAAGAGCACCTCAAGGCACTCGTGGAGCGGGTGACGTGGACTCCGTTTAAGCGGGTGCCGTGGAATACGGTGCTGACGACGTGACCACCGACTTTTCTCCGACCACCTCTCCGTTGTCTCTGGAGGGAGTGGACGCCGTACCCCACCCTCTGCTTATTGAGGCGAGTGCGGGATCGGGTAAGACCTGGACCCTCGCTCACCTGAGCGCCCGACTGTTGATCGAAGAAGACGTGGAACCCCGCGAGATTCTCCTCGTGACCTTCACCCGTGACGCCGCTCGACAGCTACGCGCTCGCGTCCGCCAACGCTTGGACGATATTGTCGACGCCTTCGAGCGCGACGACCACAGTCTGAATTGGATGGCCCCCTTTCACGAACGCTGGATCACCGGGGGCTCGCGTGAGGAGGATATGGCGCGGGCTCGGTGGGCTCGTCAGCGGGTGGACGAACTGGACGCACGAACGTTTCACTCCTTCGCCGCCCAACGCTCGACGACTCCACGTGAGGGAATGGGTGATCCCGTACCGCTTCTTGAGCGAGCGGTTCGAGAGGTGGTGGCCCGATGGTCTCACGGCCACCCGGAGGAGCTAGCGGAGTTCGTCGAGGTCGCCGGAGAGTCACTCGCGGGACGACTCGCCACGATTTACGAGGTCGCCCGGGCTCTCTACGACTCTGGTTGGAGTGACTCGAGTGACTCGTCCGTCGTACGGGTCGCCGCCCCGGACTCTGGCCTTACCCCGCAGGACCGGGTGGCCCGGATGCAGTCTCACTTAGCGCAGGAGACAGTTCGACGCGCTCGAGAGTTAGCTCGTCGCATGGGGCGTCAATCCTTCTCGGATGTACTGAGTGATCTGGGCGAGCGTCTCGATGGTCCGGACGGGGATCGTCTCACTCAAGAGCTTCGTTCTCTCTATCGAGTAGTGATGATTGATGAGTTTCAAGATACCGATCCCCTCCAGTGGCGCATCTTCGAACGAGTGTTCAGGGGAGCTGCGCGCACTCGACTAATCATGGTGGGAGACCCCAAGCAGGCTATTTACGGATTCCGTTCCGGAGGTGTTGATACCTATCTCTCAGTGCGGAACTCCCTCGGCGCGCGTGGGGCCCTGGTTCACCTCACTGAGAACTATCGTTCGACACCCCGGGTCGTCGCGGGGATTAATGACTTCTTCGGCGGAGCGAACCTGCACTACACCGTCGACGACCCCGAGGCCGGAATCTCTTACTTCCCGGTTCGACCCGTTCGTCCCGACGTTCCGCGCCACGCACTCAGTAGCGGGGCAGATACGAGTGCGGTCGTCTTTCGGTTTTGCTCCGGTGGTCGAGATGAGCTCGTAGATGACGTGGTGGAGGTGGTGCGCCATCTCCACGGACGGGGAGTTGGTCTCCGCGATATTGCGATCCTCTGCCGTCGCAACGATGAGTGCCGACGGGTGCTGAGCCGTCTGCGTCAGGCCGGGGTTCCTGCGGTCTCTGAGAGTTCCCACTCTGTTCTGGATACCGAAGCGGCTTTCCAGGTGGGCCAGTTGGTGGCGGCGTTGAATGAACCCGACGACGTCGGCCTCACTCACGTCCTCTCACTCTCGTGGTTTCGGTCCGTCGATGAAGGAGATCTACTCGCCACCCTGGCTCAATTACGTCGAGAGGTGGAGACGACGGGAGTCGTATCCCTCGTGCGGTTTCTACGACGACCTGACGTGCTCCGCGTGGTGGCCTCGAGTCGAGACGCCGAACGGCACCTCACGGACCTCGCCCATCTGGGTGAACTCCTCGCCCGAGAACTGAGTGCTACCAGTTCACTCAACCTCGTCGACCAGTGGTTGAACGCATCGATGCGTCACGGAGATACCGCGCTCGACGACAGTGCGCGCCGATTGGAATCGGATAAGGACGCGGTGCGTATTCTCACCGTCCATCGCTCGAAGGGCTTGGAGTTCCCTTACGTTCTTGCTCCGTTCTTTAACTACTTCCCCCCTCGCTCTACGTCCACGGGTCCCCGGGCGCTTCGTCGCTGGGTTGACGGGAGCACCACCGTGATCGACGGAGGCTCCGGACTCTCCTGGGGTGAAGATGAGGGCGTAGAGCGCAGTCTCATTTCAGACGCTCAGGCGGCGGCGGAACATCGACGCTTGCTCTACGTGACGATGACGAGGGCGGCGGAAGGCTTCGTGGGCTGGTATCGAGCTAATCCCTCGACGCCAATGCGTTCGGAGACAGCTCGGATGATCTTCGATCGCGCCGTTCAGCGTTCTGGACCGTGGCCGGTACGGGCTCGGCCTTTTCGAGACTTGGCCGAGATCACCGGAGCACAAAATCTTCGTCGCCGAGAGGTCGAGAGCCTCGAGGGGTTCCCCCAATCTCTTCGAGAGTACGACGACTGGGTGGACGCCGCAAGTAAGGCGCCGCTGACTCTGGCCCACTACGCGTTCGAGGGCTCGGCCGTACGGGTTGAACCTCTGGAGCCACTCGTCACGGAGCTCACCACCGACGAGGTGACCGAGATTCGCTGGCCGCTCGAGACTCGTGAGGCTCCGCGCCGAGAAGGTCGCTGGCGTCGGTGGTCGTACACGAGTGTTACCCGACGACTGTCCGAGAGTGATTCTGGCGTGGTTGAGGACGTACCCGGAGCTGACGAACCCCAACTCTCGAGTCCCGACGTGGAGGTGTCAGTCGCCACCGTCTTTGGAACGTTGTCGGGGCGCGAGCTCGGTGTGGGCGTTCACCGAGTGCTTGAACTTCTTCTCTCTGCTCAGTCACCCGACGTCTCCGACGCGGTGCGACGAGCGTTCACCGAGATCACTCCGGAAAGGCCTCTCAGTGAATCCGATCGGGAGAAAACCATCGAGGCTCTTGGGCTCATCCGGCACCGACGATTCTCTC
>JABEUS010000017.1 GCA_013044285.1 Acidimicrobiaceae bacterium
TATACCTGTTCCCATTCCGAACACAGCAGTCAAGCCCACCAGCGCCGATGGTACTTGGGGGTCCCCCCCTGGGAGAGTAGGTCGCCGCCGGGATTTCTTCGAAAGGCCCCAGCTCACGCTGGGGCCTTTCGCACGTCCCGGGGGCCGTGATCCGTGGCAGCGCGGGGAGTCTCCCAGTCGCTGTCGGTTGGGCAAAATTTGTGTCGCCGTCCTGGTCGTTGTGTTTTTCTCTCGATATTTTGTCGGTGTGGACCAGTACAGAGCGAGGCGAGACGCAGCCTCACACGAGCGAGGCTTCACCCTCATCGAGCTGCTCGTCGTGGTCGTCGTCATTGGTGTATTGGCGTCGGTGGTGGTGTTTAATCTCGGGGGTGTCGCCTCGCAAGCGACACTGAGCGCGTGTCAGGCGGACGTGAAGACGGTCGAGACCGCTATCGCTGCGTACCACGCCCAGATGGGCTCGAGCCCCCCGGTGAGTGTCTCACTCCTGACGCAGGGGGCGAATCCCTATCTACTGAACTGGCCGTCGAACTCGGGGTACACACTCAGCATGAGCGGGGGAAATCTTTACGTGCAGACACCCTCGGACTCGGCCCCCGTGCTGGCTAGTGGACCGGGGGTGTGCGCCGGAGCGGGTTCTACGACGTCGACCACCGCGGCGGTTGCGCTCCAGCCCCTCGGAACCGACACCTCGGCGGCCGGAAGCAATACGGGAACTCTCGTCGGGGCAGCGAGTGCCTCGAGTACCGGTCACTTCTCCGGGGCGGGTTCTCTCTCGCTGCCGGGCACGAGTGGTTCTTACGTGAGTACGGCGACGTTATCGACGGGGCCTAATACCTTTTCCCTTTCCGCGTGGTTCAAGACCACGACGACGTCGGGCGGAATGCTCGTGGGGTTCGGCAACGCCCAAACCGGCGTGTCGTCTACCTACGATCGTCACATCTACATGACCAACGCCGGCAACATCGTCTTCGGGGTCTACCCGAACTACGTGGTCGCCATCCAAAGCCCCCTGACGTACAACGACGGGAACTGGCACCAGGTAGTCGCGACCCTCTCCAGTGCGGGGATGTACCTCTACATCGACGGAGGCTTGGTGGCGAGCAACTCCACCACCACAGGTCAGGGTTTCAACGGGTACTGGCGACTCGGTGGTGACAACCTGGCCGGCTGGCCGAACCGCCCGAGTAGTGACTACTTCTCCGGGAACCTCTCCGACGTGGCCGTCTATCCCAGTGCGCTCGACGCTACCCAGGTGGCGAGCATCGCTCGGGCGACCTCCTACAGCACCGAATCAGCGGCGGTGCTCGCCCTTAACCCCAGCTCCTACTGGCCCCTCGACGGGCCGTAGTCTCGGATACGCCCTTCGTCTCCGCGGTCCCGCTCGAGGGGACCCCCGTTTATCCTCGGGCTGGCTAGCGGTCACGATCAGGGGAGTTAGCGCGATAAGAGTTGTGGGGGTGTTGCGAGCGGGTTCGTTGTTCGGTGATAGTCGAGTCGTGCAGTGCGGAGCATGACTACCGAGACGCCAGAGTCCAGCCACCCGAGAAGCGAGGGGGGCTTCACCCTCATCGAACTTCTCATCGTGATCGTCGTCCTCGGCGTGCTCGCCGCCGTCGTCGTCTTTAGCCTCGGTGGGGTGACTACCTCGGCCACTCTCGCCGCCTGTCAGTCGGACGTGAAGACGCTCGAGACCGCCCTCGCGGCCCACAACGCCCAGACCGGGGGCACCCCGGTCGCGACGCCCAGTGTGCTCACCGCGTCCTCGGGGGGCTATCTCACCTCGTGGCCACAGAACTCGGGCTACACGATCACCGTGAGCGGGGGACAACTATATGTTCAGACCCCGAGCGACTCGGCGCCGGTGCTCGCGAGCGGTGCCAACTCCTGCGCCGGGGCGGGATCGGGGTCGACGCCGAGCTCCACCACCTCGACGACGACTCCGCCCTCTCACGGGGTCGTCGTGACCGCGTCGAGCTCGGGTTCACCGATGGTCTACTTTGGCAGCGAAACCCTGGCGATATCGAACGCGACGAGTACAGCGGTGGATCTGACCATCACGGTGCAGCGCGGTGCCGGATTCGCGTCGAACCAGAGTTCCTTCGACACATTCGGGGGCTTTTCGGATACGACGACCGTCGGTGCCTCCACGATCACCTACCACTTCACGGGGACGGTCTCGGCCTACGTCTCGTCGGGTGATGTCGTCGCCCAGCTCATCCTCGGGTCCACTCCCCACTCGGTCTCCGGCGACACGTGGAGTATCACGACGACGAAGGGCGGAGTCGTCAACACCGCGAGCGGCTCCTTCTAGTCGGGGCGGTGGCGAAGCGGCGATAGTCTCGACGACGCCCGACTCACCGTCGCGCCCGGTCCCTTCCGGGTCACCTACGGGGCGGGCGGAGGGAGAGTGTGGTGAGTGTGATCTCGAGTGGGTCGGACAACCTCGAGTGGTGGCGTCACGCGGTGATCTACCAGATCTATATCAAGAGCTTCGCCGACTCCGACGGGGACGGCGTGGGTGATATCGGTGGTCTCATCGCCCACGTCGCCGATATCGCGGCCTGGGGGGCGGACGCCGTCTGGGTCTGTCCGTGGTTCGAGTCCCCCATGCGCGACGGCGGGTACGACATCACCGATCACCGAAAGATCGACCCGCTCTTCGGAGATCTGGCGTCCGCCGAGAGGTTTATCGAGGAGTGTCATCGTCACGGACTGCGGGTGCTGCTCGACTTCGTCGGAAATCACGTCTCCCGAGACCACCCCTGGTTCCTCGAGGCCCTCGCGAGCGAGCCGGGAAGCGACGCTCGTCGCCGGTTCTACTTCGCCCCCGGAAGAGGCGAGGACGAGGACCAGCCCCCCACCGACTGGCCTTCGATCTTTGGAGGCAGTGCCTGGACCCGGGAGTCGGCGTCCGGCGAGTGGTTCCTCCACCTCTTCGACTCCTCCCAACCAGACCTCAACTGGCGTGACGAGGGGGTGCGCTCCTACGTCCGCGACACCTTCGCCTTCTGGTTCGACCGGGGAGTAGACGGTTTTCGACTGGACGCCCTTCCCGGTATGGGAAAGACCGGCGAGCTGGTTGACGCGCACCTCGGGACGGAACGGTTCGTTCCCGAATCGAGCCCGGAGGTACCCTTCTGGGATCAAAACCTCGTTCACGAGGTACTGGGGGAGTGGCGCAGCATCGCTCGCTCCTACCAGCCCGAGCGTTTTCTCGTTGGAGAGGTCGTCGTCAACGGGGCGACGCGCGAACGGTCCTACACCCGCGACGCCGAACTCCCGTCCCTTCTCGCCATCACTCTCGCGAAGGCGCAGTTTCGCGCGGAGAGCCTGGCGGCGGCGATTCGTCAAGTGGGAGAAGGTCTCTCGGAGGGAGCGTGGTCGACGTGGACCGTCTCCAGTCACGACGAACGCCGACCGGTCAGCCGGTACGCCGAGGGCGATCTCGAACGCGGACGGCGCCGTTCTCGGGCCGTGCACCTCTTGGCCCTGGCGCTTCCCGGGTCGGTCTGTGTCTACCAGGGCGACGAACTGGCTCTAGAGAACGTAGACGATATACCAGTTGATCTACTCCAGGACCCCATCTACGAGCGTACGGGGGACCGTACTCTCGTCCGTGACGGTTGCCGTGTTCCGCTGCCCTGGAGTGAGGGCCCCGCCTTCGGGTTCTCGTCGGGTACTCCCTGGTTACCCCAACCCCTCGGATGGTCCGCCCTCAGTCGCACTCGTCAAGTCACCGACCCTCACTCCACCTGGTCCATCCTGCGCGAAGCCGTCCGGTCACGGCGGCGCCTTGTTCCAGGGGACCCCGACTGGAGTCTCGGCGAGCCGGTCCCCGGTGTTCTGGAACTGCGCCGGGGGGAGGATTTTCGATGCTGGGTCAACTGCTCGCACGCTGGAGTGCCGGTTCCGACCGGTTGGCGACTGCTGATCGCCAGTGAACCCGACGTGGGGGAGATCCCCGTCGACGGGGCGGTGTGGATGGAGCGGACCCTCGCACCGTCGACTCCCTAGAATGGTACGATGCCTTCTCGCCCCTCCTCTCCGCGCCCCTCTGGTCGGTCTTCCGGTCGCCCGTCGGGTCGCCCGGGGTCGCCCGGTTCTTCGAACGGACGAACGGGGGGTCCCCGATCGAGTTCTGGTCGAGGTGAGCCGCGCGGAGTCGGCGGGGCGCGACCTGGTTCGAGAAGTGCGGCGAGTGGCGGGCGTCCCCGCTTCGGGGACGATCCTCGTCCCGGATCACGCCCGGCCCGGCCCGCTACGGGGGGACGTGGTTCCGCGCCCGACCGGCGTGAGCGCTACGGATCACCCGTAGA
>JABEUS010000124.1 GCA_013044285.1 Acidimicrobiaceae bacterium
CACCCACCCGTCCCCTCGCCACTCTTCGGCGACTGCCCCGCGGTACCCTGATGCTGACATTGGCGGCTGTGCTCTTCAATCTCTGGAGTCTTTGGAACGAGCACGTCGTCGTGAACTACCCCAACGACTCGGCGATGCACCTCCAGATGACCACTCTGGCGCAGCGACTCCTCAGTACTGGGCACTCCCCCCTCGACCACTGGTACGGCTTCCTCTCTCTCGGCTCACCCTTCTTCGTCGAATACCAGAGCGCCTCAGCAATATTGGTGGGCGAGTTATCTCGCTGGGGGCCCTCTCCCGCGGTGATCTTCGGCTGGTCGCTCTACCTACTCCTCAGCTTGTGGCCCCTCGCGGTCTACTACTCCGCCCGACTCTTCGATCTCGGTCCCTGGACGGCGGGCGTCGCCGCCCTCCTCGCTCCTCTCCTGTTTTCAGTGACCGGTCACGGGTTCGAACACAAGAGTTACGTTTGGATCGGAAACGGTCTGTGGAGCCAGGAGTGGGCGATGTGGACACTCCCGCTCGCTTGGGGTGCGGCCTGGCAGTTTCTTACCCGACGACGTCATCTCCTCCTCGCCGTCGCCGCCCTCGCGGCGACGATTGCCTTTCACTTCCTCACCGCGTACGCCGCCGTGCTCGGACTCGGCATCTTCGTGCTCACCGCACCGTCCCAGTGGCGAACTCGCATCCCTCGAGCGAGCGTGGTTCTCGGGATGGGACTCACCGCGTCGGCGTGGGTGACGGCCCCCCTCCTGCACCGACTGAGCTACCTCGCGGTCAATCAGTTCCAAGTGGGCACCACCATCAACAACTCCTACGGCGGGGCGCGGGCCCTCTCCTGGCTCGTTACCGGCGCCCTCTTTGACTCGGGACGACTCCCCGTTATCACCGCTCTCGCCGGACTGGGAGTTGCCGTCGCTCTCCGTCAGTGGCGAGTCGACGAACGAGGACGGGTCCTCGTTGGCCTCTTCGTCCTCTTTCTCGTCCTCTTCATCGGTCGGCCCACATTCAGCTGGCTCATCGATCTCATTCCGGGGAATCAGAATCTGCTCCTCCAGCGTTACGTCGCGGAACTCCAACTCGTCGCGCTCTATCTCGCCGGAGTCGGTACGCGGACCTTCGTCCAGTACTTCCGTCGTGTTGCCCCTTTTCGCGGACGAAATCTCCCGCTCACTTCCGGGCGAGCCGGCCTCGCCGTTCTCCTCCTCGCCGCGCTCCTGCTCACTCCCGCGTGGAGTGAAGTTCACCAGTACGACCAACGAAGCGCGCAGTGGATTAACTACGAGCGAACTATCACGGCTCGCTACGCCCCCAGTCTCGATGCCCTCATCGCCCTGACCCGCGCGGACGGGGGGGGACGTATCTACGCGGGTATGCCTTCTAATTGGGGTCGCACCTTCTACCTCGGTGACGTTCCGGTCTACATCTACCTCGAACAGCACCTCGTGGACACGGTCGGTTTCACCCTACGAACCTCGAGTTTGATGACCGACCCCGAGGCCTATTTCGACCAGAGCAATCCCGGTGACTACGCCGCCTTCGGGGTCCACTGGCTGCTCCTGCCAACCTCGAGTGCCGCGGCGACACCGCCGGTACCAGCCACCCTAGTGAGTCGCACGCCCTACTTCGCCCTCTGGCGACTCCCCTCGTCGGGGCTCATCCGGGTTGTCGACACCGTCGGGGTCATTCACGCGACGACGGCGACGCTCGGACCCCAGACGGCGGGGTTTCTCGCCTCTCATGGTCCCAGCCTCGGTCGCTACGACACGGTCGCTCTCGGCTCGCACCGAGCGGCGGCCCCCACGTGGACGGCGTCCACCTACCCCACTAGCCCCCCCGGTACGGTGCTGAGTCAGAGTGACGCCCTCGTCGCGAGTGGCACGGCGAGTGCGGACGTCAATCTTCGTCGCCGCAGCGTAGTCGTACTCGCCGCATCCTTCGATCCCGGGTGGCGCGTTCGAGTGGACGGCCACCCCGCGAGTACGGAGATAGTCTCTCCGGCCCTCGTCGCCGTCACGGTTCCGGCCGGCCGGCACCGAGTCACCTTTACCTACGTTGGACAGGGGGGGTACCCCGAGTACTACCTTCTCGCCGGACTCACCCTCCTCGGTGCAGCGCTGTGGAGTTGGCGAGAACGCCGGCTCAGGGAGCGACTCGAAAGGGCGTAGGCCCTAATTTCGGTCGGTAGGCCTCACCCGCGAAGACCACCTGGAGATCGGAGATGTGTCGTTCGAGAAACGCCCCCTCGCAGTAGCCGAGGTAGAGATCCCAGAGACGATGAAAATCCTCCGGGTATCCGAGAGTGTCCACCTCCGCCCGGTGGGCCGCGAGATTGGCTCGCCAGCGCGACAAGGTTTCTGGGTAGTGACGCCCAATATCTTCGACATCGATAACGCGTAACGCTGACGACGTTGACGACGCCTTCACCAGCGCGGAGAGTGACGGAAGAAAGCCTCCGGGGAAAACGAGGTCCTTGATGAAGTCCTCGGTCCATTTCGCTCGCTCGTAGGCGGCGTCGTCAATCGTGATGGCCTGAATCGCGACGAGTCCTTCTGGGGTCACGAGTCGTTGCAGTGTCGCAAAGTACGTCTCCAGTTGGCGCCATCCAATGGCCTCGACCATCTCCACCGAGACCACCTTGTCGTAGTGGCCTCCGAGGTCCCGGTAGTCGAGATTCAAGATAGTGACACGATCGGCGAGTCCCCGTTCTTCCACCCGTCGTCGAGCGACGTCGAACTGAGCGTCGGAGATGGTCACACTCGTCACTCGACACCCGTAGTGCTCAGCGAAGTGAACGGCGAGCCCTCCCCACCCGGTCCCAATCTCCGCCACGTGATCACTCGGACGAATTCCCAGTTTGCGAGCCAGCCGGTCGAGCTTGGCCCGCGACGCGTCCGCCAAACTCATCGATGGATCGGAGAAGTACGCGCAGGAGTACATCATCGTTTCGTCCAGCATCAACTGATAAAAGTCGTTGCCGAGGTCGTAGTGCGCTCGGATGAATCCCCGATCCATCGGACGCTCGCGTCGCCGACGCTGGGGAAGGCGATCTCGCACCGGAGCAATCGCGCGCGCCCACGTATCCAGATGAGAGAGGGGGCGGTTGAGCGCCCGCACGAGAACTCTCACCAAGTCGGTGAGATTCTCACACGTCCACCAGCCGGCCACGAAACTGCGGCCGAATCCGGCCGAACCGCCCCGCACGACGGCGACGTAAGCCCGAGGATCGTTCACCACGACGCGGATCGGTTCACCCGATCCGTAGACCCGCGACTCCCCGTCCTCGACCAGTTCAATCGCTCCGTGATGAAGGCCCTTCAAGAGACGGTGCACCAGTGCCCGTGCGGCACGTACCCCCCGGGAGTAGTCGTCACGAAGTGTCGTGCTCTGATCCACAATCGAGGGGGTCGACTCAACCACGAGTCACCTCGGTCTCCTTCGCCGGGTGAGAATGAAAAGGAGCTCGGCGTCGAGCGAGTCGAGCCGCTTGAAGATATATCCGCACGGTCACGCCCAGGTTCTCCCAGCCCCGCATCCAGGCGACTCGCGCCATGGACCGCGACGTCAAATCCTCTCGCGTGAGCGAAAGAGAGGCGTCGAAGACTCGTTCCGAACCTCGCCAGTTCACCAGAGTGGCGCGACACGACTCTGCCGGAGTGGAGAAGTGGAACTCGTAACTTTGATCCATCCCGAGGAACGGCGAGACGTGAAGGACCTTGTCGAAGTGAGCGACGCCCGAGGCGCCGTCCACCACGTAGAGGTGACGCTCCAGCCACGGGGTGTTTCGCACCTCGAGAGCGACCGCCTCGAGAGACTCGCCCGACGAGTCGAAGCAGTAGTAGAGACTGAGTGGATTGAAGTGGAAGCCCCACATTCGCCACTGAGCGAGGAGCGCGACCCTTCCCTCGTAGGGGCGACCTAACTCTTCACTCACTCGTTGGGCGACGACCGTACGGAGAGGCTGGTCGACCGGTCCCACAAAATCGGCGCGGCGGAATCTGATGAGCGTGCGCCACGTCCAGTGGCGACGAGTGACCTCCTCGAGCTCGTCCAAGAAGACGAACGGCATCGTGACCCGGTAACGAAATCGATGATCCACTCCCCCGGTCGCTGGGCCCCCGTGACGATGGTGAGTGACCCACCCCCGGTAGAGAGACGACTTCATGCCTCCACCACGTCTACGTCGCGTTCCAACTGAGCACACACCCGCATCGCCGACGCGGCCCCGTCCTCATGGAATCCGTACCCCCAGTACGCCCCGGCGAAAGATACCCTTCGACGTCCACTGATCTCCTCGTGGCGAGCCTGAGCCCGTAGGGCGGTCGTGTCAAACACGGGGTGTGCGTAGGAGGTGGTCGACAAAACGCTGCTCGGATCCACGGCGTCGGGTTGATTGAGGGTGAGGTAGAGGGGCCGTCCGTCGAGACCCTGGAGCCGCGAAAGATCGTAGGTGAGTGTGGCCCTGCGCGACCCGGGTACCCGACGCCAGTTCCAGGAAGCTCGAGCCGCCTCTCGCCGAGCCAGTATCGACGGGTCGGTGTGGAGAACAGCCTCGTTCTCCTGGTAGCGCAGAGCCGACAGTACGTCGCGCTCCTGGGAGTCGGCGTCCACGAGCAGAGCGAGGGCCTGATCGGAGTGGGTCGCCACGATGACGTGGTCGAACTCCTCGTCACCTCGGGGAGTGGTCACCACCACTCCGCCGAGAGTGCGCCTCACTGCGGTCACGGGAGAGGATGTCAGAACTCGTCCCCGGAGACGACTAGCCAGGGCCTCCACGTACGTCCTCGATCCACCCACCACCGAGCGCCACTCCGGACGACCTCGAACACCGAGGAGTCCGTGATTCTCGAAGAAACGTACGAAGGTCGCGGCGGGAAAATCGGTAAAGGTATCGGGGTCCGCCGACCAGATGGCCGATCCCATGGCCACCAGGTACCACTCGCGAAAGGCCCGCCCGTAGCGTCCCCGCCGAAGGTAGTGCGCGAGACTCATCGTCGGGTCGAGGAGTGCGTCGTGCAGATCTCGGCGGGCCCGGCGGTTAAATCGCGCAATGTCGACCAGCATGCGCAGGTACCCCGGACGGAGGGCATTGCGCGACTGCGCGAAGAGGCCGCGAAGACTCGAACCGCACCACTCGACATTCTCCACGTCGTCGGCCACTCCAAAGCTCATGTCACTCGGTCGCGTCTCGATCCCAAGTTCGGTAAAAAGTCGAGTGAGAACGGGGTAGTTACGTTCGTTGTACACGATAAATCCCGTGTCGACCGCCACAGGACGCCCGTCGACGGTGACCTCCTGAGTGTGGGCGTGTCCCCCGAGTCGACTCTCGGCCTCGAAGAGGGTCACCTCATGACGGGGGTCAAGAACGTGAGCGCAGACGAGGCCCGATACCCCACTGCCCACAATCGCCACTTTCATCGTCTATCTCCTCGCGCCATCGCGCACCAGAAAGTGGCGTGACCTTTAGTCTGTTCTTACTTTAAGGGAGGTCTTATGGCTCACTACCGCGCCGTGGTCGAGTCGACCCGTTCCGCTGAGGACGCCTTTGCCTATTTGGCCGAGTTTCACCACGTCGCCGAGTGGGACCCCGGCGCCGCTCGGGCTCAGGCCCTCGACGGACCGGCTCGACGAGGCGCTCGTTTCGAGGTCGTGACCCTGTTTCGTGGTCGCGAGATGCCCCTCACCTACGAGATGACCACGTTTGATCCTCCCCGTCAGTTCGTAGTCGAAGCCTCCAACGGACGAGTGAAATCTGTGGACACCATCACCGTCGAACCCCGCGATGGGGGATCACGAGTGACCTACGACGCACGGCTCATTCCTGAAGGGATCTGGATTGTCCTAACCCCGGTCTTCGCCCTGGCTTTCCAGCGAATTGGCCGAGCGGCTCACGAAGGACTCCGCAACGCCCTACGGTCATGAGTCGCTGGTCCCAGGGGGTTGACCATCTCCTCGAGTTGTCCGTCGTCGGGAGTTTCAGCGTCGTCGGCTACGACGTGCGATCTCGCCTCGATCACTGGGGTCCTCTACCGTTATCTACTGATACCAGCGTCCTCGTGACCGGGGCCACCTCCGGTATTGGTCGGGCCGGGGCCCTCGAACTCGCGCGCCGGGGGGCCTTCGTCATCGGCGTCGGTCGTTCCCCTGAACGCGCTCGACAACTCGAGATGGATTTGCGTAGCCACCATCCCCGGGGTGAGGGGCGGGTCCTCGTCAGTGACATGGGTGATCTGGAGGATGTCGCCGCTCTCTCCGACCTACTCCTTCGCGACCACGTACCCACCGTCTTGTTGCACAACGCGGGAGCGATCACCCCGAACCTTACTCGTACCCTCCAAGGCATCGAGGGCACGTTGGCGACGCAAGTGGTGGGACCGCACCTTCTCACCACTCGCATCTCGTCGACGTGGTCCACGTCAAATCCGGGGCGGGTCATCGCCATGACCTCGGGGGGCCTCTACACCCAACCTTTTAACCTGTCCTCTCTCCTCGAACCTCCCCTTCCCTACTCCGGAGTAAAAACGTACGCCCGGGTGAAACGAGCGCAAGTCGTCTGGATAGAGGCCCTCAGCACATTGAAGGGGCTCACCTCGGCGGCGGTCCATCCAGGTTGGACCGCGACCGCTGGGCTGCGTGACGCCCTGCCTCGTTTCTCGACTCTCATGACCCCCCTCCTACGCAGTGCCTCCCAGGGAGCGGCGGATTTGGTCTGGTTGAGTTCATGCCCCGACATGGTGACTCATCCCGGCGCGCTCTGGTTGGATCGACGGCGTCGTGAACCCCACCGGCTCGCTCGCACCCGCACGGACGGCCCCCGTGATTGCTCGACCCTGCTCTCCTACCTCAACGAGACGATCGCCCCCTACGTCACGACGAATTAGTCAGTGACCGCGCGCCCCCGACGAATACGCCATCGAGCGTGCGCTACCACGAGACGAAATGGGACACTCCAGACCGCCGGAGGGAGTAGTCGAGAGACTTTCCGCATTATCCGGATGGCTCTGTCGAACCACTCCTGATCCTGCGCCGTCCACTCCCAGCCGAATAGCGCTCGGAACTCGGGCGCGAGAAAGCCTCGAGAGAGTCGGGCGTGTGCGCGGCCGCCGAGCCGCTGGAACAGAGGCGGCCAGAATCTCAAGTGAACGAGATCATCGCAGAACCGCAACGTGTCGTCATCCGTAGCCAGCGTGGTGAGAGACTCCCGCCAGTACTGTTCGAAGGCGGCTCGGTCCACGGGCCAGAGATGTTCGGGCACCTGAAGAGTTGTCGCGAAGCGGGCCGCGTTGTCGTAATGAAGGTCGGCCAAAGTCGCACTCGGTTCTCCGTAGAGCACGCGATAGCCGTCGCGGAGCCCCACGTACATGCACGCGGCGACCCATAACTGCAGGTCGGGGCGAAACGCGTTGTACGGCAGGGGTTCACTCGCTCGCACCCGACGGTGCTGCTGGTCCACGGACCGGCGCAGCGCGACCCGCTCTTCGTGGGTTCCCATCAGCGCGAGTCCAACGTAGGCGAGTGTCGTTCGAGTTCGTTTAAACGGGCGCTCTCGGAGTGAACTCTCGCGTACCGGGGATTCAAGCACACCCCGAGCGACCTCGGGTCGACTGAGCTGCATCACGACATTGGCTCCGGCGGGGGCCAACATCCAGAGCGAGAGCAGGCGCGAAACCTCCCTCTCAGCGAGATTGTCCACTCTGAGAATCGTAGGGGTCGAAACAGCCAACAAACTGTGAGAGTCTAAGAACGTGAACGCGCCCTGGAAAAACGTGTGGCATCTACACCCCGGGGTTCGCCCGCGCAGTGCGCTCACCCGCGGAGAACGAGCCGCCGACACGATGCGCAACGCGATGGGAAGCTGGACGTTCGTCTTCGTCTTTTTCGCGGTCATGATCGCGTGGGCTCTCGTCAACACCGTATTGCTCACCCGAGTGCTACACCACCGCGCCTTCGACCCCTACCCGTACATTCTGTTGAACCTCTTCCTTTCGATGATGGCCGGAGTTCAAGCCGCCGCCCTCTTGATAGCGGCAAAGCGATCTGACGCCGTTGCCTCCGAGGTCGCGGTGCACACCGAACACAACACCGAAGACCTCAAGGTTCTGGTTCAGGAGAACACGGAACTGACGAACCAGGTGAAACAAAATACCGACCTGCTCGAGGAACTTCATCGTCACGTCACCGCAATCGGGCGCCGCCTGGGATTGGACGCGGGGCTCTTTCCCCCGGACTCCGAAGGTCCCCACCGAACGGAATGAACGCTTTTTGAGAGAGTTCCGTACTGTATTTGTGGGAAAACTTATGAACCTTCACTACGTTGGCCTACGTGACGATGGCTACACCGACTAACAAGCCCGCCGAGTGGCACTCCCCCCATAGTGGGGACGGTCGTCGCACCCTTTCGCCCCGTCCCCGGGTCGCAGATTTTCTCGCGGGACTGACCGGCGTCGGTTTCGGGGCGGTCACCGCCCTCACTTTTGAGAGTGAAAGCAGCGCCGGCCTTCACTCCGCGGGTGGCTGGGCTCTCGCCGCGACTCGGTTAAGTGGGTTCTGGGGCACTTACCTGCTCCTTATTATGGTCCTGCTCATGGTTCGCCTGCCGTGGCTAGAGCGCACTGTCGGACAGGACCAACTCGTTCGGTGGCACCGAAAGGTGGCCCCATGGGCCACGAGCCTCACATCTCTACACGTGCTCATCTCTATATTGGCCTACGCCCAAATGCTTCACAACCCAGTGTGGAGTGAGGCCTGGACCTTCGTTCTGCACTACCCCGACATGCTGGCCGCGTACGTCGGATGGATTCTGCTCCTAGTTGCCGCCTTCAGCTCAATTCGCATCGCCCGTCGAAAGATGCGTTACGAGACCTGGTGGGTCGTCCACCTCTACACCTACCTCGGGTTGGGTCTCTCCTTCATGCACCAGATTCGGGTCGGCGTGATGTTTATCGGTCACCCGCTGACGACGCAGATCTGGGTCTGGACGTGGATTGGGGCAGGAATTGTGACCCTGCTCTGGCGAATCGCCCTCCCCATCGTCCGTAACCTGCAGTTCGGGTTACGGGTGGCCGACATCACCGAAGTCGCACCTGGAGTTCGTTCCATTACGGTCAGCGGACGCCACCTCGATCGACTGGCCGTCAACGGTGGGCAGTTCTTCCAGTGGCGCTTCCTCGCCCGCAATCTCTGGTGGCACTCCCACCCCTACTCCCTCTCGGCTCTTCCCCGTCCGCCTTTCTTGCGCGTGACTGTCAAGGGACTTGGGGACCAATCCACGGCTCTGGCAAACCTACGGGTAGGCACTCGAGTGTTCGTTGAAGGTCCTTACGGGGCATTCACCCGCCATCGCATGACTCGGGAGCGAGTCGTTCTGATCGGAGCCGGGGTCGGTATCACTCCACTACGGGCTCTCCTCGAAGATCTACCGGAAAACCGTCCGGTAAGCGTGATTGTTCGAGCCCGCAACCACGACGACGTCGTGCACGGCGACGAGATGAAGGCGCTCGTCGAGGCGCGTCACGGTGTCTACCACGAGTTGATTGGTCGACGCGACGAAGTAGCATTAGATGGCACATCCCTAAACACCCTCGCCGAAGGGCTGAGTGAGAGTGACGTCTTTGTCTGTGGACCCGAAGGGTTCACCGAGTCAGTGATGGCATCACTCCAAGAGGTGGGCGTACCCCACGACCGTATTCACTTCGAGTCCTTTACTTTTTAACTCCTACTGAGAGGAATCCAACCATGAAGCGCACCCCATTCGTTGTGATCGGAACCGCCGTCGGCCTCGCCGCCGTGCTCGGCTTTCGATCCACCCCTATTCCACTTCACCTGAACTTCTCGACTGCCACCACTGGGGTCACCGGGTCCACCGGCTCGACGAGTTCGAGTTCAACCGGCGTCTCCACAGGACTTGGTTCAGGAACCGCCACGAGCCCTTCCTCAGTATCGGGATCTACTAAGGCATCTCTCGGCTCCTCCACTCCCGCGACGCTGACGGCCTTCCGTAGTGCGACGACCTCGACGGAGAGCGTCCGCGCAACGACCACAAAGAAGAAGCCAGTTGCGGCGAAGAAGCCAGTTGCGGCGAAGAAGCCAGTTGCGGCGAAGAAGCCAGTTGCGGCGAAGAAGCCCCCGACCGTCAAGAAGCCAGTGAAGGCCAGCCCGTCGGGAGCCACGAAGATTCTCGTTGGACCTGGAGTGAACTACTACTACGGAGTGGTGAGCATCAAGGTCACCGTGGCGCACAAGAAGATTTCCGCAGTCGCCATCGGCCACATCACCGAAGATGGTAACGGCCGCTCCGCTTACATCGACAGTGTGGCCCTACCAATACTCCAGAAAGCTTTTGTAAAGCTCTCGAGTTCTCAGCAGCACTCGATGGCGGTGAAGGGAAACAATCCTCTCCTGAACCTCGTCGCGGTGTCAGGGGCTACCTATACCTCCGCCGGCTTTGACGTCTCTTTGCAAAACGCCCTCTTTACGTTGAAGCAGCAAGGACTCTTCTAAGTGCGCTTGCCAACCCGACACCTCGTCGAGGTGATGGGAACTGTGGTGACTATTGATTTCTTCGGGTCAAACTCGGCCACCGAGCGAGACGAATCTCTGTGTGAGGCGGAGCGCGTACTCCGTGAGGCAGACCGTACCTTTTCGACCTGGATTGCCGATAGCCCGGTGAGTCGACTCCGTCGAGGTGAGATCTCTCTCGCCCAGGCCCCGAGCGACGTGGCCGACGTGCTCGGGGAGTGTCGGCGACTGAAGGAGATCTCCCGCGGGTGGTTCGATCCCTGGGCCCTGCCCGGTGGAGTTGACCCCACCGGACTCGTGAAGGGCTGGGCGGCCCAACGGGCCCTCCACGCCCTCGACCGAGTGGAGGCTACGGGAATCATCGTCAACGCCGGTGGTGACATCGCCCTACGCGGAGCAGATGACGAGGGGAATGCCTTTCGCGTCGGTATCACCAATCCCGTCGACGAACTGAACGTGATCGCCGTCGCCGAAGTCACCTCGGCTATCGCCACGTCCGGCGAATCCCAACGAGGGGCCCACCTCTTCGATTCGAAGTCGGGTGTCTACCGTTCAGCCCTGGCCTCGGCCACCGTGGTGGGTCCGGACCTCGCTGTGGCTGACGCCCTGGCCACGGCTCTCGTCGTCGGGGGAGACGAGATGATGGAAGTCATTCATCACCTCGACGGGTACTTCGCTCTCTCGGTCGACCGTGACGGAGACCTACGGGCAACCCCCGGCTTCCCCCTCGTCTCCGAATAGCCGCCTCGCCCCACCGGCGCGAGGGTGATCATCGACAAAAAAGTGATGAGGGCGATCGCGAGGTGCATCCACACCAGAACGAATACCCCCGCCGCCGGTTGCCCGAGATACCAAATCGCGAGGTCGGGAGTAAAAAGCACCAGTGTCACCACCCCGGCGGCTCGCAAGTAGAGCCACGTCGGTTGTGAACTCACTCGGGTCACGACGGGCCAACCGAGCGCTGCTCCGAGAATGCCGAGAGTGGTCAACTTGGAGTAATCGGAAAACCGAAGGTGAGCGTAGTGACGAATCGCCGGAAAGACAGCAACTCCGACGTGAGCGAGGAGAGCGTCCACGACGAGGGATCCGATGAGGGCGACCACGGTCGCCAGAACCACCGACCCCGTCGAGGGTGAGCGGCGGGGCCGAAAGTCGATGCGACACACGTCGAGAAACGCCCGGGCCCACCGAGGCCACGTCGAAGTCCAGTGAGCGAGATCGGAGATGCGACTCACGCGCCCTCACCCGCGTGTCCCAAACGACCGAGGAGGTCACGCAGCGCTCGCCCGCACTGACGCGCCCCTCCCGTCACTTCGCCCACCAGGACCCCTTCTCCAGTGACGTCGTCACCGGACTCGAACAACCACATGGCCCATCCGGCGCCTCGTCGGCGACACGTCACTACTCGAGGAAAGCCGACTGGATCTCCCTCCCGCGTAGCCATCAGTTCGTCGGGGCCCACGACCCCGAAGCTCCACCCAGAGAGCTCGGCCGCCCGAGCCAGCCGCGTCACGTCGTCACCGGACAAACTCACGCGGGCACCTCCGAAGAGCGGACGAGTTCCGGTCGTAGCCAGCGAAACATCGTCCCCGCAAAACCGAGTTCGAAAATCACTTCACCGAGTAGTAGGTAGGAAAAGTTCCAGTCGGGTAGTGACGCTGCGGCGAGTAGCCCACCCGCGAGTTGCACCCCGCCGGTAACCCAAGTGCCGAGGGTCGGATCACGAAGGACCAGGTCGACAGCGAGCCCGAACTCCACGAGGCCCGAGACCACCCCGATGACCATGTGGGACCAGTTCCAGACGGGTCCCGCCGGATAGGGGGTGAGCAGAAGGCCCGGAAGCCCTAGGGCCACCACCCGTAGTCCTTGCCCGAGTTCTCGCGGCCGATCCGATTCCGCGAGGTCCCGCGCGGCGCGCCACAAAAGCACCGCGGCACCGAGGTAACTGACGGCAATGATCTCGAGAGTGGGTTGGTGAACCCCGTAATAGGAGATTCCGTCTCGGTTGACCGCACCCGTGTGAATCCAGGCCACGCACAATCCGAGGGGCACGAAGAAAATCACCTGAGAGATGATGACGGTGCGCCGTACAGAATCGAGCACGGAACTCACGGGAGGCGGTCCTACTCCGTTAACCCCGAAATCGAACCTGGGAGGCGGCGAGTTCCACCAGCGCGACCTCGCGACCCTGAAAACCCTCCACCTTGACCCACTTACCCTCGTCGAGGTCCTTGTAGACCTCGAAGAAGTGCTTAATACGGTCGAGGGTGGCCTGGGGGATGTCCGAGATGTCAACCGCGTTCTTCCACAGCGGGTCGTAGGCGGGAACACCGATCAATTTGGCGTCTTCGCCCTTCTCGTCGGTCATCATGCAGACGCCAAGAATCTTGGCCTCGATGAGACAACCGGGAAACGTCGGGTAGGCGGTGAGCACGAGCGCGTCGAGGGGGTCCCCGTCACCACCCAGGGTGTCGGGGATAAATCCGTACTCCGCCGGGTATCCCATCGACACGATGAGGTGGCGGTCCAACTTCATCTGGTGTGTCTCGTGGTCGTACTCATATTTGTTGGGACTTCCCGCAGGAATCTCCACCACGACGTTGATCGTGTCCACCGCTCACCTCCGTCAGAGTTAACCTGCCCAGTCTACCTGGGGAGGTTCAGACTCTCCGAGCCCGGTGGACGCTGTCTCGTAGGATTATGACTCACGTCTCGCAGGAGGAACGGACCCCGTGGCCCACTTCATCGCCTCTCTCCAGTGCGCCGATCAACCCGGCATCATCTACGCCGTCTCGGCGGCGGTCGTGGGGCTCGGCGGAAACATTCTTGAGAACGACCAGTTCACCGACCCGGTTACTGGTCAGTTTTCGATGCGCACTCACCTCGAGGTGGATCGGCCGCTGGAGGAGGTCCGTGACTCTCTCGCTCTGGATCTCGCGCCCTTCGACGTGACGCTGCGCGTTCGCGATCTCGCCCGACCCCACCGCATCATCGTCATGGTCTCCGAGACCGACCACTGCCTTCTCGAGATTCTCTACCGTATCGATCACGGGGAACTACCCCTGGACATCGCCGCGGTGGTTTCGAACCACCCCACTCTGTCCCCCCTCGCGCACCACCACGGCGTACCGTTTCACCACATCCCGGTCGACTCTGGTTCCCGACTCGAAGCCGAGGCCCGACTGCTCGAACTCATCTCAGAACTCCGGGTAGACCTCGTCGTACTCGCCCGCTACATGCAGATATTGTCGCCGACTCTCTGTGAGACACTCGCCGGCCGAGTCATCAATATCCACCACTCGTTTCTCCCCGGCTTTAAGGGCGCACGCCCCTACCACCAAGCGCACGATCGGGGCGTCAAACTCATTGGGGCCACCGCCCATTTCGTGACGCCCGACCTTGACGAAGGTCCCATCATCGAACAAGACGTCGCTCGCGTCACCCACGCGCGTACGGTTACCGACCTCGTCGTGACCGGCCGAGACGTGGAACGCCGGGTGCTCGCTCGAGCGCTCCGACTCTGGGGTGAAGATCGCGTCGCCCTCGTGGGTCAGCGCACCGTCATCTTCGAGCAGTAGCTCAGGTCACCGCGTTGCGCACACGAAATCGTTCGGCGCGATGCTCGCCCCGTTCGATAACTCCAACGAGCCGCTCGACCGCGTCAAAGACGTCGACGAAGCGGACGTAGAGCGGGGCGAAGCCGAAGCGGCAGATGTCGGGGTCACGAAAGTCTCCGATCACTCCCACCTCAGCCAGGGCCTGCATCATGCCGTAACCCTCGGCGTGTCGCAGCGCGACCTGGGAACCCCGACGAGAGTGCTCTCGGGGCGTCGCCAATCCGAACTCGCCCGGGAGGCGAGCCTCTACCAACTCGATGAATAGGTCGGTGAGAGCAAGACTCTTACGACGAACGTCGTTCATATCCACCCGGTCCCAGACATCGAGAGCTCCCTCGAGGGCGGCCAGGGCCAGTACCGACGGGGAGGACGTCACCAGTTGGCGCACGCCCGGGGCCGGTCGAAAGGTGTCCTCGAAGTCGAAGGGGGCGACGTGACCCAGCCACCCCGGAAGAACGTTGCGAATCTCCGACTGCCACCGGGGAGCCACGTAGGCGAAACCCGGTCCCCCCGGTCCGGCGTTGACGTACTTGTAGGTACATCCGGCGGCAAAGTCCACGTCGGCGCCGGTCGCGTCGAGGGGTACTGCGCCCGTCGAGTGTGCGAAGTCCCAGATCATGATCGCCCCGGCGTTGTGTACCCGTCGAGTAATGCCCGAAAGGTCCAGCATCTCTCCGGTACGAAAGTCCACGTGGGTCAGCATCACGACGGCCACGTCTTCGGTAAGGAAGTCGTCTAGGTGGTCTCGGTCGATGGCGCGCACCTGCACCGGGCGGGGACTGAGACGGGCCATCCCTTCGGCGATGTAGAGATCGGAATGGAAGTTCACGTGGTCGGTCACGATGACGGAACGGTCCGGACGTAGTTCGAGGGCGGTGCCGAGGAGTTTGGCGAGAAGGAACGTGAGTGTGTCGGCCACCACCACCTCCCCGGGCCCCGCTCCAATCAAACGAGCCACCCGATCACCGAGCCGCTGGGGCTGATCCATCCACCCCGCGGAGCCCCACGAACGCACCAACCCCTCACCCCACTGCACGTCGAGAGCGTGGCGAACCCGACTCTGCGAAGAGTGAGACAGGGGGCCGAGGGAGTTCCCGTCGAGGTAGATGAGGGAGTCATCGAGGATGAAATCCTCACGAAACGGGGCTAACACATCGGCCTCGTCCAGGGCTCGGCACTCCTCACGGGTTGTCACAAAGCACTCCTCACGTCCCACAACAGTGGATACATTCTCACACCCAGAGTCGACGCGAGATAGTTCATTCCAGCCGAACCTCCCGTGCCCGGTCGCTGCCCAATCTGGCGCGCCGCCATGAGATAGTGCTGGTGACGCCACTCGGCGAGTCGCTGATCATGATCGAGCAGGCGCTCGGCGACGGCGTGAAGCGCTCCACGAGGCTCCGACGCGTGGTCCCGGTAGAGATTTAGTAGCAAATCGATGGTCGTCCGACCGAGCCCGGACGCCCCGACCTCGTGGCGTAGGGCGTGCACGAAGGCGTCCCACACCGATCCCTCATCCTTCACCGAACGTAGCCAGGTCACGATCTCGTCGCTGAAGAGCCCGCTCTCAAGCAGGGTCGCCCGACCCACGCCCGACAAGAACTCGAGCGCCCGGAACTGGTAACTCTGAAATCCTGAGGCCGGATCGAGCGGATCACGAAATTCGAGGAACTTCTCGGGAGACATCTGGTTGAGTACTCGTAGATGGGAGAGCAAGAGATCTTCGACCACGGTGAGTCGAGTCAGCGTTCGTGCGGCCGCCGTGGGGCGGGCCTCTCGGAGATGGTCGCGAGCCTTACGCATCTCGTCGATGCACACCTTGAACCACAGCTCGTAGGACTGGTGGACCACGATGAACAACAACTCGTCGTCCGCCCCGTTGGTGAGGGGCACCTGGAGCGTCAGCAACTCGGGAATCTTCAAATACGTGGAGTAGTCGGTTCCCGGCACGGGACCACACTAGGACCGTTCGAGTGGATTTTCTGAGGAGCCCTCGTTTCTTCTCAGTTTCGCGTGACGTCCCTCGTCAGCGGGTCAGCGGCTTGTAGCGCAAGCGGTGCGGCTGATCAGCGTCAGTACCCAGGCGCTTATGACGGTCGACCTCGTAGTCCGAGAAGTTCCCCTCGAACCAGCGCACCTGCGAGTCGCCCTCAAAGGCCAATACGTGGGTCGCGATGCGGTCCAGGAACCACCGGTCGTGGCTAATCACCACGGCGCAGCCCGGGAATCCGAGCAGGGCGTCCTCGAGTGCTCGCAAGGTATCGATGTCGAGGTCGTTGGTGGGTTCGTCGAGGAGCAAGACGTTGCCACCTTGACGCAAGACGGTCGCTAGTTGCACGCGGTTCCTCTCCCCGCCCGAGATCTCGCCCACCTTCTTTTGCTGGTCGGAGCCGCGGAACCCGAAACTCGCCACGTAGGCCCGCGCGTGTATTTCGCGTGAACCAACGATGAGGTGCTCTTGACCGCCGGAGATCTCGTCGTAGACCGTCTTTGCGGGATCGAGTGAGTCTCGTGACTGGTCGACGTAAGCGAACTGGACGGTGGGACCCACCCGTAGAGTCCCCTCGTCGGGAACCTCTTGACCGACGAGCATCCGAAACAGCGTGGTCTTTCCCGCTCCGTTCGCTCCGATGACCCCCACGATGCCACCTGGTGGCAGGATGAAATCGAGAGAGTCGATGAGGAGGCGATCCGCGTACCCCTTCGTCAATCCCGTCGCCTCCACGACGACGTCGCCGAGTCGGGGGCCCGCCGGAATGTGAATCTCGAGTTTGTCCGGGCGACGCTCGGCCGCCTCGGACTCGGCAACTAACTCGTTGAAGGCGTTCACGCGCGCCTTACCCTTCGACTGACGAGCGCGCGGAGACATGCGAATCCACTCCAACTCGCGCTCTAGTGCGGCTTGGCGAACTTGGTCAGCCCGCTCCTCACTCGCCAGGCGCTCCCGCTTCTGGTCGAGCCAGGAGGAGTAGTTACCCTCCCAGGGAATACCCCGACCCCGATCGAGTTCCAAGATCCACTTAGCGACGTTGTCGAGGAAGTACCGGTCGTGGGTAATCGCCACCACGGTGCCCGAGTACTCCTTCAGAGTTCTCTCCAACCACGCCACCGACTCGGCGTCGAGGTGGTTCGTGGGCTCGTCGAGGAGGAGCAGATCCGGCTTAGCGAGGAGGAGACGACAGAGGGCCACTCGGCGTCGCTCTCCTCCCGAGAGAGAGGTGACGTCGGCGTCGGCCGGTGGGAGTCGCAACGCGTCCATCGCAATTTCGAGTGTCCGCTCCAGGTCCCACGCCCCGAGCGCATCAATTCTGGTTTGTAACTCTGCCTGTTCGGACATGAGAGCGTCGAAGTCGGCCTCGGGATCGGCGAATCCCGCACACACCTCGTTGAAGCGAACGAGTAGGTCTCGCTGTTCGCCCACCCCATCGGCGACGTTACCGACCACGTCCTTCGTCGAATCGAGTTGGGGTTCCTGGGGCAGGTAGCCCACGGTGAAACCGGGAGTGAGTCGAGCCTCTCCGCTGTAGCCGTCGTCGAGTCCCGCCATGATGCGCAGGAGGGACGACTTACCCGATCCGTTTGATCCGATAACTCCGATGTGGGCGCCGGGATAGAAGGAGAGGTGGATTCCCTTCAGCACCTCGCGGTCCGGCGGATAGAAACGTCGCAGATCGCGCATGGTGAAGATGAACTGGGCAGCCATACCTCCAGTCTGTCACCGTGGCCCCGGACGACAGTAGACCCGTACACTGGCGCCGATGCCATCTCAATCTTCCGTCTCTCGTCACGCCCCCGATGGGTTAATTCTGGCCATCGCGTGCGTCGCCCAGTTCATGGTGGTTCTCGACGTGTCGGTGGTGAACGTCGCTCTCCCCGATATGGGCCGCGACCTGCACTTCACGACGACGGGCGCCCAGTGGGTTGTCAACGCCTACGTGCTCACCTTCGCCGGGTTTCTTCTCCTCGGGGGCCGAGCGGCGGACCTCATCGGACGACGCCGCGTCTACCTCGCCGGAGTAGTTCTCTTCACTCTGGCTTCTATCGGCGCCGGATTTGCCCACACTGGATCCCAGATGATTGTGGCTCGAGCGATTCAGGGGCTCGGCGGAGCGATTCTCTCGCCCGCCACGTTAACCCTGATCGTAACCACCTTTAAGGGGCCGCAACTCGCGAAGGCCATCGGGGCCTGGAGCGCCGTCGCCGGAGCCGGCGGGGCGGTCGGTGGTCTGCTCGGCGGAGTGCTCACCGGGTGGGCATCGTGGCGCTGGGTCTTCTTTATTAACGTGCCCTTCGGCGTCGTGGCGGTGACGGTTGCGGCCCTGTACCTGCGCGAACTACGCAACTCCGGCGCCACCGTGAAACTCGACATCACCGGAGCGATTCTCGTCACCGGATCGCTGACCGCACTCATTTTCGGAGTTGTCTCGTCTGCGACGACGAGTTGGAGTTCTCCTTCGGTCGTCCTGACCGTCGCCGGAGGGCTGGTCGGAATTGGACTCTTTATTCTCTGGGAGCTCCGAGTGGCGTCCCACCCACTCGTCCCCTTTCGGCTCTTCCGATCTCGCCCGCTCAGTGTCGCCAATATCGTCATGATCCTGGTGGGGGGAGCATTTTTCGCGATGTGGTACTTCTTGACCTACTTCTTCCAGGGAACCCTGGGATACGGAGCCGTGGCGGCGGGAGTGGCGTTTCTTCCCATGGCCGTCGCCATCATCATCGGGGCTCAGATCTCCTCTCGACTCCTCGTGAGAGTCGGTGTCCGTCCCCTCCTCCTCGTCGGGGCGGCCCTGGCCAGTGGCGGGTTCTACGCGCTCGCTCACCTCTCCGTTCACAGCACCTACGCCGCGTCCGTCCTCGGGCCCTCGGTCATGTGCGCCTTCGCAATGGGTCTCCTCTTTAGCCCCCTCGCAACGGCAGCCACGGCGGGAGTTGACCGAGCTGACGCGGGTCTGGCTTCGGGTGTGCTCAACACTTCTCGCCAGGTAGGAGGCTCTCTTTCCCTGGCCATCCTCGGCACGGTGGCCGCGGATCGCACACGCGCGCTCGCCCTCGCCGCCCACGGCTCCCCGAAGGCTCTCGCGGAGGCTCCCGTCGCGGGTTATTCCCGGGCGTTCGCCATCTCCGCCCTGGTCACCGTCGTAGCGTTCGCCGTGGCCTGGGCCCTCCCGCATCGAACCGGTCGGACCGCCCGGGCCACCGACTCGCCCCTGGCCGCCGAAGCGGTGTGAACCTCGTGTGAACGAGTTCGGATTGGTCCAGCGCGGCTGCGGCGCGGGGACTAACCTCCTTCAGAGTCACCCCCGGCCCGCGGGGTTGGAGGGTGACGTGACAATCAAGGGAGATTCACATGAAGAGAATTCGACGCCTCGGTTTGGCGCTCGGAACCACCTCGCTGGTGCTCGGTACGATCACCGTGGGCGCCGCGTCCATGGCGCAGACCGCGCTGGCCGCGACCAAGTTCCACGCCTGCGTGGTCACCGACACCGGTGGCATCAACGACAAGTCGTTTAACCACTCGGCCTGGACCGGCGCCCAGCAGGCTCACGCCATGAACGCCAACATCACCGTTAACTACCTCTCCTCGACCTCGTCGGCCGACTACGCGCCGAACATCCAGACGTTCGAGAACGAGGGCTGCAACCTCATCATCACCGTGGGATTCTTGATGGACTCGGCCACGGCCGCGGCGGCGAACGCCAATCCCAAGCAGAAGTTCGCCATTGTCGACGACGCTCCGACCACGAAGTCGAAGAACGTCCTCGCCCTGCAGTACGACACGAACCAGGCCGCCTTCCTCGGGGGTTACCTGGACGCGGCGACCACCAAGACCCATGTCGTCGCGACCTACGGCGGTATGAACTTCCCGTCGGTGGCGATGTACATGAGCGGCTTCGTCGCGGGTGTTCGCTACTACGACAAGGTCAACAAGGCCAAGGTCAAGGTGCTCGGTTTCAAGCCCGGTAAGGGAGCCTGCACGCTGTCCAACTGCCCGGGCACCGGGTCGTTCGTCGGTAACTTC
>JABEUS010000018.1 GCA_013044285.1 Acidimicrobiaceae bacterium
CCCCCACGTCTTAGGAGACGTCGACGTGTCGACCGCGGCCGAGGTCGAGTCGCGCTGGGAGGAACTCAAACGGGCTGAGAAGGGTCGCGAATCGGTGACCGACGGGATCCCCCCCGGTCTACCAGCGCTCGCCCTCGTTCAGAAGTTGGCTCGTCGGGGTGCCGGTGTGGGGCTTGCGGGACCGCTCGCCACGTCGGGGGACTCACTCGTTGTCGACCTGGTGCAACCCGTCTCGCCCGAGACTCTGGCGAGTGCTCTCGAAACGCTGGTGGAACTCGGAAGCCGCGCGGGCCTGGACGTCGAAGGGGTTCTTAGAGACCGGGCCCGTGACGTGCGGGAGCGAATTCGAGAGCACGAGGGCGTGAGCCTCACGTAGCCGGGGCCCCGGAGTAGCCTTGAGGGGTTCATCCCCCCGAAGGAGCATCTATGAGTGCCATCGAACTGGTTATTGGCCGACAAGTCCTCGACTCGCGCGGAAATCCCACCGTCGAGGCGGAGGTGGTTCTCGAGTCGGGGGCCGTGGGTCGCGCGATCTCTCCCTCCGGTGCCTCGACCGGAATTCACGAGGCCGTGGAACTCCGTGACGGGGGTGAGGAGTACTCCGGAAAGGGCGTTCTCAACGCCGTCAGCCACGTCAACGGGGAGATCTTCTCCGCTCTCGAAGGTCTCGAGTCCGACGACCAGCGTGCCGTCGACCAGGCGATGATCGACCTCGACGGTACCCCCAACAAGGCTCGACTCGGGGCGAACGCCATTCTCGCCGTCTCGTTGGCGACCGCTAAGGCGGCCGCGATGGAGGCGGAGTTGCCACTCTTTCAGTACGTGGGCGGCGTCAATGCTCACGTCCTGCCCGTTCCGATGTTGAACGTGGTAAACGGCGGAGTGCACGCTAAGAACTCCATCGACTTCCAGGAGTTCATGGTGATGCCCATTGGAGCCGCCAGTTTCTCGGAGGCCCTGCGCTGGGGTGTGGAGACCTACCAGGCGCTCAAGGGAGTGCTCGCTCGGCGCGATCTGCACACCGCGGTGGGCGACGAGGGCGGATTCGCCCCCGACCTGCCCGACAACGAGACGGCGGTCAAGGTTCTGATGGAGGCCATCGAGGCGGCGGGCCGCGAGCCCGGACGCGAGATGGCCATCGCCCTCGACCCGGCCACGTCGGAGCTCTACCGTGACGGGATGTACCACCTCCCGGGAGAGGGGCGCGTCCTCTCCTCGGCCGAGTTAGTGGACTACTGGGCCGACCTCGCCGATCGTTACCCCATCGTGTCAATTGAAGACGGCATGGCCGAGGAGGACTGGGAGGGCTGGAAGGCTCTGACGGACCGACTGGGTGAGCGTATTCAACTCGTCGGTGACGACCTTTTCGTGACCAACTCCGAACTTCTCCAGAAGGGGATCGATCGGGGAGTGGCGAACTCCATTTTGATTAAGGTGAACCAGATCGGGACGTTGACCGAAACTCTCGACGCCGTCGCCCTCGCTCACCGCAGCCACTACTCGGCCGTGATCTCCCACCGCTCCGGAGAGACCGAGGACGTGACGATTGCCGACCTCGCGGTCGCGACGAACGCGGGTCAAATAAAGACCGGAGCTCCGGCCCGCACGGACCGGGTCGCGAAGTACAATCAACTCCTGAGGCTGGAAGAGCAGTTGGGGAGCTCGGCACGATTCGTCGGGGCCGCGTCATTGTCGGGGACGTCGGGTGTCAACTTTACGAAGTAGGCCAGTGGTGGGACAGCGGCTCGTGATGCCGCTCGCCGTAGCTACTGCCGTCTACATTCTGGTCGCCTGGTTCCCTCTATCGACGCTCTGGCGCCAACAGGTCGCTCTCGATCAGGCCCGGAGTCAGATCAGCCAGTTATCCAGCGAGTCGGCCGCCCTGTCGGCGCAGGCCAAGTCCATCTCCACCCGTGAGGCGGCGCTGGCCCTGGCTCGCCAGGAGTACCAATTGGTGTTGCCGGGTCAGTCCCTCATTCAGGTGCTGCCTTCTAATCAGACGGCGTCGGACAATCTTTCGACCGGCGATCCCGGTCTCCAACCCCTGGTCTCGCCCACGGCGGCCGGACTGGGAGTGAACACCGAGACGACGACACCGACGCCGGTGGCGCCCCTGTCGGGATTCTGGTCCCGCTTCGTCAGGACCCTCGAGTTTTGGCGGTGATGTTCGAGGCGTCGTCTGAAGACGTCGCCCGGGTCGAGGGCTACCTCGGTCGTCCGACGGGTGGTCGGTTCCGGGTGGTGGTTCGCCGACTCAATGGTTCTCCCGTCGTGATCGAGAACGAGCCTCACCTCCGTGACGGCACCCCGATGCCCACCCTTTACTGGCTCGTAGATCCCGAGGTGGTCGAGGTGGTGAGCCGTCTCGAGGGAGCCGGGGGCGTCCACCGATTCGAGGAGATTGTCGACCCCGACGTACTACGCGCCACCCACGAGGAGTACGCCCGGCGACGACAGGCTCTCGTGAGCCGTCACGACGCCGTGGCTCCCTCCGGGGGAGTCGCCGGAACCCGGCGCGGGGTGAAGTGTCTCCACGCGCATCTCGCGAACTTCCTCGTCGGCGCGGCCGATCCGGTCGGAGAGCGCGTCGCTCTCGAGATATCTCTGGAGCGAGAGGACTTTCGACGTGATGTCTAACGTGGCGGTCGTGGACTGTGGTTCCAACTCGACCCGACTCCTCGTCACGACGGCGTCGGGCGAGAGTGTGCTCCGAGAGATGCGTATGACTCGACTGAGTGAAGGAGTGGACGCGTCGCGCCGTTTGACCCCTGAGGCGATGGAACGTACCCGGCTCGTCTTGACGGAGTACCGAACCCGGGCCGAGTCGTTCGGGCCCTGTGATCTGGTGGTCGTCGCCACCTCGGCCGTCCGTGATGCGCTGAACCGTCACGAGTTCGTCGAGGTGGCTCGCGAGGCGACCGGGGGAGAGGTCGCCGTGATCTCGGGATCCGACGAGGCGCGCTACTCCTTTCGCGGAGCGACGTCCCATCTCGATAGTGACGGGCGACCCCCAGTCGTTCTCGACATTGGTGGGGGCTCGAGTGAGTTGGCCCTGGAGTGGTCGGAGCGTCTGTGGGGCTACTCCACCAATCTGGGGTGCGTCAGGGTGACCGAGCGAGTACTCGGCACGGGACCTCTCGATCCGGTGCGCGAGTCGGCCGCCCGCTCGATGATTGACGAGGAACTACACCGCGCTCTCGAGGTGTTGACGCCCCTCGTTGAACTACGGGGTCAGTGCCGGCTGGTCGGTCTCGCCGGAACGGTCGCCACGTTGGCGCAGTTGGTCTTCGCGGTTGCGACCTACGACCGGGCGGCTGTTCACCACCGTCGTATCTCGCGCGATGAAGTGGCCTACTGGCGCCGTTACCTGGGGGGGTTGACACCGGCCGAACGGGCTCATGAAGTGGGGATGGTCGCCGGACGAGAGGACGTCATCGTCGCCGGTCTCCTCGTGCTCGAAGGGGTAATGGACCTGATTGGCGCGGAGGACCTGGTCACCAGTGAGGACGACATCCTGGACGGCGTGGCCGCGGAAGTGCGCGCGGGGACGCGACCTGTCACGATGGAGAGATGAGGTCCGCGAGATGATGCGCAGTCCCTCCAGTTCGTTGTATCTCCACGGACGTCGCGTGGTCTTGCGGCCGCTTCGCGAGGGTGACTACCCCGGCTGGGTCGACGTTCGCCGTCGGTGCCGCAACTGGCTGGTGAAGTGGGAGCCCCGATCCGCTCTGGCGACTCACCTACCCGAAGACGAGAGATCCTTCGTGAGCCGTTGCGCGGTGCGCGACCGGGAACGTCAGATGGGCACCGGCTTCGGCTTCGGTATCTTCTACGAGAATCGATTCGTCGGCGAAATTACGTTGTCGGGTATCGCTCGAGGGCCGCTGCAGTCGGGATTCATCGGTTACTGGATCGACGAGGCGGTGGCTGGTCGAGGGTTGATGCCCGAGGCGGTGGTCGTCCTTCTCCAGTTCGCCTTCGAGTCCCAACGCCTGCACCGCATCGAAATCAACATCATTCCCCGTAACGGGGCTTCTCGACGAGTTGTCGAGAAGCTCGGTCTTCGTTTCGAAGGCGTGGCCGAGCGCTACTTGGAGATCGACGGAGCGTGGGAGGATCACGCGCACTACGCCATCACCGCCGAGGAGTGGGCCGACCGCGCTCCCCAACTCGTGAGTGACTGGCTCTTGCCGCGCCAGGAGTCCTAGAGAGCCTCGTACGTTCGAGCAACGAGGTCCTCGGGGGCGACCGTCATCACAGTGCCGGAGAGGTTCTGGGCGACGTTGATTGCCCCGAGAGCATCGTTGCGGCCGAGGACCACGAGAGCATCCGTGGCACCCCGGGCGTGCACCGCGCCATTCACGCGGGCGGCCCGTACCGCCGACCTCACCTCAGCCACCTCCAGGGAGACCGGAAGTTGCACGGCGGGATTGCGGTACGTCGAGCGAGGGATGTCGCGAAGGTCCCGTAACGTGGCCCGAAGTGTCGGCAGGGGGCGAACTGTCGAACCCGGCACGTCCTCCCAGGTCACCGGGACGGCCTCGTGGGAGAGTCCGAGTCGGTGGGCGAGATAGAACATCTCGGCGTCGAAACTAAAGCGGTCAATGAATCCGAAGAGGGCGAGTAGTCGTCCCTCCGCGAGTCGGTACCCCTTGCATCCGCACTGAGTATCGCGCACCGTCACACCGGTGTAGTGGTCGACCAAGCGGTGGTGAACCCACCCTCCCCACGTGCGACTTAAGGTGGCGTAGCGAACCACTCCGGCGCTCGTCCGGGCCCCCGGGGCGAGCGGTACACGACCGAGAGTGTCGTCGAACGCGGTGAAGTGCCGGGGGTCAATGGCCATATCGGCGTCGGCGACAATGACGTGGCGCCCCCGAGCTTGGGCGAGACCGAGTCGCACGGCGGCGCCTTTACCTTGATTGGGTTCCTGGCGAACGAGGGAGAAGTGCCGGAGTCCGCCGTAGATCTCGTGGGCGACGCGGAGAGTGTCATCACTGGAGCCGTCGTCCACCATCACGACTTCGTGCTCGTCATCGTCGATCCAAAAAGGCGCGAGACGCTCAAAACCGGCGGCGAGTCTCTTCGCCTCGTTGAAGGCCGGGATGACCAGGCTGAGGCGCACCTCTTAGGGGCGCGCCGCGCCGATAAGACCGAAGGTGAAGAGAGGCGCGAGAGAGATATTGGTTCCGGTACGGGCCGCGGCGATCGTGGTCTGTAGACCCCAGGGTCCCGAACCGGTGTACATGGTGACGTGATCCACCAGGTTGTCTCCGTCGAGGTTGTAGTAGTAGAGCAGGTCGCCCGGACGCAACTGGCTGAGGGGGATGTGGGGGAGGGCCGCCCACTGGGTTTCGGTCGTACGAGGGATGCTGTAACCCGCTTTGGCCCAGGCCCACTGGACCAACCCGGAGCAGTCGAAACCGAGTCCCGGAGTCTCTCCACCCCAGACGTAGGGTACGCCGATTTGGGTCTCGGCCCAGTGCACCGCGGCGAGTCCGGCCGCAGAACCCGCGGCCGATCCGGAGACGGAGGGAGTAACGGCGGGCGGGGTGGCTGCTTGAATCGCCTGAGTCACTTGGTTCGCGGCGGGTTGACCGCCGACGGCCGCGGCGGCCGCGACCGCCGACGACTCGGCCTGCAGATTGCCCGAGCGAGCGGCGGCCGCTCCGGCGGCTACTTCGAAGGCGATGATCTGACCCTTCAATTTGACCGTTACCGCGGCCAAGGTTGAACGAGTGGAGTTCGCCGACGTGATGTTCTGGGAGAGAAGGGCCTGCATCTCATTGGTGGCCGACGTCGCCTGACGCCGGGCCGAGTCCACCCGCTGGATGGTCACGAAAAGATTGTGGCGCTCCTCGTTCAGTGAGTCGCGAAGGGAGTTGAGGTCGCCGAGCACGACGTTCGAGTACACCTGGTTCGCCGCGGCCTGGTTGGCGTTTTGGGTAAAGAGAGCCTCCGTCTGAGCGGCTGAGGCACCGGTCACGTAGGAGATGACGGAGGCTTTGACGAGAGCTTTGGTGGTCTTCGCGATGTGGGCGCGGATCGTGACGGCGTGGTGCTGGAGCGTCAACTCCGAGGCCGCGAGAGTAGCGACCCGAGCCTTATCGGTGTCGTACGCATTAGCGGTTATTTCACTCTGTTTTTCCTGGTGAGCGAGTTGTGCCGAGAGGTTGGCAATCTCTTGGCGCGTCTGAGTAATGCTCTGGGCGAGGGCCGGTCCGGCGTGGGTGGTCGCCCCCACTACGGTCGCCGCGATGGTCGCGCCGATGGCTACGAATCGCGCGGGCGTCCGACTCCGCTCGTGAATCATGACGACAGCCTAACGAAACCCCCCGTCTAAATAGGCCAAATTGTGGGGGATTTGTGTCCGGTAGCGTGGCAGTTGTGGCCCGCGCGGGGGCGTAGCCCAATTGGCAGAGGCAGGGCGCTTAAACCGCCCCCAGTGAGGGTTCGAGTCCCTCCGCCCCTACCGCGCGGACCCTGGTGGAATCTTTAGTAGCGTAGCCCCCGTGGCAAACAGCGCAATGGGAAAGTGGGTCAGCCGAGTCGGCGCGGCCGGTGGCGGCAAGACGTATCGGAAGACGCGTCCGTCCAACTACTACGCCGCTCTCGTCGTGATCGTGGCCCTCGGACTCCTCTCGGTCGTGCTCTCTCGCTACGACTATCAGCATCCGACGGCGGCCTCCGTGACCTCGGGTACACCTCCCGCCGTGGGGACGACCTGGTACGCCGGTGTCAACGTGGAGGTCTGCGGCGTGGCCCTCTCCGCCCTCTCGCCCAATACGTCGACGACGTCGGGACTCACGATGAAGGCCACCAACGTCATGCAGATCAGTCCGCTGTCGGCGGCGGACAGCGGTAATCACGCGACCCTGGGACAGTTCGGGGCGGAGTACCCGGGTCTCATTCTCGATTCGGCGGAGTTGGCCATTCCCACCGCCGCCGGAACTCCCAACGCCACGACGACCTACCACAACGGGGAACTGTGCCCGTCGAACTCTAAGTACCCGAAGCAGGCGGGTCGGGTCATCTACGCCTACTGGCCGAGTCTGTCGACCACGACGCCCACGCTCACGACTAATCCTTCATCCATCAAACTCACTCAGTACCTGCGGGTGACATTGGCCTTTGACCCCAAGGGTGTCACTCCCGCGGCGCCGAGTAAGAACACCGTGAACGCCATGGTGGTGGACCAGGCGAACGTCGGTACCACCACGACGACCACCCCGAGTTCGACGACGACGTCACCCTCGACCACGACTACGACGACGGCCAAGGGATAGGCCGGGACCGGAGGATGAAGTCCATCATCCTGGTGGGGGGTAAGGGGACGCGACTGCGCCCGCTGACCTACGAGGTGCCCAAGCAGTTGCTTCCTCTGGTGGGATTACCGATGCTGGAGTGCGTTTTTTCCTCGCTCGCGAAGCACGATGTGGACGAGGTCGTCTTGTCGCTGGGGTATCTTCCGGACCAGTTCATGGAGGCGTACCCGTTCGGTTCGATTCAGGGGGTCAAGTTGACCTACGCCGTCGAACCCGAACCCCTCGATACCGCTGGGGCTATACGCTTCGCCGCCGAAACGGCAGGAATTGACGATACGTTCCTCGTTCTGAACGGTGACGTGCTGACCGACCTTGACCTGAGCACTCTCGTGAGTTTTCACCGCCGGCACCAGGCCACGGGAACGATTGCGCTCCACGAGGTGGACGATCCGTCCCGCTACGGAGTCGTGACGACCGACGAAGAGGGTCGCGTGGGCGACTTCGTAGAGAAACCCCCTCGCGAAAGCGCTCCCTCTAACTTGATTAACGCCGGGACGTACGTGTTCGAGCCCTCGGTTCTCGACGCCATCGCCCCCAACCGGCGCGTCTCGGTTGAGAGAGAAGTATTCCCCCGCTTAGCGAGTGAGGGTTCGCTCTACGCGATGGTGGACAACGCCTACTGGATTGACACGGGCACTCCGGAGTCCTTTCTTCAAGCCAACGTGGACGTTCTGCACGGCTTCGACGTAGGTCGTCATCTCGAACACCTCGACGGGACCACGTGGCGTCACCCGAGCGCGACCGTGGCCCGGAGCGTGCGTAGCCGCAATGCGGTCATCGACGAAGACTGTGTCGTGGGGGCCGGAGTGGTGCTCGAGAACGTCGTGCTGATGCCCGGGGCGATCGTGCGTGACGGGGCACAAGTTCGCAACTCACTGGTCGGGCCCCGAGCGGTCATTGGCTCCCATTCGATCCTGGGTCCCACCTGTGTCGTGGGGGCGGAGTACGTCGTCCCCGAGCACTCCCGACTTTCCGGGTCAGTCAAGCTCGGAGATATCTAGTTTCAGCGGAAGAGGTCGCCCGAAGGTGGGCGCACGACGTCTCTCGCCACGGAACCTTCGCCGAAGTAGGACTCGTCTAAACCGGAGAGAATCGCTACCGGAGTTCGGGCTGATTTAGCGAGGACGAGGTTCGCCGCCGCAGCGATTTCGTCGACGAGCGCCACCTCAGTGACTTCGAGGAGCCGCCCGTTGCCGTCGCGAGTCCCGCGCAGATCGAGAATGCTCACGACGCCGGCGGCGCCAAGGGCGACGTCGACAACTCCGTGGCGCCACGCCCGCCCAAAAGTATCGGTGATAACGACTCCGACTTCGACTCCCAGACGTCGGCGCAGGTCGGCCCGTAAGCGACGCGCGCTGCGATCGGGGTCGCGAGGCAGGAGAACCGCCGTTCCCTCCGCCGTATTAGAGAGGTCGATTCCCGCGTTGGCGTTGACGAATCCGTGGTGGGTCTCCGTAATGCGCAACGGTCCTCGTCGTCGCAGGATTCGTCGACTCTCGGACTCGATGAGCTGCTCGCGGGCCTCGTCGGTGCCGTCGAAGGTCACGACACGGCCCTCGGATTTGGAAACAACCTTGGAAGTGACCACGACGACATCACCGTCAATCAGGTTCTGACCGGACCGCTCGAGGGCGTCGACGATGACGTCGACGAGCGAGGTCCCCTCCGTTATTTCGCCAATTCCGGGAAGGGCTCGCACCCGGATCTCACTCACCCGATGGCCGCCACGAGTTCGTCCACCTGCGCGGGGTCGTCGAGCAGGGTGCCCGCCACGACGACGTCGCAACCGGTGGCGCCCACCAGTGAACGCAGAGACGCATCCTGATGGTCGATAACCATCGTGCCGAGCCAGGGGGCGTAGTGGCGCGCCACCCCCACTGCGTTGACCTCGAGGCCGAGTTCCCTCATCAGCCGGTCCGCGGGCCCCTTGAGGGCCCGTCCGTCAATGAGAGGGGAGATAGCGATGGCGTCTCCGCGTTCGCTCAGTACCTCGCGAACGCCGGTGACCTCGAGGAGGGGATCGATTGACACGAGAGGATTGGAGGGGGCTACCACAACTCGTCGGGCGTCTCGCAGGGCGTCGAGAACTCCCGGAGCGGGTCGGGCGCGGTCCGCTCCGTCGAACCAAATCCGCTGGACCGGAACCGAGTGTCGATGCCGAACGAAGTACTCCTGAAAGCTCAGCTCACCGATCTCGGTGGCGAAGCGGGTCTCGAGACGGTCGTCGCTCACGGGTCGAAGGGTGATCGTCACCCCGAGTCTCGCGGTGATCTCGCGGGTGACCTCCGACTTGGTAGCTCCGGCGCGTAGGCGGCCGGTGCGGTAGAGGTGAGTGGCGAGGTCGAGATCGCCCAGACGAAACCACGTCTCTCCACCGAGGAGTTCGAGCCGGCTCATCGTGCGCCAACTCTCGTCTCGTAACCCCCAGCCGAGTTCTTCGTTATGTTGGCCCGAGAGGTGGTAGGTGATCGAGTCGAGGTCCGGACAGATGTTCAGTCCGTGCATCTCCGTGTCGTCACCCACGTTCACGATACCGACCAGTTCTTCGGACGTTCTTTCCTGCCACGCTCGTAAGAGTCGAGCAGCACCCACACCACCACACAGGACCGCGATCACCCCGACGACTCTAGGGCGCTCGGTAACATCGAAGGTCGTGACCGCGTCCGATCTCACTCTCGGATGGCCGGGAGAGCCCAGTGTGGTTCTCCTCTGCCGAGTGGGCGACGACGTCGTGGTGCTGGCTCGTGCGGGGAATCTTGAGGACATTCGCCCGTGGGCCTCGGTAACGAAACTCGTCGTGGCGCTGGCGTGTGCTCGAGAGGTAGACGAGGGAACCGTTCACGACGACGACGTCGTCGCTGAGAACGGGGCGACTTTCGCTCAATTACTCGCCCACTGCGGGGGATTCGGCCTAGAAGAGCGCGATCCGCGATACCCACCGGGCGCTCGGCGGGTGTACTCCAACATTGGAATCGACCAGGCGGCCGACTGGGCCCGCGGCGACCTCGACCTCGGCCCGTGGCTCTCGGGGCGGGTCCTCGATCCCTTGGGCCTGGAGCACACGAGTCTGCTCGGACGGGCCAGCTCCGGCCTGGCGGGTTCGACGAGTGACCTCGCCCGACTCGCCGGTGAGTGGCTGAGTCCCCACCTTCTCTCGTCGGATCGCGATACGCGGGTGATTACGCCCTTCGGAGCTGAACTGAGTGGAGTCGTGCCCGGTTTCGGACGGTTTGACCCCTGTCCGTGGGGACTCGGTCCAGAGATTCACGGAACGAAGGATCACTGGATGAGGTCGTGGTCGCCGGGAGCTTTTGGTCACTTCGGACAAAGTGGGGCCCTGGTGCTCGTGGATCGAGAGCTGGGTCGTGCCCTCGTCGCCACCTCGAGCGTTCCTTTTGGTCCCTGGGCCCGCGAGATGTGGCCGCAGTGGTCGAGTCGGATGCGAGAGTGGGTTCAGTGAATCGACTGCGTATCGCCCTCGATCTCGATGGTTCTCTCGAGTACCTCGCAAACTCGATGACGGATCTGGCTAACGCGCTGGAACGACGGGACGATCTCGACCTCGTTCGATTCCGAAGCCGCAGCGCGAGTCGGGGTTCCAATGAAGTCCGCGTCCGGGCCCGCCGGCTCTACGAGCCGTTCTGGCGACATAGTTGGGGGCCATCCATCGATGACATCATCGAGGGGGTCGACCTCGTCCACGTGGCGGGTGTGGCTACGCCACCGACCCATCGGGTGCCGCTCGTCATTAGCGTCGACGATCTTCGTCCACTACGTCGTCGTCGAAGTGACACGCAGCGGGTCGTGCAACTCGTACGGGCGGTGCGTCGAGGGGCGACTCTGGTGGTCGCGAGCCACGCGGCTCGACACGAGATTCAATCCATGTTGGGACTAGAGCGTTCCGAAGTTCTCGTGGTCAAGCCCGTCGTCGGACACGTTCCCCTGACTCGCGACGGGAATCATCTGGTTATTTCGGTCGCGGGAGAGACGCGCCGGTTGATGGAGTGGGTGCCTGCGCTCCAGACCTTTTCTCAGAGCCGTCACGCTCGAGTCGCCGTCGTGGGTTCGAACTCTCTTCGCTCCTCTCTCCGCGGTACCTTTCTTGATGGCCACCTCCTCTCGCGCCGCCAGGCGGCTGAGGTGATCGCCCGGGCTCGCGTGGTGGTGTCGCTCACCGACGGTGCTCGATTTCCCAGTTTCGCCGTGGCGGCCCTGGCGGCCGGAGTTCCGACTGTGGCGTTGGCGTCGACCACGGTGCGAGAAGTTCTAAGCGGAGCGGCCACCCTCGTCGAATCGCCCCTCGATGCACTGGGCGCCGTCGAGGAACTCTGGGAGGATTCGGCGACGCGGCGTATTTGTATTGCCGCGGGGGTTGCTCGCGCGAGTGACTACTCGGCTCCGTCCGTGGCGTCGGCCTACGCCCAGCTGTATCACGCCATGTCCGCAAGTGTGTCGAGGTGAGAGTCGCGATTGCAGTCGAACAACTCTCCCGGGCCCAGCCGGGTGGGATCGGTTCCTACGCGCGAGGACTCGTCACCGGGCTGGTCGAGATTGGCTGGGGATCGGACATCGTGACCCTGGGACCTCGAGGCAGCGGAGCAGTTCAGCCCGGCGTCGCCCACCACTCGGCTCCGCTCAGCATCAAAGCGTTGACGCGCGGGTGGTCTCGCGTACCGGTCGGCGTGCCCCGAGACATCGACGTCGTGCACGCGACGTCGATGGCCGGACCCTTCGGAGGAGGGGGCAAGAGAGCCCGCCACACTGCGGCGCTGCACGACGTCTTGTGGCGAGACGAACCCGGGTCCTCCACCCCGCGAGGCGTTACGTTTCACGAGGCCCGCCTCCAGCGGATAATTCGTGACGACTCACTGCGCATTATCGCCTCGTCGCCGCTCCTCCCCAGTCGACTCCGCGAGATGGGTGTCGATTCGGAGCGGATATTTGTGACCCGGCTGGGCGTCGACGAATCGGGCCTACAACCGGCCGAGCCCCGGGAGGTTCGACGCGCGTTGGGAGAGCGGGGGGTGACGGGCCCCTACACCCTCTACGTCGGTACACTCGAGCCGCGTAAGAACGTGCCGGCCCTCGTACGCGCGCACCGGGCCGCTCGGGCCCAGACCTCCGAACTCGGACCACTGGTACTCGTGGGCCCGAGTGGGTGGGGCCACGTCGACGTGGGCGACGCCGTCGTGTTAGGACGTCAGTCTCGCGAACTCCTCCTCGGCCTCTACCGAGACGCGACGGTCGTGGCCTACGTACCCGTCGCCGAGGGCTACGGCCTACCTCCCGTCGAGGCTCTCTATCAAGGGACCGCGGTGGTGGTCTCGGCGGTCGTCCCCTCGGTCGCGACGAACGAGACCGCGGTGCGCGTCTCGGCTCACGAAGTGGACGAGATCGCCGAGGGACTCCTCCTCGCCCTCGCCACCTCCTCCGATCCCGCCGCGAGAGAGCGCCGTCGCCAGTCGGTGGCCGAACTGACGTGGGCGAACTGCGCGCGAGATCATCTGGCGGCGTGGTCGTGAGAGTCGCGCTCGACGTGTCAGCGGCTCCCGTCCGTCTCGCCGGGGCCGGACGGTACGTGGCCGAGTTGGCCCGCCATCTCGACGGGGTCGACCTGGAGTTGGTCACGCGACGCGACGACGAAGATCGTTGGCGCGTTCCCGGAACGACGGTGACCGGACTCGTCTCGACTCCTCGTCCCCTTCGACTCCTCGAAGAGGCGTTCTGGTTGGGCTGGAGTCCACCCGCTCGGCGCTCCGACGTGTGGCACTCACCCCACTACACGATGCCGTATCTGACTCGCACTCCCGTCGTCGTGACCATTCACGACATGACGTTCTTCACCCATCCCGAGTGGCACGAGCCGGCCAAGGTCCGTTTCTTTCGGTCAGCGATTTCTCGCGCCGCCCGACGAGCGAGTGCCGTGGTGTGCGTGAGCGAGACGACCGCCGATGAGTTTCGCGAGTTGCGTCCGCGGGGTCGCGTCATCGTCGCTCCCCACGGGGTCGATCTCACCCGATTCAGTCCCGAGGGAGTTGACGACGCCAGTCGCCTCCACGACGCGGGACTCGACGGCGTCGGGCTGGTGGTTCTCTTCGTCGGTACTCTCGAACCGCGTAAGGGAGTCGATACCTTGGTCAGTGCGTTCGCCCGCGTGATGTCTCGACAACCCGACGCCGAACTCTGGCTGGTGGGTCAAGAGGGCTGGGGAGTCCACGTGGACGAGTTGTGTCAACGAGCGGGAGTCAGCTCCCGGGTGCGTCGAATGGGTTTTGTTCCCGACGACCTCCTCGGGCCCCTGCTACGACGAGCCACCGTCGTCGCCTACCCGTCTCGAGGCGAGGGGTTCGGACTTCCCGTACTGGAGGCGTTGGCCTGTGGAGCCACGGTGGTGACGACTCGGGCAACGGTGATGGAGGAGGTGGCGGGGGGGTGTGCCACTCTCGTGACTCCCGGGGACGTCGAGGAACTCGCTCAGGCACTCGAAATGACCCTCGACGGTGCGGGGGCGGACCCGGCGAGCCGGGCGCGCGGTGTGGCCCGCGCGCGAGAGTTCACGTGGGAAGAGAGCGCCCGCCGCCACCTCGTCGCCTACGAGGCGGCCCGTACGTGACGTCGTACCTCGTGACCGGTGCATCAGGCTTCGTTGGACAGCACCTGATTGGGGAACTTCGCCGTCGAGGTGACCCGGTCGTCCCCGTCGACGGATCGTTGGACGTACGTTCCGCAGAGTTCGCTGAGGTCATCGCTCGGGCGCGCCCCGAGGTGGTGATCCACCTGGCCGCCCTCAGTAGCGTGGCGGACTCCTGGGAGCGCCCCGAGGAGTACCACGACGTGAATGTCGGGGGTACCGAACGGGTCCTTACCGCCCTCGTCCGGGCCCGACCGGGGGCACGGTGCCTCGTGGTCTCCAGCGCCGAGGTCTACGGGGTGGTCTCCCCCGATGAGGTACCCCTGACTGAAGACTCTCCGCTGCGTCCCGTGAACCCCTACGCCGAGACGAAGGCCCGTTCGGAGGAGGTGGCTCGTCGCTTTACCGAGGATCTCGAGGTGGTGATTCTGCGCCCCTTCACCCACACCGGACCGGGACAGAGTGAGCGCTTCGTCGTGCCGGCGTTCGCGGCTCGCCTTCTACGAGCACTCCGTGATGGGGACTCCGAGATCCCCGTCGGGAACCTGGAGGCGCGACGAGACTTCTCGGACGTTCGCGACGTCGTGCGGGCGTACCTGGCCGCGGGAGAGCGGGGTGTCCCGGGGGCGACGTACAACGTCGCGAGCGGGGTGGGTCGGTCCATTCGAGAGATCGCGGATGAGTTGCGCGACGTGATCTACCCGAGCGCTCGACTAGTAGTGGAGTCGAGTCTCCTACGACCGGTGGAGAATCCCGTGCTGATCGGCAGCGCCGAGGCACTGTGTCGAGAGACGCGATGGCGCGCGGAGCTGCCCTGGGCTTCGACCTTGCGAGATGTGGTGGACGACGTGCGTCGTCGACTGGAGGTGCGTCCCTAATCACGTTGTGCAGTGAACCGGGACGCCGGGGACCGAAGGCGGAGGCCCGGACCCGGCGGTCAGCGAGAACTAGCCTTGACCCATGGAGTCTCGCGCCCCCGCCGTCGTTGCCATCGTGGTGACGACGGGGGAGGGCCCGGGCCTCGAATCCACCTTGACCTCCCTCGTTCAGCAGGACTATCCGGAGATGTCCATTCTGGTGATAGCGAACGGTGGGGCCCTCGCCACCGCCGAGCGAGTGGGTGCGGTCGCCCCCGGAGCGTTCGTTCGTTCCCTCGAGGAGAACCTCGGATTCGCCGCCGCCGTGAACAGTGCGGCGGTCATGGTGGAAGGGTCGGCCTTCTTCCTTATTTGTCACGACGACGTTCGATTGGATCACGATGTCGTCGCCATCATGGTGGAGACGGCGTTTCGCACGAACGCCGGGATCGTGACCCCGAAAGTCGTCAGTTACCACGACCCCCTCGTCCTCGTACACGTCGGACAAACCTGTGACCGTTTCGGCGTGGTGCGGGACCGTATTGAAGACGGGGAGGTCGATCACGGTCAGCAGGACCTCGAGCGAGACGTCTTCGTCGCTCCGGGGGGCGTCACTCTTATTCGTGCGGACCTCTTTAGGACTCTGAGGGGATTCGACCCGGTGATTCCCCTCCTCGGTGAGGACCTGGACCTCTGCTGGCGAGCGCAGGTCGCCGGAGCTCGGGTGGTGGTCGCACCCTCGGCCCGGATTGCTCACCGAGAGACCATCAGTACGGGAGAGCGCCCGATCGCGCTGCGCGCCGCGAAACGAGTATCGCCCCACGAACTCCAACGGCGTCACCAACTGTTGGTGGTGGCGTCCGGCTGGCGTCTGTGGCGCAGCCTCTGGATCCTGCTGGTGTTGGCGGTCATGGACGGGTTGGAGACCCTCGTCGCACTCGCTATGAGAGATCGCGATCGCCGTATGGCCATCCTCGGCTCGTGGCGCTGGCTTCTTCGACAGGGCAGTCGAGTCCGAACGAGGCGTCGAGAACTGAGTCGGGTCCGGGTTCTCTCCGACCACGACCTGGCCCGCTTGCAAGTGACCGGGGCCAGCCGACTGCAACAAATCATCCTCTCGCTGATCCGTGAGGGGATTAACTCGACGTCCGGCATCTGGCCCGAGGTGACACCAGACCCGGCCCTCCGCGATGATCCGGACTCCGGGGTCGGTTTCGCGGCGGCCTTTTCGGACGACGAGGTCTTCGATGAGGGCCTTCAGAGTGCTCCTCGAGCGATGAAACCCTCCCGTTTTCTCACCTCCTTTCGGGCTCAGGTCTTCGCCGTGGCCCTGGTGGGCCTGATGTGGGTGATCGGATCGCGCAACCTCCTGACGACCCACTTGCCCCTCGTCGGGCGACTCGCCCCCCTCGACTCCTGGTGGAGTAACTGGCGACACTTCTTCGCCTCCTGGAGCGCGAGCGGAGTCGGGTCGGGGGCCCCGGGGATGCCCGGATACGGTGTGCTCGCAGCCGCCGGCACCTTGGTGCTCGGGCGAATGGGCATCCTTCCGCGCCTGGCTCTGGTGGGCGCAGTCCCCCTCGGGGCTTTGGGGGTAGCCCGGCTTCTTAAGGGACGGGTCTCTAATCGGGCCCGCATCGTCGCGGTCGTGGCGTACCTCGTGGCGCCGAGCGGGCTCAACATGATCGCTCAGGGTCGCACGGATGTACTCGTGGTGGTCTCCATGCTGCCCTTCATCGTTCGTCGAGTCTTTGAAGTCCTCGCCGTTCCCGGATTCCGAGAAGTCGCTTACCCCGCTCCCGTTCCTTTCGGGCATCGCGGATGGCGCTCGACGGAGGCGGGACAACGAATGAGCCTCTTCGTTCTGTGCGCCCTCGCGAGCGCCCTCGCCCCGGCCACCCTCCTCGTGGTCCTCGTGGTCGTCGTCTCGGTCGGAGTACTGACGCGACCCCAGGCGAGACCACACCGAACTCGACGCTTGGCGGGTGCGCTCATCACGAATGTGGCGATTCTGCTCGCTCCACTGAGCGTGGACACCGTTCTCGCGGGACGTAAGCTCTTCGCCGTCTTCGGACTCCCGACGGGCCCCTGGGAAGCCCCCTCAGTCACCAATCTCCTGCGTGGAGTCAACGGCTCCTACGGGGCGACCTGGTGGGGCTGGGTCGCCCCGGGCCTCGCTCTCGTCGCCCTCGTACTCGTGCGGGCCGAACGACGGCCCGTCGTGTCCGGACTCGGACTCGCGGCGTCGGTCTCCTTGGTACTCGCGACAGTATCGTCCCACCACTGGGCCGGAACCTTCACCCCCGATGTCAACGTCCTCTTCGTCCTCTACGGACTCTGTCTCGCGCTGTTGTCGGGCTACGCGCTGGCCGCTCTGGAGAACGATCTTGGGTCCCCGGGCCGTGAGTGGCGCCGGGTGGTGGCCCCCCTCGCCGCCATCGCGACCCTGGCTCTTCCGCTGGGCTACGTCACCGTGGTCGCGAGCGGTCGCTTCGATCTTCCGACCACCTCCGCGGCGGGTTCACTCACCGCGGTGGCGAGTTCTCCGGGGAATCGGGTCCTGTGGTTGGGGGCACCCTCAGTGATTCCGGCCGCGGGGTGGGCCGTGGTGCCCGGCCTCGTGGCCGCCACCTCGACCGGGGGGTTGCCGGGGGGTTCGAACCTTTTCGCACCGCCCACGTCGGCTACTTTTGACCCACTTCTCGCCGCCCTGCGCGAGGCCCTCCGTGGGCAGACGGTCTACCTCGGCCAGCTGCTCGCTCCGGCCGGTATCTCCACCATCGTCGTCATGCAGTCCGCCGCCCCCCAGTTGGAGGGGGTCCAGAGCTCACCGGTCGAAGCGGTGCCCGGGAACCTGCTTCCCGCGCTTAATCAACAAGTCGACCTCTCGTTGACGTTGTCGAGTCCGGCGGTCGAAGTGTTCTCCAACGCCGAATTCAACGGTGTCGTGCGGGCCCGGTCCTCGACGGGGCAACCCTGGCACTCGGTACTCGGGGCGCTCGGTGTCCCGGGAACCGTGACGCCGGGTACCACCCTGGAAGCGGGATACGCCCCCGCCAGCGCGTTCTCTCTTCGAGTGACGGGCGACCGAGTCACTAAGGCGGTCCTGGACGGATGGGCTCCGTCGTTCAGTCTGGCGCCCACCTCGAACAAGTCGAGCGCCGTGTTGGTCATGCGCCGGTTCCCGTGGAACGGCATTTTGGCCGGAGTCACGCTGCTGCTGTGGCTCGTCGTCGGTCTCGGTTTTGGGTGGATCACGCGCTTCGAATGGCTCTTCACGGGTCGTCAATCGGCTCGACGGGGGAGAAGTCGTGGTTGAACGTCGTCGGGCGCGCCTCGTGGTGGGTCTCACCGTGGTGGGGATCGCGGGGAGTATCGCGGCGACGCTCCTCTCCCACCCGTCCAACTCGGTCTCGACCCCGGTGGCCGTGGGCCCCAATGTCCAGTCCAGCGCGCTCTACTGCACCGGGCTCACCAATGCGGCCGGCGGACTTCACGGGGTGGTGGCCTTTATCAATACCACCTCTCACCCTCGTCACGTGATCGCCCGCGTCACCGCTACCGGAGCGAAGACGGCCAACTCGACGAACTTCGTGCTCGGCGCGCACGGGAGATTCCTTCTCCAACCCGACGCGCTCGTCCACGGAACGACGTACGCGGTGGCGGCTCAGATTCTCGGCGGAGGCGTCGACGCGGGAGAGGTCGTGACGACCGAGGGAGTGAGTGCGCCGTGCAGCTCGGCGGGGACGACCTCATGGTACGGGGCGGGTTTTGACACCACGGTGGGCTCCAAGGCCCTCCTCGTGATCTACAACCCCACGGCCACGGCTTCGGTGTTTAATATCTTCACCTTCTCTAACGCCGGCTACCAGGCCCCCGCACCGCTTCAAGGAATCACGGTCGGCCCCCACGCCGTGACCACGGTCAATCTGGGCACCTACGTCGTCGCGACGGCGAACGTCGGAGTTCAGGTGCAGGTACTGCGAGGTTCCCTCGTCGTGGCGGGAGACCAACTCTCCGGGTCGGTCGCCTCCATGCTCTCGGGATCGGGACACCTCGACACACGAGCCCCCTTCGCTCTCGTCACGGTCGCTCGGGGAGCACAAACCCAGATTCGAATCTCGAACCCGAACCCGGCGCCCGTCTCGGTGGGCGTCACTATCCACCAACGCGGTTTCTCGTTGGCCCCACAAACGGTGGCGGTGCCGGCGTTCGGTACCGCGAAGGTCGTCCTCGCTCCGAACACCGCGATCGCTCCGACGGGTCTCGTCTCGGTGGTGGGTAACTCCACCGCGCCCGTCTCGTGGTCGCTCTCGACGGGAACCTCCCACGGACTCTTGGTGTCGGGGCTGCCCATACCCGGTAAGGAGGACGTGCTGAGTGACGTCACGGGTCAGGGATATAGCGCGGCGATGATCGTGAACGACTCGTCGACCTCCGAGCGAGTCGGATGGCGACTCTTTCGCGCCGCCCGGGTCGTGCGCTCGGGCTACTGGAACCTACCGGCCCGGTCGACCCAGTCGCTGGGACAGCTTCTCGGACGGCGTAGTGAGTTAACGAACGCGTCTCTCGTCGTGGAGGCGTCACGCCCCGTGATCGCGATGACCGCGACTCTGCCGTCTAACCCGTTAGGGATTGCGGTGGTGAACTCCCTACACCGAGGGTAGAGTCGGCGGGTCCCACGTGGGGGGAGTGGCCGGTTGCGCGGCCGAGATGGACTCGCGGGTCGCGTCCACTGGTCCTCGTCCGAGGTAGCCCATGGAGCTCACGGTCCGGGTCCCGGCCGGGTGCACCGGCTCGCCGAAGGCCTCGTCAATGAGGCGAGCCGCTTCTTCCCCGTCGATGGTCTCGTGCTCGAGAAGGGCGCGGGTCAGAGCTTCGAGTCCCCGGCGGTGCAGAGTGAGAACCTCGATCGCCCGGGACTCCTGCTCTCGCAGAATGCGCTCTACTTCGTCGTCGATCACCTGGGAGGTGTGGTCGGAGTAGTCCCGCTGGTGCATGAGATCTTCACCCAAGAAGACCTGATTATTGGAGCCCCAGGCCATCGGCCCGATCTCCTTCGACATACCCCACTCGCGGACCATGCGGATAGCCAACTCCGTGTTGCGTTGCAGGTCGTCGGCCGCTCCCGTGGAGAGATCTCCGTAGACGAGCAACTCCGCGACGCGCCCACCCATGCGCATGCACAAGGAGTCTTCGAGGTGACCTCGGGCCATGATGTGGCGGTCCTCTTCGGGCAACGTCATCGTGACTCCGAGAGCCATCCCTCGAGGAATAATCGTGATCTTGTGGAGAGGGTCGGTCTTGTCCAATACGTAGGCCAGGAGGGCGTGTCCACTCTCGTGGTAGGCGATGCGCTCGCGTTCGGGGACCGTCAACACCATCGTGTCGCGCTGTTGACCCATCATGACGCGATCCCGTGCGTTCTCGAAGTCGGCCATGGTGATGGTGACGGAGTGCCGACGAACTGCGTGGAGGGCGGCCTCGTTCACCAGATTGGAGAGATCGGCGCCACTCATGCCGGGAGTTCCCCGGGCGACCATCGTCAAGTCCACGCTGGCGTCGAGGGGCTTGTTCTTGGTGTGCACTTGCAAAATGGGCGTGCGCTCTTCGAGGTCGGGGAGTGGAACAACAATTTGTCGGTCGAAGCGCCCCGGTCGAAGGAGGGCCGGGTCGAGGACATCGGGGCGGTTCGTTGCGGCAATCACGACCACGCCCAGAGAGGTTTCGAATCCGTCCATCTCCGACAGCATCTGGTTGAGGGTCTGTTCGCGCTCGTCGTGACCTCCGCCGAGGCCCGCTCCGCGCTTTCGACCGATCGAGTCGATCTCGTCAATGAAGACGATGGCGGGCGCCTGCTTACGAGCGGTGGAGAAGAGATCGCGGACCCGGCTCGCGCCAACTCCCACGAACATCTCCATGAAGTCGGATCCCGAGACGGAGAAGAAGGGAACTCCGGCCTCGCCGGCGACCGCCCGCGCGAGCAGAGTCTTACCGGTTCCGGGAGGGCCCACGAGTAAGAGCCCCTTCGGAATCACCGCACCCAGGTTGGTGAACTTGCCCGGACTCTTCAAGAAGTCGACGACCTCGGAAATCTCCTGCTTCACGCCGAGGTAGCCCGCGACGTCCGAGAAGGTGGTCTTCGGGTGATCTTCGGAGAACTGCTTCGCCTTGGAGCGTCCGACCGACATCATCCCGTTCATCTGCCCCCGGGCCTGACGGTTGAGGAAGAACATGAACCCCCCGATCAGCAGAATCCAGATCAGGTAGGGCAGGAGGGCCGAGGCAAAGTTGGAGGGGTTGGCGAAGGTCACCGTGACGTTGTCGGCCCGCAGGGTCGCGACCTCGTCGGAGAGCACCGGGTAGGGCCCGGTCGTGGTGAAACTCGTCCCGTTGAGCAACTGGCCGGTGATGATTCCGTTGGAGTTACTGATCGAGGCGGACACCACTTGGTTGTTCTTCGCGTGGGTGAGCAACTGGGAGTAGTTCAAGGAGTTGGTCGTATGGCTGCTTAAGACCGAGCTGAGGATCATGAAACCGACGATGAAGGCGGCGGCGAGACCGAGAATGAGGCGCCCGCGGCTCTGGGGCGACGACGGCTTGTCCCCACCAGGTAACCAGCGCTTCGGGGGAGTCTTGGAAGGACCAGGAGATGTCACGTTCCCCAATCTAGAGGCGCGCGAGCGCGGTGCTACCCGCGGCGGGAGTTCGTTTAACAAGTTGTTAGCGTTGGGTCTGATGAACCCCCCTCGCGACGGAGAGATTCGGCGAGTCGCCCAAGTCGTGGTGGCGGCCGTTTTGGCGTTCGTGGCGGGTCAATTGTTGGCGGTCCTCTTGCAGGGAGTGGTGGTCGCTCTCGTGCACCCCGCGGGGGCAACGGCGGTTCTCACCTCGGCGAGCCCCCCGTGGTGGGCGACGGCTACGGGTCTCGTGGGACTCTGGGGTGGCTTCGCCATCGGAACCTGGTTGGCTTTTTCTCGTGGGGTGGTCGATCCCTGGCCCAGTGCGTGGCGGCTTCGCTGGAGTGACGTTGGCTACCTGTTGCTCGGAGTGGCGTTGCAGGGTGTGGTCGCCCTCATCTACGCCCCGTTTCACCTCGTCCACCTCAGCCAGCCCGTTCACAAAATCTTTGACGGATCTCGGGGATCGACCTTCGTCCTGCTCGCCCTCATGACCGCCGTCGGTGCACCCATCTTTGAGGAGTGGCTCTTTCGGGGGGTTCTCTTTCGCGGCTTTCTCGGGTCGGAGCCCTCGCGGGCCCGCTGGTGGCTTAGTTCGCTGGCGTCGGCGACCCTCTTCGGGCTCGCCCACGGAGAGTGGATTCAACTCCCCGGACTCGTGTTGTTGGGATGGGTGCTGACGGTGGTGGTGACGCGGACCGGACGACTCGTTCCCTCGATGTGTACTCACGTGGGGTTTAACGGCATCGCTCTCGTAGCTCTGGTCGCCCAACGGGCCCATTCGTGAAACGGCGTATCACCCTCCTCGGAGTCATTGACGCGGTAGGAATACTGACCGTCATCGTGGTGACCCTGTGGTCACTCCACCCCTCCTTACTCGTGTCGGGTTCACTTCTCACCGGGGGCGACACCGGAGCTCACGTGGCCCTCCCGGCTTTTTTGCGCTCCCAGGGAGACTGGTGGCACGTGACTCCGTGGTATCCGGGGTGGTTCGCCGGTATGCCCGCCTACAGCTACTACTTCGTGTTGCCCGACTACGTGGCACTTTTGTTGAGTTACGTCGTCTCGTTCGCCGTCGCCTTCAAGTGGGCGACCATCCTCGGTTCGGTTCTGATGCCCGTGGGGGCCTACGTGATGGCTCGACTCTTTCGGGCACCCCGACCCGTGCCCCTGGCGCTCGCGATGTCCACTCTGCCGTTCCTCTTCGACACCACGTTCACGATCGACGGGGGCAACCTCTACTCCACGATGGCCGGGGAGTACGCCTTCTCTCTCTCCCTCGCGCTCGCTTTTATTGCCCTCGGGTACTTCGGTCGAGGGGTCCGCACCGGGCGGGGATACTGGCCCGCCGCTATTTTTCTCGCGCTCACCCTGTTCGCGCACGTGCTCCCCTGGATGTTCGCGATCGTCATGGTCGTGTGGATCGTGTTGGTGGAGACGTACCAGCGACTCGGACACGGTGCTCGAGACGAGATGCCCGAACGCGGAGACCTCGCGCGTCCGTGGCGCTTCGCTCTCGGGGCGGGTCTCTTGTCGGCGGGACTCTCCGCGTGGTGGCTCTGGCCCTTCGCGACGTCCCAGCAACTCACCAACTCGATGGGCTACACCAATCTCGACGTCTCGAGCGTTCACGCGGTCTTTTCCACTCTGGGGTGGTGGACGACGACGGGAACGCCCGGGGGAGACCGGTGGGTCATCGTCTTAGCGGGAGTCGGTCTGGTGGTCGCCCTGGTCACGCGTCGTCGTCTGGGACTCCTCCTCGCGGGTTGGAGTGTGGGCTCTCTCGTCGGTTTCGTCGTCGATCCCCAGAGCGTGATTTGGAACGAACGACTGATCCCCTTCTGGTTTATCGGGATTCACCTGTTGGCGGGTTGGGGCGTGGCGACACTCGCGGCCGCGTGGTCCGCTCACCTACCTCGTCGCTGGTGGCGTGTCGAAGCGGAGTTCGAAGAGTCCTTGGAGGTCTCCGACGAGGGTTGGCGAGGCGAGCTGCGTCGCGAGGAGCGCCGGGCGCGCCTGGCCAACGCGTCGGCCGCCATCGTCATGGCCGGGGTGTTGTCGACGGTCCCGGGGCTGGTGCCGGCGTTCGCGACCGCGCTCAATCTCAACACGTCGGGAAACCAAGTCACTAACTGGGCGTCGTGGAACTACTCGGGGTACCAAGGTAAAGCCGCCTGGCCGGAGTATCACGACCTCATGTCCACGATGGCGGCGGTGGGTAGAACCTACGGATGTGGTCGAGCGATGTGGGAGTACTCCAGTTCGGAGAATCGGTTCGGCACTCCCATGGCTCTCATGCTCTTGCCCTACTGGACGAACAACTGCATTGACTCCATGGAGGGTCTCTACTTTGAGTCCTCGCCGACGGTGCCCTACCACTTCCTCAATCAGGCGGAACTCTCGGCGACCCCGAGTGAGGCCCAAGTGGGACTGCCCTACGGACCACTCAACGTGACTGAGGGGGTCCAACATCTCCAGATGTTGGGAGTTCGCTACTTCATCGCCTTCTCGCCCTCCGTACTCGCCCAGGCCGAGCGCGACCCCGCTCTCGTACCCCTGGTCACGACTCAGCACTGGCCCTCGCCCGGAGTGACCTGGCACGTCTTTCTCGTGAAGTCGTCACCTCTGGTCGTGGGCCTGAGTCGCAACCCCGTCGTGGTCTCCTCCTTAAACACCCGGGTGAGTTGGCAAAACGCCAACGTCGCGTGGTGGCTCGACCCCAGTCGATGGTCGACCCTGCTCGCCGCCACGGGTCCCCAGTCGTGGAGTCACCAGGCTTCGGTCCCCGTCATTAACCCGCCCGCGACTTCGTTCACGCCGACCACGGTGACGAACCTGACGGTAGGTACCCAGCGCGTGGCCTTCCGCGTGACGACTCTCGATAAACCGGTGCTGGTCAAGGTCTCCTACTATCCCCGCTGGCACGTCGCGGGGGCTCTCGGACCCTTCCGGGTCAGTCCCAACCTCATGGTGGTCATTCCGACCTCTCACGACGTCTCGCTGACCTACGGCGCGGACACTGCGGTGCGGCTCGGCTCTCTCCTCAGTGGCGTTCTAGCCCTGATCGGAGTGGGCACCGTCGTCGTGTCGATACGAAGACGGGGGCGAACGAGGGCTATCATGAGCCCTCATGGACACTCGGGCGATCTTTAAGGCGTACGACGTCCGGGGAACTTACCCGGATCAGATAAACGAGCGAGTATGTCGCGCGGTGGGCTCCGCGTTCGCGGACTTCGTCAAGACTCCGCGCGTCGTCGTCGCCCGAGATATGCGTCCCTCGGGAGACTCCCTCGTGGAGGCCTTCAGTGAAGGGGCGCGTTCGCGAGGTGTGGAGGTCGTCGATATCGGCCTCGCCTCGACCGACCTGCTCTACTTCGCGACGGGTTTTCTCGACGCCCCCGGCGCCATGTTCACGGCGTCGCACAATCCGGCCGAGTACAACGGAATCAAGCTCTGCTTATCCGGGGCTCGACCGATTGGTACCGAGAGCGGGTTGAGCGAGATTGAGGCGGCGACTCGGACCTACTACGACGCTCCCGCGACGGGGGAGTTGGCGGCCCTCGTTCCGGGCGACGTTCTTCAGGCCTGGGTCGACCACGTGCACTCCTTCGTCGACCTGACTCGTTTACGCTCCCTGCGGATTGTGGCGGATACGGCGAACGGAATGGGGGGCTTCGTCGCTCCGAAGGTCTTTGCCGGACTTCCCTTCGAGGTTGAGTTGATGTACGCCGAATTGGACGGCACCTTCCCCAATCACCCCGCCGATCCGCTCAACCCCGACAATCTCGTGGACCTCCAGGCCCGGCTCGTAGAGTCGGGCGCCGATATCGGACTGGCCTTCGACGGAGACGCCGACCGGGTCTTTCTCATTGACGAGACGGGGCGCCCCATCTCGGGTTCGACGACGACGGCCCTCGTGGCGGCGTCACTCCTGGCAAAGAATCCGGGCTCGACCATCCTGTACAACGTGATCTGTTCGAAGGCCGTTCCCGAGATCATCGCCGAACGGGGGGGAGTCGGCGTGCGTACGCGCGTCGGGCACTCCTTCATCAAGCAGGTCATGGCGGAGACCAACGCGGTTTTTGGCGGCGAGCACTCCGGGCACTACTACTTCCGTGACAACTATCGCGCCGACTCGGGCATCATCACGGCGATGCTGGTCCTCGAGATGCTCAGCACCTTCGAGGGGCCGCTCTCTCAGATGGTGGAGCCCTTCGAGCGCTACGTCGCTTCGGGTGAGATCAATACTCGAGTGAACGATCCGGCGGCCGCCGTGATCGCGGTTCGTGAGGCGGTGCGCGAACACGGAGCCTCCATTGACGAGCTCGACGGCCTCAGCGCCGACTACGGGGACTGGTGGTTCAATCTTCGACCCTCCAATACGGAACCCCTGCTGCGTCTCAACGTGGAAGCGGCGAGTGTGGAAGAGTGCGCACGACACACCGACGAGGTCCTGGCGCTCGTCTCTCAGCTGGCCTAGCCGTGCTCGACGAACTTCTCCTCGCCCACCTAGTCGACCCGGTTGATCACCAGCCCCTCGTGTACCTGGCGTCACGGGGAGTTCTCTACAACCCGCGTCGTCGTCGTCGATTCGAAGTGCGAGACGGTATCGCGGTCCTCCTCGAATCAGAGGCGCACGACGTCTCGGAGGAGGAGGGTCCAGATAAAACAAAAGAATATAAACATCGCAAGAAAACCACGAAAAAAAGAAAAAAAAAAAAAAAAAAAAACAAAAAAAAAAAAAAAAAAAAAAAAAAAAAAAAAAAAA
>JABEUS010000125.1 GCA_013044285.1 Acidimicrobiaceae bacterium
CGTGACGCCAGTGGAGTGAGCCGTCAGGGTCTGTCCGACCGTCGGGGTTCCCGTGATGGTCGCGCTCGTGATCGTCGGGGCGAGACCGGCCACGTTCGAGGTCGGAGAGCTGGTGGCGCTCGCGGCACTACCCACGCCGTTGCTCTCGGTGATGATCACCGTGATCGGCTGGTTGTAGTCAGCGCTCGTGACGAGGTAGGTCGATCCGGTCGCGTTGGGGATGGCCTGGCCGTTGTCGTACCACTGGTAGGACTCGGTGGGGGTGGGAGCCCCACCGACGCCACTTGAGTGAGCCGTCAGGGTCTGTCCGACCGTCGGGGTTCCCGTGATGGTCGCGCTCGTGATCGTCGGGGCGATTCCCGCCGTTTGGAAAGTGTCCTCTCCGCCGTAGAAGGGTCCGCCGGCCGTACTCGGAGCGACCACCAACTCGTAGTAGTACCGGCTGAAGCCGGACATTCCAGTCACATTCGCCGAATAGGACGTGGTGGTTCCAGTCGTGGATCCCGCGGTGGCTGGTATCGTGCCCGCGCAGTTGCCGGAGGTGAAGGGTGTCGCCTGGAAGCAGAAGTCAACCGCCCTTAGTCCCATGTTGTTCGGGTTGTTCACCGAACCGAGCAGCGTCGCGGAGGATGACGTCACACTCCCCGCCTGAGCCGTCGTTACAACCGGCCCGGTCACGAGCTGTTGAACCCCACCGTCGTACACGCTCGGAGTCAGGGCCGAGTCAGTGGCCACAAGTTCGTAGTAGTACGTCAATCCCGGAACGAGTGAACTGGCCGTGTAGGTGTAAGCCGTCGTCGATCCCGTCGTCGTACCGGCCACGGCGGTCGCCGTCGTTCCCGCGCAGTTACCCGTGGTGAAGGGCGTCGTCTGGTAACAGAACTGCACGGAGGTAAATGCGTCTCCGGCCGGGTTGTAGATCGAGCCTGACAAAGCGGTGGTGGTGGGTTGGATGTTGAGTGCCCCGCCCGTAGTGGCGGTCGGTCCCGTCGCCAGAGAGAAAACTCCACCGTTGTAGGTACTCGACGTGGTGGTGTCGGTCACCACGAGTTCGTAGTAGTAGGTGGTTCCCGGCGTGAGGCCCGTAAGGGCGGCCGAGTACGGAGTAGTGGAGGCGTTGCTCGATCCAGCCACCGCCGTCGCCGTGAGATGGCCAGTGGTCGTCGAACAGTTGCCGGTCGTGAAGGCGGTTGCGGCGTAGCAGAACTGGGCGGTCTGGGTATCCGAGTTGGGGTTATAGACCGATCCGTCAATGGTGGCGGTGGTGTCTCCCACGGCGGTCGCCGCGCTCGTTCGTGTGACTGGCGCCGCGATGAAGTGCTGGACTCCGCCGTCGAGCGTCGTCGTGGTCGTCGAGTCGGTCGCTTCCAGTTCGTAGTAGTAAGTCGAACCGGGGTGTAGTCCCGTGAGGGCGAGGGAGTAGGCAGTCCCCGACGGTGACGAAGATCCCGCCAACGCGGTTCCGAGGGTGCCGGTAGTACCGCTGCACCCGCCCGAGGTGAAGGAGGTCGTCTGGTAGCAGAAGTTCACCGCGGAGAACGTGTTTCCGCCGGGATTGTAGAGAGATCCGTTCAGCGTTCCCGCGGTGTTGCTGAGCGACGACACCGGACTGGTCGTCGCGATGGGTCCGGTCGTGAACTGTTGGACCCCTCCGTAGAGTGGAGAACTGGTCGTGGAGTCAGTCGCGACCAACTCGTAGTAGTAGGTCGTCGAGGGCGCCAGGGTTGTTATCGCCGCACTGTAGGGGGTGACTGATCCGGCCACGGTGCCCGCCACCGCAGTTACGGTAGTCCCGGTGCACTGACCCGAGTTGAAGTTCGTGGTCGAGTAACAGAACTGGACCGGAGTCACCGTGTCGGACGAGGTGTTGTTCACCGACCCGTTGAACTGGGCCGAGGTGTTCGCGACCCCGGACGCCGCCGAGGTCGCGGGCGCCGGGCCCGCGTAGCCGGGGCTGCACTGGCCGAGTGGGCTTCCGCTCCAACTGACCTCTACGCTCACCGTCCCGAGACCACTGGTGCCGGGAGTGAGATTCAAAACGAACTGCGGAAGAGGTGCTTGAGTCGAAAGATTGATGGGTGTCGGGTAGGCCAGCGAGGTGAGGTCGATTGTCGGGTGAGCCCCGGAGGTGTTGAAGGGGTACGGTCCGTCGATGACGACTCCGTTGCCGTTGGTGAAGGACAGGGTGGGTGCCGGACTCGTCGCGATATTTCCCGCGGTCAGGCTGATGGTGTTAAAGGCGGTGGGAACGCACGCCTGGTAGGGCTCGACGAAGGACGAGGCGAATACCCGGACCGGGGCGTTGGCGCAGGACCCACCGGTGAGGGCGTCGAAGTTCTGAATCTGGGCCGATCCTCCGTCGGAGTTAATCCAGATACAGGTGGGACGTTGAGAGTCGGCCGTCAGGGTGTAGGTGCTCGTCGTGTTGGCGACGGTGAAGGGGAAGTGTCCCGTGGCCGTCGTGCAGGCCGCGTTGGTCGCGAAGTCGTAGCAGTACACCAGTCCCGGGTTTGATCCACCTAGTCCAGATATTTCGAACACGCGGGTCCCGACGACGACGGGGCTCCCGGTCCACTGCCAGGCGGTCAGGACGCTAGCGGTGAGGCCCGTCGGAGTGGGTTGAATCGATCCGTCGAGCCCCCAACACAGCCACGTCGACGATGAGTTCAGCGCACAGACCCCGATCGAATTTCCGGCCGAATCGAGCAGGGGGGTAACCATTGAACTGGGGCCGACACCCATCGACTGGGGCCACGTACCGGCACAGTTACCCGGCGTCGACAGACTGAGGTCCACGCACGCCACCACGGGTCCCCCGCCCCAGACCGAGGGGATGAACATCTCGGAGCCAACCAGGGTCGTCGGCTGGGCGGGAGAGCCGTCCCCGTTCGTTCCCGCCGTAGTACCGACACTGACCGCGAAGGGTTCGTTCGCACACGCCGACTGGGTGGTGATGTCGTAGCAGAGCAGAGTGTTGTGGCCCGACCCGGCGGCTCCACCGCCACCGGCGGCGGCCGTCTGTCCGTTGACGGGGCTCCAGGCGTACAACTTGCCCTGGTAGTACGTCGGAGTAATCGTCCCGGTGTAGGGGTTGCCCGTGGTCCATCCGGTTGTTCCGGCGGCGGCCAGTGGCGTGAAGGCGGGGGGCTCGCCGTTAGTTCCCGTGCAGGTCGGGTTCGGCACCGTGTCGGCGGCGTTCAAGTTGATGCAGACCACCCCCGTCTGGAGGTTCGACACCTGCGTCGCGTACACGTAGAGGTATCCAGTCGACTGGTCGACGTAGAGACCGACCTTGCCCGAGGTGCCAAAAGCGTTCCCCCCGACGGTGATGGTTTTGAAAAGGTTGGAGGTCCCGGTGTCCGTCGTCGTCCAGCAGTTGGACGCGTCACTCTGGTTGTGGCAGTTCAACCCGAAGTAGCTCTGGTGGTGAAACACGTTATAGACGCGCCCGTTGTAGGTCGCAATCCCCCATCCGTCACCGCCACCGGAGGCTCCGGCGAAGTTGGACGACGGCGGAGTAAAACTCTGCGTCGCCGTGTAGGTCACCGTGGAGGCGCCGGCCGTACCGGCCAGCGTGAAGGAGAGGACCGGAATCGCCACCGCGACTGCGGCTACGAACGAGACAAACGCACGAACAAGTTTATTCATGATGAGCGATTCCTTTAGTAGGGATTCGGGACTACCTCGGAAAAGTTACAAGGTGTTGAAGCCAACAACGAGTCAACAAAACGCAAACTCTTCACAACACGCACCTCTCGCCATCAGGAAAAAAGACTGAGTATCACTAAGGCGATCTGCCTCTCGACATCTCCGAACACTGCATCACGAAGGACTAGAGAGCAACCCCCACCTGGAGAAACGGAGTTCGCCGGCGAGCGACGCCGCACCAAATACCGCCTCGTCATCCGTCTCTCGACGCCTCGCAATCACACAGACGACAGAGAGTCACCCCTCCGAAGAGACTGAGTGAGTCGAACTTGACTCGGGGCAGCTACCTCAGTCGAGCGAAAAGGGCGTCGGCGAATCGATCCGCCGCGCCTTCGCCAAAAGCGAAGAACAGATTCGGTTCGACGAGCTCTAGTTCCATCACTCGCCACTCACCGTCACTCTCGACGAGGTCGACGCGAGCGTAGAGGGCGTCCGCGAAAGGTTCGAGGGCCCGACGGGCCAGGTCCAGCGCGGCCGGCTCGGCGTTCGCTCCACTCATCTGAGCGCGGCGAAACGTAGCGTCGCGGAACTCGGCTGGGGTGTTGAGCATCGCGGCCTTCGTGAGCGCGTGCGAGAACTCACCACCAATAAAGACGAGCGCTCGCTCACCGCGTGAATCGACAGAATCAACGTAGGGTTGGACGAGAGCGGCTCGATTCTGCCGGTGCAGGTCAGACACGTGGGCTCGCGCCCCCGCTTCTTCTTCGACGGAGTATCGTGCCGCGTCGGCCGACCCCGCGCCGATCGCCGGCTTCACGACCACGTCGACATCGAAGAACGAGGCGGTCTCTCCCACCTCGACAACGCGGGTCTCGACCACGTCAACTCCTCGCTCCGCGAGGTCGACGAGGTAGTGCTTATCCGAGGAGTACTCCAACATCTCGTAGGGGTTAAGGATGAAAGAACGCGCTCTCGCCCAGGAGAGGAACTCCTCGCGACGAGACGTGTAGTCCCAGGTGGAGCGCACCACGACGGCGTCGAACTGGTCCCAGTCGACGTCCGGATCGTCCCAGACCTCGAGCGTGGCGGTGATCCCCCGGTCGTGGAGTGCCGTGAGGAGGAGCGGAGCGTCCACATCCGGGTTCGCGCCGGGGAGGTCAGCCCCCGGAACCGCGATGCGACAGGTGGCGAGGGCGACTCGGCTCACGGCTGGAAGTAGAGAGTGGCGTGCTGGGCGAGGTGCGTCAGGGGCGCCGGCCAGATGCCGAAGACCAGCACGATCACGACCGAACTCGCAATCACCACCCGACTCGCCCACGGAACGACGAGGGGGGCGACGTCGGGATCTCCTTCGGCGAAGAGGCTCGCGACCCACCGTAGGTAGGCGAAGGCGGCGACCGCCGCGGCCAGCATGGCGACCACCGAGGCCGTCACGTTTCCGGCGTCGAGAGAGGCCGCCAGGACGGCGAACTTGCCGTCAAACCCGACGGTGAAGGGCACCCCGAGCTGGGAGAGGAGAAGGAGAGCCAATGATCCCCCCACCCAGGGATTACGCCGCGCCAAACCCCGGTACTTCACGAGGTAGTGGTCGGAGTCACCGACCCCTCCCACGAGAGCCACGATGGCGAAGGAGCCGAGTACCGTCGGGGCGTAGGTCAAGATGTAGAACACGGAGGCGGCCACTCCGCGCGCCGTAGCGGCCCAGACCCCCAGCCAGATGAATCCGGAGTGGGTGACCGAAGAGTAGGCCAGTAGTCGTTTCGCGTTGACCTGGGTGATGGCGAAGAGGGCCCCCACCACCGTCGAGAGAACGATCAGTCCCCAGATGATGGGTCGCCACGTGTCGCTCTGGGTTCCGAGGCCCGAGACCATGACCCGTATCGCCGCGGCGAAAGCACCGCCCCAGACAATGGAGGCGTGAAAGCCGGTGACCGGAGTCGGAGCTCCCTCGTAGACGTCGGGGGACCAGAAGTGGAAGGGGACGGCCTGCGTCTTAAAAGCGAAGGCCAACATCATGAGTCCTCCCCCGGCCCAGAGCAGTCCGGGGTGCACGAGGACGTTGGCGCCGAGGAAGTAGGAGATGGAGGTCAGGTTGGTCGTTCCGGTCGCGCCGTAGACGAGGGCCGCACCGTACATGAAGACCGCCGCCGCGAATCCTCCGAGCAAGAAGTACTTGAGTGAGGACTCCTGGGACTTCAGTCGACGTCGGTTAAAAGCAATAATCACGTAAAGCGCGATGGAGAGAATCTCGAGGCCGAGAAACACCACGGCGAGATCGTTGGCCTCGGTCATCAGCACCGCACCGGACGTCGCGAGCAGAGCGAGCATCTGGTACTCGGCCCCCACGAATCGCTCCCGGCCCTCCCAGTCGTGAGCAATCAGGAGAGCGAAGATCAGACTGGACGAGATCGACGCCGTCGCCAGAGCGGAGAAACCGTCCATCACGACGGAGTGGGCCGCGGTTAACTGGGCCCCGTGACGGGCAATCTGCCACCCTTGGACAATCGTGATAACGAGCGCGGAACCGGCCGCCGCGACCGCGGCACTGGTCGCGACTCGGGTTGAGATGCGCGATGGGGTCAGTGCGGTGGCGATGAGCAGTACGAGAGCCATTCCCGCCATGACGAGAAAGGGGGCTAAGGCGAGGTAGTTGATAGTAGGTAACGTCAACGTCGTCATCGGCTTACTCCCGTCGGCGTGACGTGGGCCACAATCTGCTGGACCGAAGGGGCCACCCGACTGAGGAGGGGAGCCGGCACGACTCCGAGGGCCACGACCAGGGCCACGACCGGCCAGAGAAGGGCCCGTTCGGTGGGACTGGCGTCGGCCATCCCGGTCGCGTTCTCACTCAGCGGCCCGTGAAAGGCCCGTTGGTAGGCCCAGAGCCAGTAGACGGCGGCGCCGACGGTTCCGAGCGTGGCGACGGCGGCGTAGGCCGGATGCACCCCAAAGGCGCCGAGGAGAATCAAGAACTCGCCCACGAAACCACCGAGCCCCGGCACCCCAATGGTGGCGAAGGCCACCACCGTGACGAACCCGCTGAGCACCGGAACGGCTCCCTGAAGACCTCGCACGTCGTCCAAGCGCGCACTTCCGCGCCGACGCTCGAGAGCGCCGATCAACACGAAGAGGCCGAGCGTCGTGATGCCGTGCACCACCATCAACACCACGGCGCCCGTCACCCCGATCTGGGAGCCGGAGAAGATACCGAGCGTGATAAAACCCATCTGGGCCACCGAAGAGAACACCGCCAAGCGACGTAGGTCCCGGGAGGTCGCCGCGACCAGGGATCCGTACACGATGGCGATCACCGAGAGCACCAACACGACTGGTGTCACCGACTTCACGGCGAGGGGGGTCAGCGCGAGGGCGAAACGAAGAAGCCCGTAGGTCCCGAGCTTCGAGAGAGTGGCGGCTAACTGGGCTCCCGCCGCCACGGGTGCCTCCCCGTAGGTGGAAGGCGACCAGGAGTGCAGCGGCCAGAGGGGGGCCTTAATCGCGAAGGCCAGAGCTAACCCGACGAAGATCCACACCGCCTGCGAACTCGTCATCACGGTCGACGAGAGCGCCGAGTAGTTGAAACTCAGGTTCCCCCCGACCTCGTGCTGGTGCAAGAAGCCGAGGTAGATCACGGCGACCAGAGCCGGTGCCGAACCGACGAAGGTGTAGAGGAAGAACTTCATCGCGGCGCGACGGGCGCTCGGACCTCCCCACTGGGCCACCATGAAGTAGCTCGGCACGAGCACCAGTTCAAAGAAGATGAAGAACAACAAGAGATCGTGAGCCACGAAGGCCCCCACCGTAAAGTCGAGGGCCAACAGTTGCCAGGCGAGATAGGCCGGTTCACGCCGGGGTGCCCGATCACTGAGCATCGCGACGAGGGCGACCAGGGTGCTGAGCAGCACGAGGGCGAGGGAGATGCCGTCGAGAGCGACGTCGTAGGCCAGTCCGAGGGGGGCCGACACCACCCAACGGACGCCGAAGTCCCAGGTCGAAGCCTGGGCCACGTGGGCGTTGTAGAGGAGAGCCACGACCACCGACAGGGCGAACTCCACCCCGACGCTCACCAGGGCCACGCGGCGAGCCCTCTCGGGGCGACTCCGCGTCAAACTCACCCCGAGAACTCCCGCGAGGGGTAGGAGAAGCAGAGCCGTTAACCACCAGGACGAGTGCACGACTTACCCCACCCTCGCTACGAGATAGACCACAATGAGCGACACGCCGAGAGTCATTCCGAGGGCGTAGTGACGAACGAGCCCGGTCTGAACCTTCTTGAGTCCGGCGGCCGACGCGCTGACCCGTCCAGCCACCCCTTCGACCACTCGGTCGACGACGACGTCGTCGACCCGAGTCGTCTCCTCGGCTACCCGCGTGAGGGGGCGACCGAGACCACGGTCGTAGAGGTCGTCCCAGTACCAGACCCGTTCGAGGAATCGCGGCTCGAGAGCCGGGCGGGCTGTCGAGGAGCGCCAGAGCGAGAAGGCGGCGAGTAGACCCAGCAGGGCGACCACGACGTCGATCAGGGCGAGGGTCCACTGACCAGTCCCACTCACCCCGATAGTCGAGGCGCTCACCCCGACCGTCGACGTTATAAAGGTGTCGAGGGTGTGCTGGTGACTCCAGGGAAGATCGAGGGCGCCGGCGAAGGTCGCCGCCACGGCCAGAACCACGAGGGGCGCGACCATCACCGCGGGGGACTCGTGGGGCTCCGCGTCGAGGGTGTCGCGGTACCGGGCGCGACCCCGGAAGGTCAAGACAAAGAGGCGGGTCATGTAGTAGGCCGTCAAAACCGCCGTCACGACCCCGAGGGCCCAGAGGGTCTTGTTGTGGGCGTAGGCCCCCGTCAACACGGCACCCTTCGCGAAGAACCCGGCGAAGGGAGGCAAACCCGAGATGGCGAGCCATCCCACGAGGAAGGTCGGGTAGGTCCAGGGCAAGACTGCCGCGAGCGCCCCCATCTTTCGCAGGTCCTGTTCACCGTGCAGGGAGTGGATCACCGAGCCCGACCCGAGGAAGAGCAGAGCCTTAAAGAAAGCGTGGGCCACCATCAAGAAGATGGCCGCCCCGTACGCTCCCACCCCGACGGCGAGCACCATGTAGCCAATCTGGGAGATCGTAGAGAAGGCCAGCACCTTCTTGATGTCCTTCTGGGAGGTGGCGATGGTGGCCGCGACGAACGCCGTGAGGGCACCCACGACCGCTATCGTGGTCCGCCCCGAGCCGGAGAGGGCGAGGACGGGGGCCATGCGTACGAGCAGGTACACCCCGGCGGTGACCATGGTGGCGGCGTGAATCAGCGCCGACACCGGAGTCGGGCCCTCCATCGCGTCGGGCAGCCAGTTAAAGAGGGGGATCTGGGCACTCTTACCGGACGCTCCGAGGAGAAGGGCCAGCACGACCCAGGTAGCGGCCGTTCCCGAAAGGTGCGTCGAGGCGCTCGTGGCGATCTGGAGGTAGCCGAGACCGGTGTGGTGACTGAAGAGGATGAACATCGCGATGAGCAGTCCGAGGTCTCCGACCCGGTTGTAGATGAACGCCTTCTTACCGGCCGAGGCCGCCGAGTCTCGGTCGAAGTAGTAGGCCACCAACCAGTAAGAACAGACCCCCACGCCCTCCCAGCCCACGAAGGTCATCACCAAGTTGTCGGCCATGACGAGGACCAGCATCGAAAAGACGAAGAGGTTGAGGTAGGCGAAGAACTTCCGGAAGTCTCTCTCGCCCTGCATGTACCCGGTGGAGTAGAGGTGGATGAGCGCCGACACCCCCGTGACGAAGAGCATCATCGTCACCGACAGGGGGTCAACGAGGAGAGCGACCGGGGCGTGCAGAGAGCCGGTGGAGAGCCAACCGAAGAGGGTGACCGTGACCTCCCGGGAACTGCGGTGCAGCAGGCCCACCCAGGTCACGAGCGCGGCGAGGAAGCTGAGGGTGATAGCCCCCGTCGCCACCGAGCCCACGAGCCGTTCGGAGGCGTCACGACGCAACGTCACGAGGACGAGAAATCCCACCAAGGGAGCGAGCAGGGTCACGAGGGCGGCGTGCGTCACGGTTAGCCCCGCATCTCCGTCAACTCATCGACCGAGGTCGTCCGGCGACGCCGAAAGACGGCCACAGTAATTCCGAGTCCGACCGTGACCTCGGCGGCTGCGACAACCATGACGAAAAAGACAATCGTCTGCCCGGAGATGTCTGAGAGGGTGCGCGCATACGTCACGAAGGTCAAGTTGACCGCGTTCAGCATCAACTCGACACACATCAGCATGGTGATCACGCTGCGCTTGGTGAGAAAACCGTACACACCGATTCCGAAGAGGACGGCGGCGAGGACGAGGTACCACGAGGCTGGGACGCTCACTGCTCCACCTCCGACTCACGATCGCGACGGGCCAACTGAACCGCTCCGAGCACCGCGATAATCAAAAGTGCGGCGGTGACCTCGAAGGCCACGAGGTAGGTGGTAAAGACGGACTGACCCAACTGGGTGATCTCCCCCTGGCCGCTCGACAGGCTCGTTCCGTTCATCGAGGCCGACATCACTCCGGTCACCCAGTGGGATTTCGCCATCAGTGTGATGATTCCCCCGACGGTCACGAGCGCGCCCAGGGCCGCGAAGACCCGTTGACCCACGAGCGGTTCGACCTCGTCGTGGGGATGACGGTCGACTCCGAGATACATGATGACGAAGAGGATGAGCACGACGATCGCGCCGGCGTAGACGATGATCTCCACCGCGGCGAGAAAGTCGGCCGACTGCTCGAGAAAACTGAGGGCCACGCCAAAGAGGGTGATGATGAGCGAGAGCGCGGAGTGCACCGGGTTAGTCAATGAAATGACTCCGAGAGCGCCCACCACAATGAGCGCCGCCGCGGTAATGAAAACGAGTAGATCGGGCCAGGTCGTCGTTAGCGCCAGCATCCCCGACCTCCTCCGATAGTCGACATCCCTACCGTCATTTCTTCGGTCCCCCGCGTCGATCCTCGCGCTGATCGGGATCGAAGTGTTTAGCGAACTCCACACGCAGAGCTTTCGTTCCGGTGGCCGCATCGTCGCGACTATCCCCCTGGCCGGCCTCGGGGACGCGTACTCCGACCCCGAGTTCACCGGACCACTGGACGAGTCCCTCAAAACTGGCGTCGCCGGCTGGCGACGTCGCGCGCATCCAACCTCCGGTCATCGCGGCCTCCCCCTCTCGCCAGTCTTCCCAGGGCATGCGCTGAGGGAACCCCTGGTCGTCGACGAGTAGTTGGGACTTCTGGTAGATGGCGTCAGCCCGGTTCGTGAAGGAGAACTCGAAGAGCTTCGACTCGGTGATGGCCTGAGTCGGACACGCCTCCACGCACAGGTCACAGTGAATGCAACGCAGGTAGTTGATCTCGTAGACGTAGCCGTAGCGCTCGCCGGGACTCACCGGATGGTCCGGCGGATTATCGAGCCCTCGCACGTAGATGCACTTGGCCGGGCACACTCCCGCACACAACTCACACCCGATGCACTTTTCCATGCCGTCCTCGTACCGGTTGAGGACGTGTCGACCGTGTTGACGGGGCTGCTTGGGCCGCTTCTCCTCGGGATACCCCCGGGTGACTCGGGGACGGCTCAAGTGGCGGAACGTCAGTCGAAAACCACCGAAGAAGTCCCAGACCCGACTCATTTCTCACCCCTGGGCGTTTCGGAGTCGTCTTCGTCGTCGAAGTACTCGCGGATGTTCTCTTCGGACACGGGCCGATCTCCCACCGGGCTCAGCACCGCGTCGGGCCCTCGTTGAGCCCCAATCTCGAACGCCCGGCTGAGCAGAGTTCCGGCGAAGATCACTGCGGCCGCCATCGCGAATCCGTACGCGATCTTCACCATGAAACCGGCCACGATGAGCAACCAGCCGAGTGAGAGGGGAATCAATCTCTTCCAACCAAGTTCCATCACCTGGTCGTAGCGCAGTCGGGGCAGCGCGCCACGGAACCACACGTACGTAAAGGCGAGGGCCGTCGTTTTACCGATGAACCAAAGGATGGGGAAAATCCACCGGAGGTAAGCAACGTGGGGGGCCCACCCCGCGGGTCCACCCAAAAACAGAGTGACGATCATCGCCGACGCCGTCACCGTATTCATGAACTCGGCCAAGAAGAAGAGGGCGAAGCGAATCGAGGAGTACTCCGTGTTGTACCCGCCGACCAACTCACTCTCCGCTTCCACTACGTCGAAGGGTGGTCGATTCGACTCGGCCGTAATAGCGATGAGGAAGATGACGAAGGGCACTACTCCGAGGTGCACCAGGTTCCAGTGCCAGACCCCGCGGGCTTGAGCGTCGACGATGTCACGCGTCGTGAGTGACCCGCTCGCCATGGCCACCGTCACGATGGTCATACCCAGGACGGCCTCGTACGAGATCATCTGCGCGCTGGCGCGCACGGAGGAGAGCAACGGGTACTTCGACCCCGACGACCATCCGGCCAGCATGACGCCGTAGACCGAGAGGCCCGACATGGCGAGCATCACCAGGATTCCGACCGGAGGGTTCGCGACCTGGAGTTGCACCGTATGCCCAGCGATGGTCACGGTTCCGCCCACCGGAATAATCGAGAACGTCACCAAAGCCGGAATGAGGACGAGGTAGGGGGCCGCCTTAAAGACCACGCGATCAGCTTCGGCCGGAATGATGTCTTCTTTGAAGAACAGTTTGATGCCGTCAGCCAGGGTCTGGAGTATCCCGAAGGGTCCCCACCGCTGGGGACCAATCCGACTCTGCATATCGGAGATGGCCTTACGTTCGAACCAGACCATCAGCATCACCGCGATCATCACGACGGCGAACGCCAGGACCACCTTGATGAGCACGATGAGCAGGACCGCCCACGTCACGCCACCAGACAGGAGGGGATCGGCGAGAGCGTTCATCGGCTCTCCACTCTGACACGAGTCCAGGCGCTCTCGGGTTCGAGGAGAGTTCCGACCACGTCAGTCCCGTGTTCGTCAGTTAAGTGCATCGGTGCGACCACCGTCCCTCGTAGAACCGCGTCGTCACCCACGACGCGGATCACTACTTCTCCTTCGGAACTGCGTGCGGCGACGAGTTGACCGTCCTGCAGCGCAAAGTGCTCGAGATCGAGCGGGTGAATACGCAACGTCGCCGGCTCGACTTGGGACGCGAGGGCCACCGATCCGCGAATCGTCACCCCGTTGTCGTACAGAACCTTCGTCGCGACAAGGCGCAGTGCGTAGGCGTCGGGAGCGGGCACCGAAAGAGAGGGGGACCCCGAGGTGGGGATCTCGGGCCGGCTGACCTCACCGAGAGTGCCGGGAGTCTCCAAGTCCACCGCCCCGACCGACGCACCGAGTCCCACGGTCTGGGCGGAACGAATTCCCGGTGTGGCGACGGGGTCGCGGGCGCGCCGGGCGCGCAGAGTCTCCACTCGGTCGACGACGACCCCTTCGTAGGACACGTCGTCGAGCACCGACAACGCCGGGTAGCCCGTCGAGGACTCCACCTCGGCGCTCACCGCATCGACCGACTCCCAGCCGAACTCCACGCCGAGTGCACTCGCCCACTCACTGGCGATGGTCACGTCATCCCAGGCCGATCCGGGAGCGGTGACCTTCGCCACCAGGGCGCTCACTCGACCTTCGAGGTTGGTCACGGTGCCCCGGCGTTCGTAACTGACCGTCGCCGGCAAGACGACGTCGGCGTACTCCAGTGTCTCGCCGCCGTGCCCCGTCACGCAAATCACCGCACTCGCCGAGAGGGCGCGACGGGTCTCGCCCGGTCGCAGGGAGTTGCCCATCACGTCACCGAGAACAATGGTGGTGCGTTGGCGACCGTCGTTCATCGCCCGAACCTGCTCGACGAAGTCTCGACCCCGGTGATCTAGTCGGGCTCGACCGGGTCCCACGCTGGGGCAGAGCCCCATGTCGATGGCTCCACGCAGGTTGGATCGACTGAGCGCCACGAGAAAGCGTGCCGCGGGGAAGGCTCGGTGAAGACGAACGAGTGCCGCCTCCACCAATGAGGAGTCTTCGGCCACGTTGGCGCGACCCACCACCACGACAACGCCGGATCCGTCACCGAGGGTTTCGCGTACGAGGGTCGCGTCGGCGTCACTGAGGGCCGTACCCGCGACACCGCGCCCCTCGAGGACTCCGTTCACCACGGCGTCGATCTCACCGGGGCGTACCGAAATCCGGTGGGTAGCGAGCGGAGTCAAAGCGTCGGGCCCACTCTGAATTTGGACGAGGGTTCCTCGACGCGCCGCGGCGCGCAGTCGAAGATAGAGAACCGGGACGCTCTGGCGAAGATCGCCACTCAGCGTCAGTAGGACTCGTGCGCCGACGGCGTCGTCAATCGTCGCCGGCGGTAGGGCGCTGACGAGCGCGGCATCCACGCCGTCGGCGTACTGGGCGTCGAGGTGAATCGTGCCGATGACCTCACGGGCCAGTCGGGCGAAGGCGTAGGCACCCTCGTTCGTGAGCGCCGCTCCCCCGATTACCCCCACTTCGTCGGGGGCGACCGAGTTCACCAAACGAGCCGCCTCGGCGAGCGCCTCGCTCCAGCCCACCTCTTCGAGGCGGCCGTGGCGGCGCACCAGGGGATGGGTGAGCCGACGCCCCGGAGAGTCGAGTTCGAGAGAGGTACCGCGCAACCCGTCCAGGCTGTAGCGCCCCTTATCGCAGAGCCAACTCTGGTTCACCGGCTCGGAGTCGACACCGAGCACCCGAATGACCTCGTTCTGTGAGGACTGCACGGCTACTCGACAACCCACCGAGCACCCGGTACAGGTGCTCTCCACCTGGTCGAGGTCCCAGGGCCGCGCCGCGAAGCGGTAGGACTTCGCGGTCAACGCACCCACGGGGCAAATCTGTACGGTGTTCCCAGAAAAAACCGAGTCGAAAGGGTGTTCGGGAGCGGGAGCCACCTCAATGCCGTCGCCTCGACCCGAGAAGGTGATGTCGGCTTCTCCGGCGACCTCCGCGGCGAAGCGAGTGCAGCGGGAGCACTGAATGCAGCGCTCCCGGTCGAGCAAGACGTGCGCGCCAATCGAGACCGGCTTTTCGAAGTGACGCTTCTCTTCGATAAAACGGCTCTCTCCCGAACCGTGAGCCAACGCTTGATCCTGCAGGGGGCACTCCCCACCCTTGTCGCACACCGGACAGTCGAGTGGGTGATTAGAGAGGAGGAACTCGAGAACACCGTCCTGGGCCTTCTTGACCTTCTCCGAGTCGGTGATCACCGACATGCCGTCGGCGGCCTTCAAGAAACACGACGGCTGAAGACTCGGTCCCCGGGGTCCATCCACCTCCACGAGGCACATCCGACACACTCCGACCGGCTCCATCCGGGGGTGGTAACAGAAGCGAGGGACGTAGGTGCCTCCGCGAGCGATGGCCTCAATGAGGGGTTCGCCCGGGGTCACCGTGACCGTACGTCCGTCGACGGTGATAGAGGGGGGCGGGGGAGTTGGCTCAGACATAGGGGCAGCCTCCGTGGGCTACGTGGGCTTCGAACTCTCCGCGAAATGCGGTGATCGCGGACTTCACCGAGGAAGGAATGGAGGGACCGAGCACGCAGATTGTGGTCTGAGCCGGGGGCCAACTTAGTCCCGGCGAAATGTTGTCGCAGAGGTCGAGAACGAGGTCCAGGTCTTCGGGTCGTCCACCCCCGTGCTCGAGTCGGTACATCACCCGCTCAATCCACCCCGATCCCTCCCGACACGGCGTGCACTGCCCGCAGGACTCGCGTGAGAAGAACTTGGTGATGCGCCAGGCGGCCCGTACGACACACGTGGTGTCGTCCATGACGACGACCGAACCCGAACCGAGCATCGATCCGAGTGCTCCCACCTCGTCTTGTCCGAGGGGGGTGTCGAGTTGTTCGGGCGAGAACCAGGGGGCCGAGACTCCGCCGGGGATGAAGGCCCGCAGGTTTCGCCCCTCCGTGATTCCTCCGCCGAAGGCGGGGTCGTAGATGAGGTCGCGGAAGGTGTTCTTCACCATCTCCACCTCGTAAACCCCGGGATTGTTCACTCGACCCGAGAGGGCGAAGAGACGGGTCCCCGCCGAACGCCCGACGCCGTAGGCGGCGAAAGCGGCCCCGCCGTTAAGGATGATCCAGGGAAGATTCGACATGGTCTCAACGTTGTTGACGACCGTGGGTTCTCCGTACAGTCCCGTCACCGCGGGAAAAAACGGCGGCTTTATTCGGGGGAACCCCCGCTTTCCTTCGAGAGCTTCGATGAGGGCGGTCTCTTCTCCGCAGATATACGCCCCGGCTCCGGGGTGCACGACGAGGTCGAGGGAGAAGTCTGACCCGAAAATCTTCGAACCGAGGGCGCCGTGGGCGTACGCGTCATTCACCGCCTGGGTGATTCGTTCGATGCCGAGGGCGAACTCCCCGCGCACGAAGACGAAGGCCTGGGTGACCTGGAGAGCGTAGGCCGCGATAATGATGCCCTCGACCAACTGGTGGGGATCGTGTTCGATCAGGTAGTGGTCTTTAAAGGTGGCCGGCTCAGACTCATCGGAGTTGACGACCAAGTAGGAAACCGGAGAGCGTCGCAGCATCGCCCACTTGCGCCCCGCGGGAAACCCCGCACCCCCACGACCTAAGAGTGACGCCGCGTCGACCTCGGCGGCCACCTCTTCGGGGTTCATGCCGAGAGCTTTTTTGAGCGCGTCGTAGCCACCAGTGTCGAGGTACACCTTGAGAGAGTGAGAGTCGGGGATTCCTCGACGTTGGGTCACGATACGGGGGGCGTCGAGGACGGCCACTACTTCGTCTCCTCTTTCGCGGCTTCGCGCGCGGCGCGGGCCTCACTCTGTCGACGTCGCTCCGCCGCAACTTCTTCCTTCGTCGCGCGCAGGGTGACGTGACGCTTGACCCGCGAGTGGGTGCCGTGAGGAGGAATCTCTTGATCTCGTCGACCGGCACGTAGATCGTCCACCATCGCATCGAACTCACTCGGAGTACGGGTACGCACGTAGCGGTAGTTCACCTGAACGCAGGGTGCGAAGTTGCAGTCGGCCAAACATTCCGACTCCTCCAAGCTGAAGACCCCGTCGGAGGACGTGCCCCCGGGGGCGCACCCGAGAGTTTCTTCGGCGTGTTCGAGCATTTCGAGTCCCCCCGAGAGCAGGCAGGCCACGTTGGTACAGACTCCCACCAAGTAGCGCCCGACCGGCTCGAGATGGAACATGTCGTAGAAGGAGGCCGTCCCGCGCACTTCGGCCGGCGTGGTGCCGGTCAGGTCGGCCACCGCCTCGATGCCCGCTTCACTGACGTAGCCGTCTTGTTCTTGGACGAGGTGCAAGAGCGGCAGGGTCGCGGAACGGCGTCGAGGGTAGAGAGTGACTAACTCCTCGGCGCGCTGACGCAAATCGGGTCGAAAGAATCCACTCATCGGTCCACGTCTCCCATCACCGGGTCGAGAGTTGAGATCACCGTGACCGCGTCGGCCACGGTCCCGCCACGCAACATCAACGGGAGAGCGTGCAGGTTGGCAAAACTAGGCGTGCGAACGTGAATTCGGTAGGGCCGAGGACCATCGTCAGAGACGAGGTAACACCCGAGCTCACCGCGGGGTGACTCCACGGCGGAGTAGACCTCGCCGCGGGGCACGTGAAATCCCTCGGTAAAGAGCTTGAAGTGGTGAATCAACGCCTCCATCGAGGCTCCAATACGGGCGCGCGGCGGCGGCGTTACCTTGGGGTCCTGGCTCCGGTAGTGCCCGGCGGGCATGCGGTCGAGGCACTGGCGGACGATGCGCACCGATTCGAGCATTTCGTAGAGTCGCACCGCGTAGCGATCGAAGTTGTCCCCGTAAGTCCCCACGATGACGTCGAAGTCGACCTGATCGTAGGCGAGGTAGGGCATCGTGCGGCGCAGATCCCAGGCGACGCCCGTCGAACGCAGCACCGGACCAGTGACGCCGAGGGCCATAGCTTCTTCGGCACTGATAACGGCGACACCCTCCATTCGCTGACGGAATATGGGTTGACCGGTGAGCAGTTGGTCGTACTCGGGCAGTCGGCGTTCGAGGTTCTCACAGATCGCCTCGATGTCGTCTTCCCACCCGTCGGGGAGATCGGCCGCTACCCCACCGGGTCGTACGTAGTTGAGATTCATCCGGAGCCCGGCCGTCTTTTCGAAGAAGGCGAGGATGAGCTCACGCTCACGGAAGCCGTAAATCATCGCTGAGGTGGACCCGATATCCATACCGTTGGTGGCCATCCAGATGAGGTGCGAGGAGACTCGATTCAACTCACTCATCATCATGCGAATCCAAATCGCGCGCTCGGGGACTTCAATACCGAGCAACTTCTCGACCGCGAGTGAGTAGTTCAGTTCGTTCAGTATCGGCGCGAGATAGTCCATGCGGGTGACGTTGGTCGCCCCCTGCACGTAACTCAGATTCTCACCCGTCTTTTCCATACCGGTGTGGAGATAGCCGATGATCGTCTTCGAGCGCAGTACCACCTCACCGTCTAACTCGAGCATCAGACGAAGCACTCCGTGAGTCGAAGGGTGAACCGGCCCCATGTTCACGATCATCGTTTCGTCGTCGGGCCGCTCAATGTCGAGGGAGTTTGGATCGAGGGTCACTCCGTCGAGCCGAAGTACCGAACCCGTCTCTACTCCGAGGGCCGCGGCCGACGTGGTCGCTCGAGAAGTCATCTCCTGGGCACCTTCGCTGGTCCCAACGATGAGTGGTTCGAGGCGTTCTACCTCGCGGACGTCCGGGCTCATTGCGGGGCCGTCTCCTTGAACTGCACCGGAACTCGCCCGAGACCGTAGTCCTTGCGCAACGGGTGACCCTCCCACTCTTCGGGCATGAGAATCCGGGTCAGTTCGGGGTGGTTCTCGAATTGAATGCCGAAGAGATCGAACACTTCACGTTCGAAACCCTCGACTCCGGGGTAGAGAGAAAAAAGAGAGTCCACCATCGGTGTCTCATCACCGGCTTGCACCCGAATCCGAGCGCGCTCTCGCCGAGAGAGGCTGAGTAAGTTCACCACGACCTCAAAACGGGTGGCCCGAATTTCCGCGGGGGTCTCTCGTCCGGGGTGCTCGAGGTAGTCCACACCACACAGGTCGATGCACATCTCGAAGCCGGAACCCCGGAGCATCGCTGCGAGGGCCAGATAGGCCCGTGGCTCGACGACGTAACCGAGGTCGGCTCCTAGAGCGTGGACTTCGTAGGCCCCCTCGGGTAGCGCCTCTACCGCGCTCACTTGGGTGTCCCCAACCGCACGGTCACCGGGACCTCCGGAGTCCAACCCGGACTCGCGACGTCAATCGGACGTCCCTCTGCTCGGCGCTTCAGAATCTCTCCGGTGTGGATGGTTTCGTGCAGGGTCAAAATGGCGTGCATCAACGTCTCGGGGCTCGGGGGACACCCCGGTACGTACACGTCCACCGGCACAATCTGGTCGACTCCCTGGACGATGGCGTAGTTGTTGAACATCCCCCCACTCGAGGCGCACACTCCCATGGAGATCACCCACTTGGGTTCCATCATCTGGTCGTAGACGTTGCGCAAGACGGGGGCCATCTTCTGGGAGACGCGACCCGCCACGATCATGACGTCGGCCTGACGAGGCGAGTTGCGAAAGACCTCCATGCCGTAGCGTGCGAGGTCGTAATCGGCGCCCCCGGCCGCCATCATCTCGATGGCGCAACAGGCCAGTCCGAAGGTTACGGGCCACACCGACGCTCGACGAGCCCACCGAACCAGATCCTCCAGTCGGGCCGTCAAGATGTTGTGAGACAGATCCTCTAAGCCCATCAGGCGGCCTCGTCCTCACTCGTCCAACGACGCACCGTATTCGCACTGGTGCGAACGGAGGACGCGGGCACGAGTGTCTTGCGCGGACCCCACGACAGCGCTCCCTCGCTCACCAAAAAGAGCAACGACCCGAGAACCGTGACCGAGAACACGAGCACTTCGATGAGCCCGAAACCCCCGAGCTGATGAAAGACCACGGCGAAGGGGTACATAAAGACGACTTCGATATCGAAGATGACAAAAATCATCGCCACCAGGAAAAATCGAACCGGGAACCGTGCGGGTGGCTCGAACTCGGGCACGATGCCGCACTCGAAAGGGGCGAGTTTCGCTTCAGAGGGTTTCTTGCGGGGGGCGAGCAGGGCGGACGCGACAAAGGAGCCGGACGCGAACAACGCCCCGACGACTAGAAGACCCAGAATTGGAAGGTACTGGCTCACACGTCATTCTTAGCAGAGATGGCCACCCCCTTGACCACCACTTCACAAGGGTCCTTCGGCACAACCTTTAGGCTGGGTAACGTGACTTCTCTGACCGTCCTCGACCAGTTGACCGAGCCCTTCGACGTTGTCATCGTCGGGGGTGGTCCCAGCGGTTCCTCGTGCGCTTTCTGGCTCGCTCAGGCGGGCTGGCGGGTCTGCGTCATCGAGAAGAAGTCCTTCCCGAGGGTGAAGACCTGCGGTGACGGACTCACGCCCCGCTCGGTTCACCAACTTCGCGAGATGGGCCTCGAGGAGACCGTCGCCGCCCACGGACACCGCTACGAGGGACTCCGGGCCCACGGATTCGGAGCCTCCCTCGAGATGACGTGGCCCCAACACCCCATCTTCCCCCACTACGGTTACACCATCACCCGTTTCGATCTCGACGGCCTCGTCGCGACCCACGCCCAACACCACGGAGCGACTCTGCTCACCGGCGTCGAGGCTCTGGAGCCGCTCGACCTAGTGGCCGGATCGGAGAACCAACTGGGCTCGGCCTCCGGAGTGCTGGTGCGCGATAAAGAGGGGCGGACCGCCGAAGTTCGGGGTCGCTACCTCGTGGTCGCTGACGGGCAGAACTCCCGTATCGGACGAGTTCTCGGGACGAGTCGGGTGAAGGAGTGGCCGATGGGTCTCGCCCTGCGCGGGTACTACCGCTCCGAGCGACACGACGAGCCCTGGATCGACTCCCACCTCGACATCCGAGATCCCGAGGGTCGGGTGGTCCCGGGCTACGGCTGGATTTTCCCCTTAGGTGACGGACGGGTCAACGTCGGGGTCGGGCTCTTGTCCACGGCGGGGGCCTGGCGAGGAGTGAACACGACCAAACTTCAGGAGTACTTCGTCGCCCAGGTCGGGCGCGAGTGGGGACTCTCCGAGGAGACCAGCGAGGGACCACCCACCGGGGGGCGACTCCCGATGGGGCTCGCTATCGGACCGCGCGTCGGGCTACGGACCCTGGCCGTGGGTGACGCCGCCGGAACGGTTAACCCCTTTAACGGAGAGGGTATCGCTTACGGCTACGAGACTGGCCGACTGGCCGCTGGAGTGCTCGGGGAGGCCCTCTCGAGTGAGGATCCGGCCCGCCTGGCCCTCTACGAGGAGCGGCTCGAGGCGGCCTACGGGGACTACTACCGAGTCGCTCGGGCCTTCGTACGACTGATCTCCGAGCCGAAGATTCTCCAAGTCTGCGTCGCCAGCGGTCTACGGGTGCGCCCCGTCATGAACGAACTGCTCGCGATCATGTCCAACCTGATGTCCAACTCCCACCAGGGCCCGGGCGAGTGGGGGTACCGCGCGGCCGCGTCTCTGTCGAAGATGGTGCCCGACAGCGCGTGGAACGCCCTCTTCGGTCGCTCCGAGGTTTCTCCTACCTAAATAGGATTAATACCCCTACACTGGGTGTACTACCTCCCAGGTGAAGTGAAACCGTGATTCCCCTCTTCGTCATCTTCCTCCGTGAAGGTATCGAGGCCGCCATGATCGTGGCCGTTCTCCTCGCCTACTTACGCCAGATCGGGCGCAGGGACCACTTTGCCGACATCTACCTCGGCGTGGCCGTCGCCCTCGCACTGGCCAGCGTGTTCGGAGTGATCGGCTACGTGGCCCTCACGCGCTACTCCGGCTCTCCCGTCCAGACCTACTTCGAGACGTCGACGTACATCATCGCGATCGGCGCCCTCACCGCGATGACGCTCTGGATGCAGCGCCACTCGCGATCTCTCACCGCCCAGTTGCAGCGGCGCAGCGATCAAGCCCTCACGTCGCGCCAACGCTTCGGACTCTCGATCGTGGCGTTTCAGGCGGTCGGACGAGAGGGGGTGGAGACCATGGTCTTCACGCTGGCCATTCTCTTTTCCAACGCTCACCAGGGCGCCGCGCCGAGTACTCGGGGGGCACTCGTCGGCGCCTTCCTCGGCCTTCTCGTCGCCCTCGGCGTGGCGGTGGCGATCTACCGCCTGGGTGCCCGACTCAACATGGGGCGATTCTTTCGAATCCTGGGTGTGGTGCTCTTAGTCTTCGCCGCCGGCCTCGTGGCCGACACCGTGGAGAATCTCCAACAACTCGGCTGGCTCCCTCTCGGATCCCGGGTGCTGTGGAACAGCTCCGGGTTTGTGCGAGAGTCCTCCAACCTGGGCGACGTTCTGCATTCGCTCGTCGGTTACGCCGACCAACCCACGCTCAGCCAACTCCTCCTGTGGGTTCTCTACCTCGCCGGAGTCCTCCTCGCCTTCCGTCTGGCCAGTCGACCCCGGGTCACACACTAAGGGCGCTCGGAACGATCAATCGGGCGATTTCCAACTCCACCGCCCGGTCGACGACAGTCACCCCACTCGGAGACGCCACGAGGGCCACGACGGAGATTTCCAAGTGATGGTAGGTAATGACGTCGACGACGAGCGAAAGTTTTCCCACGCCCACCGACGAGAGATCGGCTGGGGCTACCCCGCCACGTACGAACACTCCCGGGACTCCCGCCGGATCGTTCTCCTGAGCTGGGATGGATCCCGAGGGGCCCGTGATCACGGTGCGTAACAGGACGGCCTGGCTCTCGGCGAAGCAGTGCCCGAAGCCCTTCGTCGACATCTCCCGAGTGTCGGCGGCCACCATCGCGGCACTCGCGTAGTACTGAGTCACCGAGGCAATCTGAATTCCCCCGTCGATCGTGTTGGTGTAGACCGGTGAGGCGACCTGGGCCACCGGGAACTGGCCGGCCGCTCCGTAGATCCGGTCCACTCGGTTCGTCACGTGGAGACAACTCTGGAAGGCACGAGCCCCCGCCGCCTCGGCAACGGCCGCGGCACCGGTGAGGGCGGGAGCCCCCGCCGGGCTGCCCACCTGCCCCGCCGGTCCCACGAGGTTGATCAGTTGGGAGGTGTTGGTAGTCGACCAACTCGTTCCGAGATCTTGGGGGCCGAGCAGCGCTCCGAGGGCACTACGGGCCGCCCGGGAGTAGTGCACCACCGACGGGCGCGCGAGCCACGCGCTCGAACCCACGCCGACGAGAATCAGAATCATGACGAGGAGTGGGGCCAGCACCCGACGCGGCGAGCGCACGTCGGCGCCACGACCAGCCCAAATGTCGATCCACGCCTCGCGATCCTGATTATCCGAGCGACGCCAACGAAACTGGCGACCTCCGACACGAGCGACGAGTTCGTAGCGGCGCCGGTAGCGCACGACCTGCGGATCAGTGAGCTGGGCCCAGGGAATCTGCCAGACGTTCGGACCTTCACCAGCGAGCTGGGTCAAACCCGCGTCGTCCGCGAGCAGAGTGACGGGCTCGGTCGGCGTGCCCTCGACAAAAGCCGGGTCAACCCGCCAGCCCGGCGACCGCAGAGAGATCACGAGCCGCGAATCTGCGCCGCCGCGTCGGCGACCGCTTCGAGGGTCCGGTCGAGGTCCCCGTCACGGTGAGCCATCGAGACGAAGAGAATCTCGTACGCTCCCGGAGCGAGCGCGACTCCACGGTCCAGCAACGCGTGAAAAAAGGGTCCGTAGAGACCGTTTTCACACACGGTCCGCGCCTCCGCGATGTTGCTCGGAGCCTCGAAAGGCTCCCGAGCGAGGTAGAGGCCGAGCAGGGGACCGACGCGGGGGGCGAGGGCGAAGAGTCCCGCTGACGCGACCGCCTCTTCAATTCCGCGCCCGAAGCGATCGACTCGCTCAGTCAGTTCGTCGTAGTCGACGGGCCGAACTTGTTCCAGTACCGCCACTCCGGCGGCCGTCGCGAGAGGGTTACCCGACAACGTACCCGCCTGGTAGACCGGGCCCGCGGGGGCGAGGTGGGCCAACAGGTCGCGTCGACCCCCGAAGGCCCCCACCGGGAGGCCCCCGCCGATCACCTTGCCGAAGCAGTACAGGTCGGGCGTGACGGAAAAGAAGGGTTCGGCACCTCCGTAACTCAGGCGAAATCCCGTGATGACTTCGTCGAAGATAAGGAGGGCTCCGACCCGATCGCACTCGGCGCGCAACCCCTCGAGGAAACCGTCTCGGGGAGCGACCAGGTTCATATTGGCGGCGACCGGTTCTACGAGCACCGCGGCCACGGTGTCGTCCAGTGTCGGCACCACGTTGTAGGGCGCGACCACCGTGTCAGCGACCGCCCCCGCGGTCACACCGGCCGAACCAGGTAGCCCCAGCTGAGCGATTCCCGAGCCCCCGGCCACGAGGAGTCCGTCGGAGTGGCCGTGGTAGCACCCGTCGAACTTCACGACGCGATCTCTTCCGGTCGCCCCGCGCGCGAGACGTACCGCACTCATGACCGCTTCAGTTCCCGAGGACACGAACCGCACCTGCTCGAGTCCGGGAACTCGGGACACGAGAAGTTCGGCGAGGAGGACCTCTCCGCGGGTCGGAGCGCCGAAGGTCGTCCCGAGGGCTACCGCCTCACGAAGAGTGGCGACAACGTTGGGGTTGGCGTGTCCGAGTAGGGAGGCCCCGTAGGACTGGACGAAGTCGATGTACTGGCGACCCTCGACGTCGTCGACGTAGGCACCCCGACCACTCACGACGGTGTAGGGAGTACCTCCCACCGAGCGAAAGGACCGCACCGGGGAGTCCACCCCGCCGGGAATGACCGCCAGTGCCCGTTCGAACCATTCGGCGTTATTCACGAGATACTCCCCGCAATCTCTCCGGCAAAATAGGTCAAGATAAAGTCCGCACCGGCGCGGCGCAGGGCCCCGAGCTGTTCACGCGCGACGGCGTCGCCGTCGATCCAGCCCCGCTCGGCCGCCGCCTTAATCATCGAGTACTCCCCACTCACGTGATACGCGCACAGCGGTACGTCGACCGCTTCACGCAGATCCCGCAGAATATCGAGGTAGGTCATCGCCGGTTTGACCATCACCATGTCGGCTCCTTCGTCGAGGTCGAGTCGCACCTCGCGATGCGCCTCACGGCGATTGCGCCAGTCCTGCTGGTAGGTCGAACGATTCCCACCCCCGGCAATCTCAACACCGACTGCCTCGCGGAACGGGCCGTACAGTCCGCTGGCGTACTTGGCCGAGTAGGCGAGGATGGCGGTGTCCGAGAATCCGGCGTCGTCGAGAGCGTGGCGAATCGCCCCCACCTGTCCGTCCATCATGCCGCTCGGAGCCACCACGGCGGCTCCGGCGCGGGCTTGGGCGAGAGCCGCACGACCGTAGTACTCCAGCGTGGCGTCATTATCCACCACCCCGTCCGGTCGCAGAACCCCGCAGTGCCCGTGGTCGGTGTACTCATCGAGACAGAGATCAGCCATCACGACGAGGTCGTCGCCCACCTCGGCGACGACGTCCCGCAGGGCCACTTGAACAATCCCCTCGTCGTCGTAGGCCCCCGATCCGAGGGGGTCCTTCGTGGCGGGGACTCCGAAGAGAATGACTCCACCCACTCCCCGACGGGCGAGTTCGGCGACCTCTCGACGCAGAGAGTCCCGAGTGTGCTGGACGTGACCCGGTAGTGACTCGATGGGGCGCGGGTGCTCTCGTCCTTCGGCGACGAATAAGGGAGCCACCAGGTGGCGAGGCAGGAGGTCCGTTTCGGCGACGAGGCGGCGCAAAGGGCCACTCCGACGCAGTCGCCTCGGTCGTTCAGTGGGAAACACGGCGCCAGCCTAGGCCGTGACGACGCGCCACGGCCTAGTCCGACAGGTAGTCCCCGTCGACCAGGTCACCGAGTCCCGGACCGACGAGGGCGAGTTCTGGGGTGGGCCGGTGCTCGGATCGCAGAGCCACCAGAGTCTCAATGGACCCTCGATCAACGAGGCCGTCGGTCACGAAACCCGTACTCGACTGAGCGAGGGACTCCACGTGTCGTCGCGCCTGATCCGGGTCGAGACCGAGCAGTGATTCGGCGTCGCTCACGAGTTCGGTCACTCCGACGCCGTTCACAATCTCTCGAGCGGTGGCGAGCAGTACCTCGCGCAAGCGGCTGACCGCGAGCTCGAGAGCGACGCCGGGCGCGGCCCGGGTCGCCAGAACTGTACCTAGGTAGGGTCCAATCTCACTGACTGATCCGACCCGAGTCGCTCCGGCCGCCCCGGCGCGCAGTTCATTTCCCGCGTTCAGTATCGTCACCTCGCAGCGCCCCTCCACCAACGCGGCGACCCGGCCGGGGGTGGAACCGAGTCCCACAATCTCGTACTCCTCGGCGCGAATCCCCCGCCGTGCGAGGAGGTCGTAGGCGATGAAGGCGAATCCCGAACCCGCCACGTCGACCCCGAGCCGTCCCCCCCGCACCTGCTCCAACTCGTGGCCGGGGGCTAACCACAAGGACAGGTCGAGTCCCCGGTCCACGGC
>JABEUS010000126.1 GCA_013044285.1 Acidimicrobiaceae bacterium
GCCGTGAGCCATGATGAGCCCGCCCACGAGTCGAGTCGACGCGCCCCACGAGGTCGTGTGACAGAACTGGGACTCGCCGTCGTCACCCTGGAAAACAATGTTGAACGCCCGGGCGAAGTTCTGGCCCAACTCGTGGGAGGTCGCGAGTTGCAGGGCCTTGCCGTCGCGCATCATGCCCTCGCAGGTCATGGTGTTCACCGCTCCCGCGAATCGCTCACTGGGCGGCTTAATTCCCACGATGCTCGGCAGTGCGAGGACCTGCTCGAGAAAGTCGTTGTAGACCTCGAGGTGAATGAGGGTCGCGTAACGCGAGGCGTCCTCGGCACTGGCGTGGGCGGTGTGACCCTCCTGCCAGAGAAACTCCGAGGAACGCAGAAAGAGCCGGGGGCGCAGCTCCCAGCGCACGACGTTCGCCCACTGGTTTAAGAGGAGAGGTAGGTCGCGGTGCGAGTGAATCCACTTCGCCATGAACTCACCGATGACCGTCTCGGACGTGGGGCGAACCACGACGGGCTCGGCTAACTCGGATCCGCCGGCGTGAGTCACGACGGCGAGTTCGGGAGAGAAGCCCTCGACGTGCTCGGCCTCTCGGTGCAGGTAGCTCTCGGGGATGAACAGCGGGAAGTAGGCGTTCTGTGCGCCGGCCGCCTTGATGCGGTCGTCCATCTCTCGTTGGATGCGCTCCCAGATGGCGTAGCCGTAGGGACGAATCACCATGGTTCCACGCACCGGTCCGTTGTCGGCCATCTCGGCTTTTTGGACAACGTCTTGATACCAACGGGGGAAGTCGTCAGCCTGGGGCGTGAGTACGGACGGTTGGGCCACGATGCTCCTCGATCTCGGTGGCAGTCAGACTACTCGGGGGCCCTCAGCAGGGCCGAGTAATCCCCAGGGAGAAGTTGGCCGGGCTCTGGGTCACGTTGTAGTTGGACCAGACGTACACGTAGACGTAGGTCCAGCGATACTGAGTCCCGGTCGTCGACGTGATGATCTTTTCCGAGGTGTTGCAGAACGTCCGAATGACGTGGGGCGCGAGGGCCTTCGGCGCCTCGTAGGAGACGGAGATCGTCGCGCCCGTGCGGTGACGGTTACTGCTGTCCCACACCGTCGGCTGCACGCTCACCCGACCGCTGCGCCAGTTCTGGGGGTTGATGGTGACGTCGAGGCCGGTGACGAAGGGCGAGTTGGGCACCGCACTCACCGGCTGGGGTAGGCAGCCCGTGGAGGTCAAGAAGACTTGTCGGCGCCCCCCGTTGGCGAAGTCCACGTAGGCCAGGTCCTGGGCGAGCAGACCGGGGTGTCCCGGGGTGTCGAGGCAGATCATGTTCAAGTTCGAACTACCCGTGGAACTGGCCGAGGTGTTGAGGTGAAAGTCGGTCTTCGTCGTGATCGCACTCGGGTGAGAGCCCCACGAGACGGAGGGTCCGAGGTTGCGCACCGTCAACATCAGTGCGGGGCCAGTGCGCGAACGACCGATGGAGTCGGTCACGATCGGCACGATTTGGTAGTGACCGTTACCCCACGACGTCGTGTCGAGCGTGACGACCCCCGTCACGGAGTTGGACTCGCCGATGAAGTTCTGGGGGGTGGTGGAGTCGATATTGGCGATGCAGGCGTTCGTGGGGGTCTGGAGTCCCGGGTGGTCCCCGATGGCCCCGGGGATGAGTTGGGTCCAGTACCCACCGTTGGAGTACACGATTTTGATGTAGTTGCCGCGAAGCCGCTTGGGGTTGTTGTTCACGAGAAAACAGACCTCCGCGATGTGAGAGGTACCCGGGCGGGCGGCGTCGGTGGCGAAGCTAATCGTCGTCTTTCCCGCCACGGTGCTCGGCGGAGTCGTCCAGTGAATCGCCGGGGCGGGATTACGGGTGAGGAGAGTCGTCGTCGGACCCGACTGGGTCACCCCGCGGGCGTCGGTGACCGCCACGGTCACCGCGTAGGAACCGTCGACCCACGGGGTCGTATCGGCTTGAACATCGAAGGTGATGCTCTGGGCGACCGCCCTGGTTCCACCCTGGTCGATATTCGCGTAGCAGGACTGACTGTTGAGCGCCGCCTGGTTCTGCAGGTTGTTGGAGAAGATGATGGTCGCCCCGTCGTTCGACATCAACGAGGAGTTCCCGTTCACGGCGAAGCAGACCTGGTGCACGGTGTCGCCACTCGGGACGTTCACCGAGAAGTCAATAGTGGCGAGCCCCTGGACCGTCTGGGTCGCCGGAGTCGTCAACTGGAAGGAGAACCCTCCGGCGGCGTTCGCCGCCAAGGGACTGAGCACTCCCCCGGTCACCACGAGGGCCAGTACTCCAAGAGCTCGCGCCCCGCGTGATCGCCATCTCGTCATGGAACCTATCCTTCAGTTCGGCGCCGTATGCGCTCAATCTTGAGGCTAGTGGCGTTGGCGTCGGCGCCCTTCTCATCGAGGAGAAGAGCCCGGTCCGCCTCGGCGAGGGCCGAGGCCGACTCGTCTCGCTTCGCGAGGCGGGCCTCGATCCCCTCTTCGGCGATGCGTTGGGCCTCCTCGACCAGGGCCGAGACCATCTCGGACTCCGGCACGACGCGCACGATCTGGCCCCGAATGACGATGTGGCCCCGACGGCGGCCGGCGGCGATCCCGAGGTCGGCGTGGCGGGCCTCTCCCGGTCCGTTCACCACGCAACCCATCACCGCGACCTGAATGGGAATCTGCAACTCGGAGAGAGCGGCCTGGGCCTCGGTCGCGACCGCGATCACGTCGATCTCGGTGCGACCACAACTCGGACAGGCGATGAGGTCGAGACCCTTGCGC
>JABEUS010000019.1 GCA_013044285.1 Acidimicrobiaceae bacterium
AATCTTACGATTCTCTGTCGCGCAATTAGGACTCTAGGTCGTTTTTTACGATGCTGTGACGTTATTTCGAGAGCTTTTCTCAGCCTTATATTTCCTACTTACTCGGTTCGTTTTGGAGGAAATCCGTTCTTTTGAGAGTCGCTGCACGAAGTCCTGGGTCGGAGATGGACAGATGTGCCATCTCAAGTGTTGCCGTCAACGGATAAACGCTGGGTACACCACGAAAGGTCGGTGCGTACTTTCTTGAGAGAGGTCGCGCTCGACGCGAACGTGGGTTTCGTCCCACACAGTCCGGATAACCTCCCCGTGATTCATCGAGGGGCGGCCCAGTTAAGAGCCACGTTCCGGTCGTGAATGTGGCCAGAAAGCAGAGTGGAGCGCTGGAGACCACGCCTTCTCTGCCAACTGTTGAGGGCGAGTAGCCGAGCCCAACCGGAGAGAGAGTCCATGGGCATCTCCCCTCCCATCTCCCCCGAAGGGCTCGCCTCACCCGCGTGGTCGAACACGTCACTCACGAACCACCATCGATCCCGTTCACGACGGATGTCGATAACCCGCCCCTGTTGCGGCCAATCAATGGTGGAAGAGGTCTCAATAACCCAGAAGTCGTACTGGGCATTCGTATCGACCCATCTCTCCACGTGATGACGATGACGATGTCCCGCGAGCCAGAGGCCGACCGCGGAGTGTCGAGAGATCAGCTCGAGAATCTCCTTAGTGCCCCGACGAGTCGCAGCCCCCTCGGGTGCGTAATCATTGGTGAGAGCCTGGGGCGGGTGATGGGAACACAACACCACCAGGGGAGCTTTTGATGCCGAGAGAAGTTCCTCGAGCCACTCCAGCTGTTCATCGTCGACTGAACCCTCCCAACCTCCATGGGGGTTGACCGTATCGAGCCCCACGATGAGCACTCCCCCCACCTCACGCCACCACCTCGTCTGGGCTACTCCTCGAGAGTCCCGGTGCGGTCCGTGATGAGACCCATCCTCCAGATGAAGTTGGACCCACTGATCGCGGGAGAGTATCTCTCGTTCAGAATCGGGACTCACCGGTCTTACTTCGTCGACCGCCGGCGGGTAACTCGCTGGTCCTCGCCCTTCGAAACCCTCGGCGACGCGGTCGTAGTCCCAACCTTCGGGTAACCGGTGAGGTCTGAAGGTTCCCGTCGCCCGTTGGCGTAAGTCGGCCGCTGGGGCAACCGTTCCCTGAAGCAGCGCGTCGTGGTTGCCGTACACGCTCAACCACGGCGCACGAAGTCCCCGCATCCTTACCGGAGTCGTCGCCGCCGTCAGAAGTCCCGGCACGGTGGGAAATCCGTAGAGTGATCTCGGGTAGTCCCCCAGTTCACTCGTCGAGGACCCTTCCGGGTACCAGTACGACGGGTCAAAGACGCCCTCGGGGGATCCGACACCTTCCCATCGACCCCACGTACCCGAGTCGGGCCGAACAACACCACCGTTAAGGGTCGTGATGAACCACGTCAACTCGTTTCGTTGGGCGTTATCAGTCGCGTCTCCCGTGACGATGACCGCATCGACGGGGCGCCCCTCATCAACAGAGTTCGTGGCGGCGACAATCGCCCCGAGCACGTGGACACTCAACATCTCGTGCGCTCGGTACGTTCCAACGTAGAGATTGGGATCACTCGTGACGTGCATATCCCCGAAACGATCGAGGTATTCCAGGCGAGCCGGTGACTGGGCGTCACAAATGTGGGAGTCCGAAAGGTGAACGAGCCGAGCGACGAGCTCACCCTCGAGAGGAAGTCCTCTCGCCCGCGGCTCACCTGGCCCCACTTCGAGATCGCGCCAACCACCGACTCGCGGCGACGTCGGCTCTAGACGCCGCCCCAGCGTCGTCTTCGACTCTGCGAATTCCACGCCATGAGACTAGGAGAGCACAGTGACCGTCTCGTGATTGGTCAGTGAATCGTTTCTTTCTCGACTGGAGGGTCGAGATCTTTCAACATCCGGATCGCCGTCTCGCGGTAGCCGAGGGACTCGTAGAGTCGGCGAGCCACGGTGTTGTACCCAAAAACGTTGAGACCGAGGCGCGAAATCCCCTTACCCCGAGCCCAGGTCTCCGCTCTCAGCATCGCTTCGCGCCCCCAACCCTCGCCTCGCCGTTCCTCGGGCACAATCACGTCGAAAATATAGGCCTCAGTGGGGGATTCTGATTGCACGGCGATCCACACTCGTCCGACGACCTCGGTGCCGGAGCGCAACACGAAAAAATGGTGTCCCGCCTTCGGTTCGTCCCCGTCGAATAGTTCGCGTCGATTGCGAGCCACGTTCGTCCGGGCTGCAGCTTCACTCTCCCCCGAGCGGCGAAGGGACTCCTCGTACTCCCCCCAGAGCGACTCGAGCCACTCGTGAAGGTCTTCGGTTCCCATCTCCGAGAACTCCGCGGACGAATGATTGGTCACCGCCGGGAGACTACCGCGCGCGTCACGCCACGACAAGGAGAAACGCCCGACGAACTACCGTACTCACGGGGGTGGTCGTGAAACCGATTGTTGACGTTGACACAATGCGAGAGTGCGACCAGCGCACTCTTAAGGTTGTGGGCCCCGACTCCCTCCTGCGTGCGGCGGGTTTCGCTGTTGCTCTCGAGGCTCACGATCTTCTCGGCTCACTCTACGGACGTCGGGTCGCACTCTTGTGTGGTCCCGGGCTTAACGGGCGTGACGGCCGCTTCGCCGCCCACGAACTGATTCGGCGCGGGGCCCGAGCAACCGTGATCGAGGTGAGAGAAGCTCCGCCCCGACTCACGGGCGTCGACCTCGTCATCGACGCCGCCTTCGGCATTGGGTGTTCGCGCGAGTACCTCGCGCCCGCAGTCGACGCTCCAGTACTCGCGGTTGACCTTCCGTCGGGCGTCGATGCCGACACCGGCGAACTTCGGGGTCAGCCCCTGCACGCATCACGAACTCTCGCTCTCGGAGCCCTTAAGTGGGCCCACGTCGATGGCCCGGCGGCGCCCTACTGCGGAGAGATTCGTCTCGCCCGCCTCGGCATTCACGTTCCCGACACCCACGGACTTCTGGAGTCTTCCGACCTCGCTAGAGTCGCGCCGAGGTCCCCTTCCGATCACAAGTGGCGGCACGCGGTTCAGATCGTCGCGGGATCGTCAGCGATGCCCGGCGCCGCGTTGCTGGCCTGTCAGGGTGCCCTGGCCGCTGGAGCATCCCTCGTCCGGCTAACGCCGCGCACCTCCCTCGAGGGGCCGGTCACTCCCGCCGAAGTCATCGTCTCGACCGAGGTCGACACTCGCGTCCAATCGCTCGTCGTTGGTCCCGGACTCGGGCCCCACGCTCGCGGGTGGCTCGAGACACTCACGTGGCCCGCCGACGCCCCCGTGGTGCTCGACGCCGACGCACTTCGACGTCGGACCATTGAGATCTTTCGCTCCCATCCCGTCGTGCTCACACCCCACGAGGGGGAGTTCACCCGTCTCACGAAGCGCCCGCTCGGGGCGCAGCGAATCCCGGCAGTTCAGGCTCTCGCCCGAGAACTGAATGTCGTCGTCCTCCTCAAAGGTCCCCGCACCATCATTGCTAGCCCCGAGGGGCACGTTCGAGTGGTCGTGGATTCAAGTCCCACTCTCGCCACCGCCGGAAGCGGTGACACCCTCAGTGGAATTATTGGGGCCCTCCTCGCTTACGGACACACCCCCTTCGAGGCAGCATCTCTCGGCGCCGAGTTACACGGCCTCAGCGGGCGTACGTGGCCCCTCGCGAGCGACCTCGCCCACGCCGTTCACCTCCTACGGCTCCCCCCTCCCCACTCGTGAGGACTCCGGACTTACGCCACCAGTCTCGACGCGCCGTACTGGGTCGAGGCGTCACCCTCGTCGGGGTGCTCGCCAGTCTCGTCCTTCTCGTGAGCCCTCACGCCCACGCCGGCGGTTGGCGGCTCCCCCCGTTCACCAATCGTTTCCAGTACCAACTCCAAACGGGGTCGAGCGGCCCGGGAGGCATCGATCTCACCCTCTGCGCTGCGACGGACCACTCGAGCGCTTGTCTCTCACCCCTCGTGGTGGATATCGACCTCTACGGACCAGACGGCCGAACTCCCAACGTGGCGGCCGTGCGCGCGATTCACGCTCGTGGGGGCTACGCCATCTGCTACGTGGACGCCGGAACGTGGGAGGCGTGGCGTCCGGACGCCTCGCACTTTCCTCGCGCCCTCCTCGGTCGAGCGAACGGGTGGCCCGGTGAGCGCTGGCTGGACATTCGCCGGGTGGCCCTCTTAATCACTCTGATGACTCCTCGCGTGCTCGGATGCGCCCGTGCGGGCTTTGACGCGGTGGAGTTTGACAACGTGGACGGGTACGCCAACTCGACGGGCTTTCCCCTGACCAGCTCGGAGCAGATTCGTTACAACCTCGCCCTCGCGAATCTCGCCCACCGATTCGGACTGGCGGTGGGGCTGAAGAACGACGACGTCCAGGCGGCGCGACTCGCCTCCACTTTCGACTTCGCCGTCGACGAGCAGTGTGTCCAGTACCGAGAGTGTGGACTTCTCGAACCGTTTCTGCGCCGCCGTCACCCCGTCTTCGACGTTGAATACCGGGGTTCTCTCGCGACAGCCTGCGCCCGTAGCGTCCCGGGGCTCACGGTCGTCACTAAAGCGCTGTCCCTCCGGGCGAGCCCGTGGGGGGTCTGCGCCTAGTTGTCGAGGCCGAGAAAGTGCGCCAAGTCGGAATCGGAGGGTTCAGCCACGAACTCCCCGGACACTTTGACAATGGTCGGAATCACCCGCGGTCCCCCGTGTAACTGCTGAACGTACGCCGAAGCCCTCTCGTCGGCGTCCACGTCCACCCACGAGTAGGGCACTCCCCGGTCGTCGAGGAACTTCTTCGATCGTCGACAGTCGGGGCACCAGAGAGCTCCGTACACCGTCACTTTCTGATTAGTCATGACCGTAGGTTAGAGAGGAACCCGACGGACGAATCCTTCCACCTCTAGGGGTGCTTGACGAGGGAGTCGCGCTGTAGGTCCTCGGGAACCGACGCCAGGGTCTGCAGAATTGCCTCGGCGAGCGCCCGAGCCGACGGCGCATCCATCTCGAGAGCCAGGCGAGCGCCCGGACCCCGATCGGCGTTGCGCACGTCGATCATGAGCGCGTGTCCGGAGGGAAAGTGCACCGGATGGTCAAAATAGACCGTGGCCGACGTCAGGGGAAGCCACCCTTCGGTTGACTTCCCGCTCGCGCGCACCTCGACGGTCTCCGTCTGGTAGGTGCACATCAGCCCAGGTGCTTTCCGAGAAAGTCAAAGATCACTCGCCAGCCCTCGACCGCCGACTCCGGTCGGTAGCTGGGTCGGTCGACGTTAAAGAACGCGTGCCCGGCCCCTTCGTAGGTACGAAAGTCGAACTCCTTACCGGCCGCACGCAAGGCCTCGGCGAGAATCTCGTTCTGCTCCGGAGAGGGGTACTGATCATCGGCCCCGAAGAGTCCGAGCAGTGGACCAGTCAGGCCGCCCACTTCTCCCACGATGGCGCTCGCTCGCAGAGGAGACTCCGCCGGGGAGTCAATCACGGTGTAGGCGCCGTAGCAGTTGATGACGGCGTTCAGGGGCAGTCGACAGCCGGCGAGGAGGGATTGACGCCCCCCCGAGCAGTAACCAATGGAGGCGACCTTCCCGTTGGAGATCTCTAGACTCTTCGCGAACTCCATCGCGCCCGCCACGTCACCTACCAGACGCTCGTCGGGCACTCCCCCACTCGCTCGCGCGGTCGCCGCCGCGTCGTCCGGGTCAGCACCGGGAGCTTCACGGTGGTAGAGATTCGGCATCACCGCCGCCCATCCATTCGCCGCAAACTTGCGGGCGATCTCCTTCGTCGCCTCGTCGTAGCCCGGCATGTGGTGAATTACCACGACGGAGCCGCACGACTCGACATCGGTGGGAACGGCGAGGTACGCCTCGATGGAGTCACCTCCGTGACCCGTCATCGTGATGGTCTCAGCGCGCAAGTTGTGCGTCATTGTGGTCCTTTCAACTTTCCGAACGAGGTCTGAGCATAGGAGGAACCTTTCACATCGTTGACCTTCGCGTCGCGATGCGGGCGAGACAGGGTTCACGTCGCACTTCAATTCTCTCTCCCCGTATGGAGAACCGAGACTCAGTGACCAGATTCGGAGTGTCGCTGGGAACGAGTCACGAGAAGCCGGCTCCCGATTAACAGGGTGAAGATCATGACCAACAAAATGAGAGACGCGTCGTAGGACAAGTAGTGGAGTGAGGGAAAAGGTTGATTCCAGTCCGTCCACACGTAGTAGGTGAGATAGCCAATGGGCTGGTGAATTAACTGCCAGTTCGGTAGACCGTTCGAGATCCCGGCGGTGTAGAGCAGGGGAGCAGTTTCGCCGACCGTGATCGACTCGGCGAGCAGTAACCCCGTCACGATTCCCGGAAGCGCCGTTCGCAACGTGACTTTACGCAAGCCGTAGCCCATACGCATTCCGAGCGCTTCGGCACCCTCGCGGTAGTTGGTCGGAACCTGGCGCAACGCTGTTTCCGTCGCCTTCGTGATGTAGGGCACCACCATGAGTGACAACACGATGAGGGCACCGAGCAGGGAGAACCCCCAGTGAAGACCCACGGCGAGTGCGACGTATCCCACGTAACCCAGCACAATCGACGGGAAGCCCGCGAGAACGTCGATGGAGGCCCGCAAAATACCCCCGCGCTCCTTACCCTTCGAGTTGACCGACACGAACTCCGCGAGGAAGATGCCGGCGAGAACCCCCGTCGTCCCCCCGAGAAGAAGGACTCCGAGCATGATGACGAGCGTGCCGAGAATCGCGTTCTCGAGTCCTCCCCCGTTGCCCAGTGGCACGGTGGTGAGGACGCTCCAGCTCCAGTGGGGAATCGCCTGAGACGCGACATTGAACATCAGCAACAAGGCCGGTCCGACGACGAAAATCAGTGAGACGTACGTGAGAGCGCGAAAGCCGAGCGCCTTCTTACGGCGCCAACCCGTCCCACGTCCGACGTCGTCGATGATGGCCATCAAGCCCTCCCGAGGGGAGCTCGGTACCGGCTCGTGCGGGTCACGATGGTTCGAGCACCGAAGTTAACGAGGATGGAGATAACCGCCAGAATCAGACCCGCTTCGGCCAGATTGGCGAGGGCGAATCCGGTGGCGTCCGTAAATGACGAGTCCAACTGGGTCACGATCGTGGCCGCGATAGTGGTCATCGTTCCGTAGATGTTGTTGGCGAGGTGACCCTGAATCGACCCCGAGACCATGGCAATCGCCATGGTCTCTCCCAGGGCTCGGCCGAACCCGAGAATCGTGGCTCCGATGATTCCGGAGCGCACCCACGGAATGGTGATGCGTCGAGCCACTTCGGCCTCAGTAAAGCCTAGGGCTTCGGCGCCCTCCTTCGGGAGAGACGGTACCTGCATGAAGAGATCTCGGGTCGTCGCCGCAATAATCGGCACAATCATGAATCCAAGAATGAGACCCGAGGTGAGTAAACCCTCACCTTGTCCGACGTAACCGCGAAAGTAGTTCAGTACGGGCACGTTCGGGACGTGATTAGCGACGAGGGGATAGACGTGGGCGGAGAGAAACGGCCCGAGAACGAGGCCGCCCCACAGTCCGATCACCACGCTCGGAATCGCGGCCAGGATTTCCACAAAGAAACCCAAGGGCTGGGCGATCCACCGCGGCATCCGCTCCGTCAGAGCGAGTGCGGTTCCGATGGAGAGGGGAAGCGCCACGATGAGAGCAATCACCGAACTCTGCAGGGTACCCGCGATCAGCGGCCACGCCCCGTAGTTGGCCCCTTGCGGAATCTCAATCCCGTGCACGTGGGACACGCCCCCGTAGAGATTGCCGATCTGCCACGTCGAGCGACTGAGGTAGCCCGGACCGTTCACCTGGATGGCCGGCCACGCCTTCACCACCAAGATGACGATGACGAAAGCGAGTCCGATGAGTGGAACGGTGACCGCGGTTCGGGTCGCTCCTCGCCACAGTCGATCCTCCCAGTGACGAGACACTGCTCGGCGGGGACGAAGTCCCCGCCGAGCAGTCGCGTCGCCGGACGACGATGCAGTCACGTTGATCGACACGTCGTCGCCCGTCACCTTCTAACTGTGGATGGAGTGGATCAACTTGATGGAGCCCGCCACGTACGCGGCCGGCAACGGCAGGAAGTTGACCTGCGCCAAGAAGTTGGTCTGTCCGCCGTAGGTCGGGTCGATCGCCCACTCGAGAATCGAGCGTACCGCCGACGCGTTGGCGGCCGTGGCCTGCTTCTGCTTCACGATGGCGTACTCGTAGTTGATAATCGGGTAACCACCCTTGGCCTTCGCGTCAATCATCGACACGGCGCCGTTACCGGTGAACTTGGTGAAGCTCGCGGCTTCGGCGGCCACACCCGGCAGGTTCCACGGCAGGTACTTGCCGAGTCCGTTCTCCACCGAGGCGTAGGTCAGCCCGTCTCCGAGAACGGAGATGAGGTAGCTCGCACCGATGTAGGCAATGCAACCAGGGTGCGCCTGGCAACCCGACACCATGCCACCGTTGCCGTTCTCACCGATGAGAGCGGGGTTCGAGGGCCACGTGATCGACGTTCCCGGGGCGATGGTCCAACCCTTCTGGTCGTACAGGTAGGTCGAGAACAAGAAAGTGTCACCACTGCCGTCGGTGCGGTAGAGGGGCACAATTGCCAGGTTCGGGAGGGGGTTACCCTTGTTGACCGCCGCGATAGCGGGGTCGTCCCAGTTGGTGATCTGTCCCGAGTACATCTTCGCGAGCAACTGACCGTTCAGGTTGATGTGAGTGTGCACACCCGGAATGTTGAAGACCATCAACTGCGAAGAGATGGCCACCGGGATGTTCATCAATCCCGGGTTCGCCTTCAACTGCAGCGGCGACAGGTAGGCGTCCGACGAGCCAATTTGGATCGTGCCGTTGGCGGCCTCGGTGATACCGAGACCTGAACCACCCGCACCGGGAGTCAGGTTCACGTTGTGGTACAGGCGCTGGTACGCCGGGACCCAGAGATTCCACAGCGGGTAGAGCAAAGAACTGCCCGCTTCGGTAATGTTCGCCGACTTGGTCGGCTTCTCGACCTTAACGGTCGCTGCGGGTACCGGCTTCGGCTTCGGCTTGGCTTTGGCCGACGCCGTGCCGGCGAGGCCCACCAGACCGAGGGAGGTCGCGGCGGTCAATGTCGCCACAACTCTCGCAGTCTTACGGAAATTAATAATCACTTTTATCCTCCTCATAGGAATCGTTCATCACCGTACGGAGTCCAGGTAACCCCCGAGTGACCCTGGGGTGAAGGTCTCTTTATTTCTTCGTTTCTTCCCGGGATGTTCCTGGGAACGACTAACCCATCAATCCCTTGACGTATCGCTCGGTGTCGGGTTGCTGCGGGTTCTCAAAAATCTGTTGCGTGGGGCCGTACTCAACGAGTCGACCGTCGTAGAAGAACATGGTCTGATCCGCAATGCGGTGCGCCTGACCCAGATTGTGCGTCACGATGATGAGTGAAAGGGCAGGGGTCATCGTTCGCAGCATCGACTCCACGGCCTCGGTCGAGAGTGGGTCAAGTGCGGAAGTGGGTTCGTCGAGGAGTAACACGTCAGGTCCCACCGCCAGTGCGCGCGCCAGACACAAAAGCTGTTGCTGGCCACCGGACAACCGATAGGGAGAATCGTTCAACCGATCCTTAACCGCATCCCAAAGACCCACTTGACGGAGCCGCTCTTCAGCAACCACGTTCAACTGTTCTTTCCCCTTGGCGATGCCGTGAGCACGCACGCCGGCCACGACGTTGTCTCTAATAGACATCGGGAACGGGTTTGGGCGCTGAAACAACATACCCACTCTCCGACGGAGTGAGAGCAGGTCCCTCTGGGGAGACCAGATGCTTTCCCCGTCCAGTAGTACGTCACCCCCGTGGCGAAAACTCGCGACCTTGTCGTTCATGCGGTTGAGAGTTCGGAGGAACGTTGACTTTCCGGATCCGGTCGGACCGATAAGCGCCGTAATGGTTCCTCGCTCGAAGCCAATGCTGACGTCAGACAGAATCTTCTTTGCTCCAAAAGACAGATCAAGCGCAGCCGACTCCATCACGTGGGGTGGACGCACCCCGTCGGGATCTAGAGCGACCAGTTCGGGTTCGACAGAACTGGGTTGGGACTGAATTTCCTCCACGAGATCCCTCCAATTAGAGACGGTCCCACGCTAGGAATCTAAGATTAATTTTAAGTGACATCAAGATGTCACTCACGGGACATCTTGCCCATTCTTTGCCCACTCGGTGGGCCCAGCCCTGAGTTTTATAGGGCCCTGCGAAGACCAGAGGAGATTCGACTCCCGACAGCGCCCCCAACGGTGCCCCCGGCAGGATTCGAACCTGCGCTCACGGTTTAGGAAACCGATGCTCTATCCCCTGAGCTACGAGGGCATTACTGGGTTTTCGTGCGTATTGCTGTGGTCATGCGGTGTTCACAGCACAACTCCAGCACAAGAAGTGGTGAGGAGTCCCCCACCAACCACGGTCACTCCTCACCATTCAAGCACGTGAGGAGTTCAGGACGAACATCTCAGATTGTGACCTTGTTGCGGAATCGAAATCACTGCAGGGGTTTGACCGCAATGGATGTTCGAAACTTCATGATGTCGTATCGCACTTGCACTCATAGAGGTGCTTCGGCCGCACCTACTCATTTAGGCAGGAGAATTCTTCTGCGGTGACTGAGCACTCTAAGAGTCTTGCTGATTGTGTTCTCATCGAATGGCAATGCACCTTCCTTCAGTTCATCCAAAATACGCGCTGTGTCGGATAGGAGACCGTCGAGAATCTTGGTGGCAGCAATCTCACTTAGTCCAATGGTTGACGCGTACGCCATGACGGATCGTCGTGACAGTTCGGTGAGTCTTCCTTCGAGCGTC
>JABEUS010000020.1 GCA_013044285.1 Acidimicrobiaceae bacterium
TGGTGTGCGTCGGTACGCCGCTTGAAGTTGAAGATCCGCCTGACGGAGGTCTTCAGCATCTAAGACAGCTATGGCGCCACGTCGGATGAGTTCAGAACGACTAGTTCCCTTCTCGGTCGCCAAGTGATCGAGTCGTGACACGAGGTCGTCATCCAACTGCACAAGTACTTCACGTCGCCCCATATTTCATATGGTAACACATATGGTAAATGCCGTGGTGGAACTCCGCTTTATTATTCAAGGTGAGGCTGATCAACCTGGTTTTGTCGAGGTGTTAGGTCAATATGCCCTCGTCGGGGTTCTTATTGTGTCCCTCAAGGTCCACTCCGGAACAGTGCTCAAGAACCACGTCCTCGCCCAGCACAGCAGTGACGCCGCCTGGGGAGAGTTCGTGCGCCAAATCGAGTACAAGGCCACCTGGTACGGCTCGACCGTTGTCAAGGTCCACCGATTCTTTCCGTCAAGTAAACCTGCAGCTCGCCTGGGGCAGTGAAAGCCAAACAGTCTCTCGAGATCAGGACGTATCACCGTGAGGCCTGTGGTCTCACGATGGACCGCGACCACAACGCGGCCGTCAACCTGGCTAGGTGGACCAGTCAACCCACCTCCGCGGGGACACACTCCGTGGATGGACGTGGAGGTAAGACCGCGGAGACGGAGGCTTGTCAACCGGGCTGACCCCGATGAAGCGTCAACCGAAACGCTGACCTTGGTCGGCGCGTAGGAGAAACCACGGAGTGGAATCTAGGAGGCGGAGCGGCTATTCGCCTTACTCCTTCGCCAACCAACTTTGCCGTGGGGGCATCCAACACTGGTACACGGTGACGTCAGTGGCGATGCCGTCGTCGCCTGTCCGTCGGAGAACTCACGGCCGGATTACTCCCGGATATACCATTCTTATGGTATGATTGTGGAATGCGAACAACCATTGATAAGGCGGGTCGTCTGGTCGTTCCGAAGTCGCTGCGAGACCGACTAGGGCTTCAATCTGGCGAAGTAGAGATAACGGCCGACGGCGCGTCACTTCGCGTAGAGCCGGTCTTCGACGACTCGCTCGTTGAGAAAGACGGTCGTCTCGTCATCCCTACCTCCAACGCCACCATCACTGACGAATTTGTTCGGGAGATGAGGGATGCCGACCAAAGGTAATGGAGTGGACGTTCTCGCGGACACGAGCGTGGCCGTCGCCGTTGTGGTGGAGGATCACGAGCACCACGTATCTACCCTGCGCGCCCTTGGCAACCGCCGTTTGGGTCTGGCGGGTCACGCCGCATTCGAAACATTCTCGGTCCTCACGCGTCTGCCCGCGCCTACTCGCCGATCGCCAGAAGCGGTAGTGCGTCTGATGAGCATGAATTTCCCATCTTTGAAGTACTTGACACCGTCAACCGCTGAGGCGCTCTTGCCAAAGTTCGCGAGCCTCGGAATCGCCGGTGGGTCCGTGTACGACGCGCTCGTTGGAGCCGCAGCAGCCGAGAGCGGTCTGGTCCTACTCACGCGCGATGTACGAGCCATACCCGTGTATCGGGCGCTCCAAGTCGACATCGAAGTGATTCGAGATTAGCGACGAATTCATTCGTAGACTCGGTCGGTCTCAGTCGGATGGGGCGGGCAGGCGCCCAGATTGTTTTTGGAACGAGGACGTTGGCGTCCGGTTAGTACTGTGTGACTCAAGGTCTTTGGAACGGATGACGTCGGCAAGCGCGGCAACGAAAGTTGTCACGGTGTCTGTCAAGTGCTCACGTGTGACTGAGCGTCGCAAATCGTCATAGCCACGTGTGCCGTCTGGAAGAAGTGCACTATCGAGATATCCGTGTTGTGTCACGAAGGTCCAGGCTGTTTCTTGCTCAAACAATCGCTCATCGAGTGGTACGGCCAATGATTCTTCGATATCCGGGATCCGAAGATTGGCGTCGAGCTCCCTCAGAGCAGCCGCACGCTTCGTGAAGTTCGCACGGGTGCGAGCAGGCGTGGCGTCGATATCACGAGACGTAGGTTGATCCACGCAGTTCGACGGCGAGTCCACCAATGACGACGTAAAGCACCTGATGACGGTCGAGTACTTCAAGGATTTCGTCAGGGCGATAGGGGACCAGTTCAGTCATGGTGGCCGACCTCCTGGTGCTCGCGACGTTCACGGAATCTGACCCGTGCCACGAGATCGGCGAATCGTTCGGCGGGCGTCATTCGAAGATGCTGACCAATGGAGGAGACCGAGCGAAGGAAATCCCTCAGAGAGGAGGGCGTTTCGCGGGTGAAGACTCCGCGGGAGGGACCTACGGCGAGTTTCGCAGGCGTAAGGGAGAAACGACCGACCCTCTATTATCGGGTGGTGCCAGCTCACGCAAGACACGCGCGCGCGAAAATTCCGCGGTCACGGCGTCGTACGTGGCTGCTGAGGGGCGGTATCGCGTTCACCACGGCGGTAGTGGTACTCGTCGGGGCCGTGGTCGCTGACTACTACTACCTCGGTTCCCTCGTGCACCATAAGGCGGTCAAGCATCTCCAGGCGGTCAGTGCCGCTCATTCGAACTCGGTCAATATCTTGCTCATCGGTTCGACCAGTCGCTGTGCTCTCACCGTGCAGAACGTCGCCTACGGGCTCTGTACTCAGGGAGTGACGGGGGTGAACGCCGATATTGACATGATTGTCCATCTCAATCCGACGACCGGCCAGGTCTCCCTCCTCTCCATTCCTCGGGACCTCTTTGTGCCGAACGCTCGCGCCGAGGGGGCCAACAAAATAGACGCCGCTCTCTACGAGGGTCCGAGTCAGCTCGTGGCGGCGATTGAGGAGGACTTCGGTATTCCGATTAACCACTACGTGGAACTAAACTTTGACACCTTCGCCAGTGTGGTGAATGCCCTCGGCGGAGTAAAGATGTACTTTCCGACTGGACTCTTTGACGCGGAGTCGGGTCTCGATATTCGTCACGCGGGGTGCTACCACCTGGACGGTTACCACGCCCTGCAGGTGGTCCGGGCTCGTCACCTCCAGATTCAACCTTCACCCAGTAACACGAACTTTCGGGCCTGGCCCCAAGAAGGCCTCTCCGATCTGGCTCGTATTCGTCGTACACACGAGTTCTTGCGGGTCATCGCCCACGACGTGTCGTCACAAGGTCTCTCTAACCCGATCACCGATCAGTCACTGGCCACCGCCGTCCTACCCGATCTCACCGTCGACACGGGATTTACCGAGGCCGACATGGTGCACTTGGCGCGTGTCTTTGCCGGGGTGAATATCTCCAACGTGGCCCAGGAAACGTTCCCCGTCGTCTCCATCGCTCAGTCGCCCTACATGTACCTCGGCTACAACTACGGAGACGTCGTCTTTCCCGTCAACCCCACGGGAACCCAGCTGATTAACTCCCTCTTCGGAGTCAGCGATAACCAGTCGGTCTTCACGGGTGGGGCGCTGCCCGCTCCGGGGAGCTTCACCGTGAGCGTGCAGGGCGGTGCGGGTGCACCCGCGCAGGTTCCGGTCGTGAGTGCGCAACTGCAGAACCGAGGATTTCGCGTCGTCTCGTCCGGGCAACGGGTGCCCACCGACGCCATCACCGAGACCGTGGTCTGGTACGGGGGAGCGCCCCCACCCGCTAACGGTGACTGGAAAAGCCCCCAACTCCTCGACGCGGAGTCGGTCGTCCGAGACCTCTCGGGCCCGGTCATTATGGGCTACGACCCGGCCGAGGTCGCCCCCGGATCGATCGTGACGGTCCAAACCGGGACGGGACTTACCGTGAGCGCGAGGGTGGCGACGGTGGGCTCGGGGCCAGCCAAGTCCCCAGTGCACTCGGCAGCCCAGACTCACGTCACGTCACCGACGTCGAGTCAGCGCACGGCGGGCGGATCCGCGACGAGCACCACCACCTCGACGACCATTCCGGTCCCTTCGGGTATTGCGACGAACCCCGCGTTCGGCGTGCCGAGCGCGACCAACCCCAGCCTCGAGTGGTACGACCCACGGTCGTGCAACTCTTCGGGAACCGGCCCGGGAACCTTTTAGATTCGAGCAAAACGTTAGGAAATCGTAACCGACGGGGTCCAATTGTCACTTTGTCGTAAGGACTTCGGGACCATCCATTCTCTACCCTGTACGTAGCAGAACTCAACCGAGGAGACGGTAATGAAGCGGATTTGGCAGGCGCTGGCGGGGAGCCTCTCGGCGCTCACGCTCGCGGTGGTGTCACTGGGTGGAGTGGCGAGCGCCGCTCCGTTACGACCCGCCGAACATCGCGCCACTCACGTGCTCACCCGCGTGAGCGGCGTCATCACGGCGGTGAATGCGGGATCACCCGAGACCTTCACGGTCCTGGAGAACCACTCGACGGCGAGCGTGAGCGTGGCGGTGGGTGCGAATACGGTCGTTCTTTCGCAGGGATCACCGGCCACTGCCGCGGCTCTCGTGGTGGGAGATCGGGTCACACTGGCGGCCAACGGTTCTCCGCTGACCGCGACGATGGTGGACGTCCTCGGTCCCGTGGTCGTGCACCTGTCCGGCACGGTCACCAGCGTGGCGACCACTTCGGGCGCAGCGAGCGGTTTCTCAGTCCTCGTGGACGGTTCTCACGCCACGGTGGCCCTCGCAGTCACGAGTCAGACCATCTTTCGTCAGGCCGGTGTGGTGGTGACCGCCTCGGTCCTGCTGCAAGGATCTCACGTCAATGTCGTCGCCGTCGGCTCGCCCCTCAGCGCCTCCCTCGTGACCGTGACTCCGCCGAAGCCCACGGTTATTGAAGGCGCGGTGAGTTCAGTGGTGTCGAGCAATGGAACTCCCACCCAGGTGGTCATTCAGCCCGCCGATCTCGCTATGACGCCGGTCACGGTCGCCCTGTCGAGTTCGACGGCCTACGAAATGGGTGGTCAGACCGTGACGGTGTCCTCTCTCCAGGTGAACTCTCGCGTGACGGTGACCGCTCTGGGTAGTCCGCTCACCGCGACTCGAGTCCGGATCTCGGCGGCCCGCGTGGTCGAGGCCGGTATCGTGACGGCGTCGTCGACGAGCGCCATTACGGTTCAGCCGTCGATGAGTAATCCGGCGACGGAGACCTTTAATCTGGCCTCCACAGTCACGTACCACGAAGGTGGGCGGGTGGTGACCTCCGCGGCGGTCGGCATCGGTGACGTGGTGATGATGTCGGCTCCCGCCCAGTCCCCCGCGATGGCGACTGACGTGAGAATTCTGAACACCGCCTTGATCGGACGGGTGACCTCGGTGAACGCGGGAGTACTTTCCGTGTGGAGCCACAACCGCAGCGTGACTATCACGACGACTAGTTCCACCCTCTTCTGGAAGGCGGAGCATCACTCCTCCCTGGCTGACATTCACGTCGGTACCTTCTTGGTGGCGGTGGGTCCGGCAACCCCGCTCTCTCCCTCGGCGATGACCGCTCAGAAAGTTTTCATCGGTCGTGACGACAACCCGGGACTCCAGCACTGGCGCTGGCACTAATTCATCGCTCTTAAGCGTGAGGGCGGGCGTTCGACGGGCGGTAGCCTCGTCGGATGCCCGCCCTTAGTCATCGCATTCCCCGGGTGCTCTGGAGTGCGTCGGGTCCCTGGAAGCCTCACGGGAGTACGTGGGCGCCACTCATTGTGGGACTGTCGTTGTTCGGGGTGGGAGAGGGACTCCTCGTCGAGTCGCGTCTCGGGGCCTCTCCGTGGACAGTATTCGCCGAAGGAGTGAGTCGACACGTACACCTTCCCCTCGGCTGGACGACCGCGTTGATTTCGGGAGTGGTCCTGGTGGCGTGGTGGCCCCTGAGAGAGCGTCCGGGGCTCGGAACCCTCGCCAATGTGGTGATTATCGCGTCGGTGCTGCAGGTGACGGTGAGCGTGGTGCCCCCCGCCGGTCCTTGGGGAATGCGCGAACTCTTCGTCGTCCTGGGTGTTGCGGTGATCGGGCTCGGCAGCGCGCTCTACTTAACGTGCAACCTCGGACCAGGACCCCGAGACGGTTTAATGACGTCACTGCATCGCCACTCGGGACTCAGCGTGGTCTACGTTCGCCTCGGAATCGAGGTGAGCGTCCTCACCCTCGGTTGGTTACTCGGAGGAGTGGCCGGGATCGGCACCGCCGTCTTCGCCGGGGGAGTGGGGGTGGCCCTCGGCCTCGGACTGCGGATGGTGGATCGTGTGGCGGGTCAGCGCGCGTGATCTCCCGTTCCCACCTGGTGCCCTTCTTCGTGGCCTCGATGTTGATCATCATTGTTCCCGGGCCGAGTGTGCTGTTCACCCTGGCTCGCGCGGTCGCGTGGGGTCGTGCGGTGGCGGTCCTCACGGTATTCGGAAACTCGTGTGGCACTCTCTTACTCTCCGCGGTGATCGCCCTCGGCCTCGGACCGGCCCTCCAGCGCTACGGCGCGCTCACTCGGATAGTTCAGGTGGCGGGGGGTGTGTACCTGCTCTATCTGGGAGTCGAGGCGTTACGGCACCGACGAGCTCACGCCGCCACGATGACCGATCCCGGAGGGGAGCGGCCGTCACCCTGGAGAACTATCCGCCAAGGATTCACCGTCGGTGTTCTCAACCCGAAGTCGCTCGTATTCTTCGCCGCAATTTTCCCCCATTTTGTCGATCGTCACCACGGATCGGTGACGGCCCAGCTACTCGTGCTCGGCGTTCTTTTTTCGGTGATGGCCTTCTTCTCCGACTCGACCTGGGGTGTTGTCGCCGGGACCGCGAGAGAGTGGTTGGCCGGAGACCCCCGTCGTCTGGTGGCTTTACGCACGACCGGGGGAGTGGTGATGTGTGGGCTCGGCGCCAGCATCCTAGGGGCGGCCCTCGGGCTCTAGAGCGCGGGAGTCACTCCCTACACTGGCTCTCGAAGGAGACCGATGATGAGTATGCACGGCGGCGGTGGCGCACGAATGGGAATGCGTTCGATGACGCGCAATCGCGACATCCTGGAACGCAGAGTCGCCCCCGGCACCCTGAAGCGGATTCTCGAGTTCGCTCGTCAGTATCGTCGCCAGTTGAGCGTCTTCTTGGCGGCGGTGGTCCTGGACGCCGTCGTGACGTCGGTCGCGCCCTTGTTGTTGCGGGCCATTATCGACCAGGGTATTGCCCAACGGCGCGAGGGTCTGGTCATTGGACTCGCGCTCGCGACGGCCGGACTCGCCGTGGCCGACGCGGGACTTTCTCTCGTCGAACGTCGTATCTCCTCGCGCATTGGCGAGGGCCTCATCTTCGATCTGCGTTCTCGAGTCTTCCGGCACATCCAACAGATGCCGGTGGCGTTCTTCTCACGCACCCAGACCGGGGCGCTCATCTCTCGGCTCAATAACGACGTCATCGGAGCCCAGCAGGCCTTTACCGATCTCTTTTCGAATGTCGTGGGCAACGTCGTGCTGCTCGCCATCACGCTCGGGGTCATGTTGACCCTGTCGTGGCAGATCACCCTGGTCGCACTGTTTCTCCTTCCCGTCTTCCTCCTGCCCGCTCGCCGGGTGGGTCGGCGACTCGGTGGAATGTTCCAGCAGGGAATGGAACTGAACGCGGAGATGAACATGGTCATGACCGAACGATTCAACGTGGCGGGGGCGACCGTGGTGAAGCTCTACGGACGTCCCGAAGAAGAGGCCGGGCACTTCGACAACCGGGCTAGTCGGGTCCGTGATATCGGAGTACGCCAGGCCGTGTACCAGCGCTTTTTCTTCATCGCTCTCGGACTCGTCGCATCCCTCGCTACCGCCTTCGCCTACGGCTTCGGTGGCGTCGAGGTTCTCCACGGGGCGCTGCCCGTCGGAACCGTGATCGCTATCACCGCGTACCTCACGCGGATCTACGGTCCGCTGACCCAGGTCTCCAATCTCCACATCGACTACATGTCGGCGATCGTGAGTTTCGAGCGACTCTTTGAAGTGTTGGACTTGGAACCGATGATTAAGGAGCCCGCCGAGGCCCGCGCTGTTCCGGAGGGACCGCTGAAGGTGAGTTTCTCCCACGTGAACTTCGACTATCCCGGGGCCGAGGAGGTCTCGCTCGCCTCCCTCGAAGCCGTCGCGACTCTGGAACGTACCGGTCGAGTTCGAGTGCTGCACGACGTCTCTTTCGAGGTCGCCCCGGGAACCATGACCGCCCTGGTTGGTCCGAGCGGTGCGGGAAAGAGCACTATTTCGAGCCTCGTCACCCGTCTCTACGACGTGGCTGATGGTGCCGTTGAGATGAACGGAGTCGACGTTCGAGAGATGCGGCTCGCGGATCTGAACGGGGTCGTCGGGGTCGTGACCCAGGACTCCCATCTCTTCCACGACACCCTGGGCGCGAACGTTCTCTACGCCCGACCCGAGGCCACCGAGGCTGAGGTGTGGGCGGCCCTTGACGCCGCACAGATCGGAGACCTCGTGCGAACGCTTCCACTCGGGCTCGAGACGGTCGTGGGAGAGCGGGGCTATCGACTCTCCGGGGGCGAAAAGCAGCGCGTCGCGCTGGCTCGCTTGATGCTGAAATCGCCCCGGGTGGTCGTGTTGGACGAGGCGACGGCCCACCTCGACAACGAGAGCGAACTACTGGTCCAGCGGGCGCTCGAGGAGTCGCTGCGCGACCGAACCTCTCTCGTCATTGCTCACCGACTCTCGACGATTCGTCGCGCCGACCAGATTCTCGTGGTCGAGCAGGGTCGGATCGTCGAGCGCGGAACCCACGACGAGTTGTTGGACCTCGGAGGCCTCTACCGGGACCTCTATCTCACCCAGTTCGCGGGAGACGAACCGAGCGAGGCGATCTAACCCATCGCGTGATGGCCACCGTCGACGTAGATCACTGACGCCGTCGTTCCTCGAAGTAGGGGGGAGAGCAGGGCGATCGCCGAATCGGCGACGGCCGACGAGTCGGTCACGGACCAGCCGAGGGGAGCACGCTCGGCCCAGGTGTCTTCGAAGACGCTGAATCCGGGAATGGACTTCGCGGCCATGGTGCGTACCGGGCCGGCCGAGAGCATGTTGACCCGAATGTGCTCGGGACCAACCTCGCGCGAGATGTAGCGACCGAGGGACTCCAAGGCCGCCTTCATGACGCCCATCCAGTCGTACATCGGGTAGGCGTGGGAGCCGTCGAAGTCGAGGGCCACAACGGACGCGCCCCCGAGGGCCTCCGAACGCGCGAGGAGGGGTCGAAACGCCCCGACCAGGGCGGCGAGGGAGAAGGTGGAGATGTGCATCGCGGTGGCGACATCCTCGAAGGGGGACTGGAACATTCCCTGGCCGAGACAGGAGGCCGGGGCGTAGCCAATAGCGTGAACGAGTCCGTCGAGGCGACCAAAACGCTCCTCGATCGCGGTCGCGGCGCTCGCCACCTCGTCGGGATTGGTGACGTCGAGGGCGATGACGTCGGCCACGTCGCCGACGGCCGCGAGCTTGCGGGCGGTGCGTTGGGTGAGCGAGAGGCCCCGCCCAGCTCCGGAGAGAATAATCTCAGCCCCCTCCTCGAGAGCCCGTCGAGCGATGCCGAAAGCGAGGGAGTCGTCGGTGAGAACACCGGTCACGAGAAGGCGGTGTCCGTGAAGAAGAGGCATCTTGTTAGCCTACAGAGACGCCGAGTTGACGTGAGGGAACGAACCATGGCCACTGTAGGAATCATCGGAGGAACCGGTCCGGCCGGAACGGGAGTGGCGATTCGCCTCGCCGCGGGCGGCCACCACGTCGTGCTCGGATCACGCGACGCTCAGCGCGCCGCCGACGTGGCCGAGGGCCTCACCGTCACGGGAACCGGATCGATCTCGGGGGCCGGTAACGACGCGGCGGCCGGAGCCGAGATTGTGGTGATCGCGACGCCCTGGGATTCGGCGGTGCAGACCGCCCGGGCGCTGCGCGAGTCCCTCGTCGGGAAGGTCGTGATTTCGATGGTCAACGCGCTTCAGCGAGAGGGGCGAGAGCTGGTGCCCTTGTTTCCTCCGCGGGGCTCGATGGCGGCCCAGATTGAGGCGGCCCTACCCGACTCGAAGGTGGTCGGCGCCTTTCACCACCTTCCGGCGTCCGAGATGGGTGACCTCGAGTCGGGACTCGCGGCCGACGTCGTCATTTTTGGTGACGACGCGGCGTCTCGTGAGGTGGTGTGCGCCCTCGTGGACGACATGCCCGGACTACGGGGCGTGATTGCCGGCTCGATGTCGCTCGCCGCGCCGATTGAGAGTTTTACTGCCGTGTGCATCTCGATCAACATTCGCCACAAGGTGCACAGTTACGTGCGACTCGCGGGGATGGGGGAGTAGTGCGTCTCTTTGACACGGCCCGTGGGGGCGTTTTCGATCTCGATCCGGGTCCGGTCGTCACCCTCTACTCCTGCGGAATCACGCCCTACGACGCCGCGCACCTCGGCCACGCCTTCGTGTACTTGACCTTCGACGTACTGCAGCGACGACTGCGCGACGAGGGTCTAGAGACACGGTGCGTGCGCAACGTTACTGACGTCGACGACGACATTTTGCGTAAGGCCCGCCAGTTGGGGGTCCACTACCTCGATTTGGCCGCCCGGGAGATGGCTCGATTCGAGCGTGACATGAGACTCATCAATCTGCACCCGGTCTACAACGAACCCCGGGCTACGGGAGCCATCGCGGAGATTCTGACCCTCGTCGACGCCCTCGTCAACTCGGGACACGCGTACGTCGTGGACGGATGGGTCTACTTCGAAGCCCGATCGATGGAGAGTTTTGGACACGTCTCGCACTTCTCTCGCGAAGAGATGATCTTTCTCGCCGGGGTCCACGGGGGCAACCCGGAGGACCCGCGAAAGAGGGACCCGCTCGACTTCGTGCTCTGGCAGCCCTCCCTCGACGACGAACCGGCCTGGGAGTCGCGTTTTGGCCCAGGACGTCCCGGATGGCACATCGAGTGCTCGGCCCTCGCGATGCGTGACCTCGGCCAGACCGTCGACATTCACGGCGGGGGTCGGGACCTGTCCTTTCCCCACCACGAGTGCGAAGCCGCCCAGAGTGAGGCCGTGACGGGCCAACCCTTCGTGCGCTTCTGGGTCCACGTGGGCCTGGTCGGGTACGAGGGCACGAAGATGTCGAAGTCGCTCGGCAACCTCGTGTTCGTCTCGGATCTCGCCGAGCGCTCGGAGCCCTCGGCCGTTCGCCTGGCCCTGCTCGCTCAGCACTACCGCCACGACTGGGAGTGGCACGACGAACTCCTCGCCCGGGCTCAGTCTCGTTTGGCGACGTGGCGGTCGTCTCTCGGAGGGCGACCCTCCGGAGTACTCGACGTTGTGCGAGCGGCGCTCGACGACGACCTCGACACCCCGAGTGCGCTGCGCGCCATGGACGAGGCGGCGCTGGCGGGAGCCAACGTTGCCCCAGCAGCCGAACTTCTCGGCGTTACGCTGTAGGGCCAGAAGGGGCCCCGACATGTCGAACATCACTCTGCACCTGCCCGACGGATCCACGAGAGAGGTCCCGGACGGCTCGAGCGCTCACCAACTCGCCGAGTCCATCGGTCGCCGACTCGGCGCCGACGCGCTCGCCGCGCGAGTGAACGGAGAACTCCGGGACCTGACGAGCCCGCTCCACGACGGTGACCAGGTCACCATCGTGACTCCGGCCAGTGAGGACGGACGAGAGGTGCTGCGCCACTCCACCGCTCACGTCATGGCCCAGGCCGTGACTCGGCTCTGGCCGGGAGCCCAGTTCGCGATCGGCCCGGCGATTGAGGACGGCTTCTACTACGACTTTCGATTGCCCGACGACGCCCGCTTCTCCGACGAGGACCTCGAGCGTATTGAGGCCGAGATGCGCCGCATCATCGAAGAGAACCAGGCGTTCGTCCGCGAGGAGCACAGTTTCGAAGAGGGGCTCGCCCTCTTCGCCGACCAGCCCTTCAAGGTGGAGATCATCACCGGAGTGCGTTCGGGTGAAGGAGCGGGTGACGAGACCGAGGTATCGGGTTCGGTCGTCTCGTCCTACCGAAACACCGAGAGTTTTCGAGACCTCTGCCGAGGACCCCACGTTCCCTCCACCGGTCGACTCGGTCACTTCAAGCTGATGCGCGTCGCGGGGGCTTACTGGCGCGGCGACGAGCATCGAGAGCAGCTCCAGCGCGTCTACGGTACCGCCTGGGAGTCACCGGCGGCGCTCAGCGCGCACCTCGAGTTTCTCGCCGAAGCGGCGCGACGCGATCACCGCATTCTCGGTCGGGAGATGGATCTGTTCTCCTTTCCACCCGAACTGGGCCCGGGACTCTCGGTGTTCCACCCCCGGGGAGGAACGGTGCGGCGGGTCATCGAGGAGTACTCGCGCGCTCGCCACGTCGCCGCGGACTACGAGTTCGTCTACTCGCCGCACATCACGAAGGCGGTGCTGTTCGAAACGAGCGGACACCTCGACTGGTTCAGCGAGGACATGTACCCGCCGATGGAACTCGACGAGGGCCAGGCCTACTACCTCAAGCCAATGAACTGCCCGTTCCACGTGCTGATCTTTAAAGCGCGCCAGCGCAGTTTCCGCGAGTTACCACTTCGTCTCTTCGAGTTTGGCTCGGTCTATCGCTACGAGAAGTCCGGCGCCGTCCACGGTCTCACCCGGGTTCGGGGCATGACCCAGGACGACGCGCACATCTTCTGCACGAGATCCCAGATGCGCGACGAGTTGGCCAATCTCTTGACCTTCGTTCTCGACCTGCTCCGAGACTTCGGTCTCGATGACTTCTACCTCGAACTCTCCACTCGTCCCGAGGGTAAGGCCGTGGGTAGCGACGAGGACTGGAACGAAGCGGAAGCCACGTTGGCCGACGTGGCTCGGGCGGCCGGAATCGAGACCGTGCGCGACGAGGGGGGCGGCGCCTTTTACGGACCGAAGATCTCGGTGCAGGCCCGCGACGCGATCGGACGGACCCACCAACTGTCGACCATCCAGTTGGACTTCCAGTTGCCGGCGCGCTTCGACGCCGAATACGTGAGTTCACAGAACCAACGGGAGCGTCCGGTGATGATTCACCGCGCCCTCTTCGGATCGGTCGAGCGCTTTATCGCCATCTTGGTGGAGCACTACGCTGGCAATCTTCCGACGTGGATGGCTCCCGAGCAAGTGCGAGTGCTCGGGGTGCGAGATGATCACGATGACTACGTCGACCAGGTTCGACGCCGCCTGCGTGGGGCCGGCCTGCGCGTCGTGGTCGACGACGCGCACGAGCCCTTGGGGGCGCGAATCCGACGGGCGAAGATGGAAAAGGTGCCCTACATCGTCGTCGTGGGTGACGAGGACGTCGCCCACGAGACGGTCGGCGTGAATGCGCGCGGCGGAGACGAACCCGAACGCGGTCTCGCCTTGGGGGACTTCGTGAATCGACTCCTCGAGGAAGTCGAGCGCCACGGATCACCGGAGTTGTCCCGTGGCGCTTGAGCGGCTCTACGCAGCGTGGCGAGAGGCGTACGTGAGTTCGCCCGAGGCGCAGCGACACTCTCGCGACGAGGGCTCGTGCGTCTTTTGCTCGCTGAGCGAAGAAGAACCGTCGATCGAATCGGGGGTGCTCTGGCGCGACCCGTTGACGTTCGTCACGCTGAACGCCTTTCCCTACGGATCCGGTCACCTCCTCGTCTTGCCCCGTCGACACGTGGGCGGAGTGAGTGAGTTGAGTGACGAGGAGTACGTAAGTTTCTCGATGGCCCTGCGCCGAACCGTTCGGGCGCTGGAGTCGGCCTACTCGGCCGATGGGATGAACATCGGAATGAATCTCGGGCAAGCGGCGGGAGCGGGTATTCCGAAGCATCTTCACGCTCACGCCCTGCCGCGCTGGAGCGGAGACACCAACTTCATGACGGCGATCGGGGAGACCCGGGTTCTCCCGGAGTCACTCGAGACCACCTGGACCAAAGTCTTCTCCCACCTCAGTGTCCCGCACGCGGGCTAAATCGCTAGACTACCCAGAAGGCCGAGGAGAGCGATGTTCGACGGAAAGTTCCGCCAGTCCGCAGACGCCACGATGGCCCCGGTGGGACGGGCCCTCGGGAAAGCCGGTCTGTCCGCAGATGTGTTAACCGCGAGCGGGTTCGTGTTCGCTCTCGCGACCGCGGGATGCATCGCGGCCGGACTCTTCTGGCAGGCCATCATTCTTCTCGTTCTCTCGGGCGCGCTGGATCTACTCGACGGGGCGGTGGCCAAGGCGACTCACCGAACCTCCAAGCGGGGCGGCTTCTTTGACTCCGTCGTTGATCGGTGGTCGGACGCCGCGATGTTGGGTGGAGTGGCGTACTACCTCTCTGCTCACCACCACGGAACCCTCGTGATGTTGCCCTTCGGGCTCGTGACGACCTTTTTGATGATCTCCTACCAGCGCTCGAAGGCGGAGAGTCTGGGCATCCCCGCGAAGGGCGGGCTGATGGAGCGAGCCGAACGTCTCGTGGTGCTCGGGGTGGCGTTGTTGTCGAAGACACTCTTCATTCCCGTGCTCTGGGTGCTTCTCGCCCTCACGACGATGACGATGCTCGGTCGTTTCTATCGGGTGTGGCAGGCGGCGGAGCGCCCGGCGCCCGTGGCCCCTTCGACCCCCCGACACTACGGAGAGCGGCTGCGCCGTCGGGTGCACCGGGCTAGTCGCCACTGAGACGTGGCGTCGTCGCTCCGGGTTCGCCTCATACGATCGGGTGCGCGCGCGCTCGCTGTTCTGCCCGAGCGACTGGACGTGGAAGCAGCGATGTGGTTGGCCGGGCGTCGGCCCGCTCGCTCCCTCGTTCGAGAAAACGTTCGGAGAAACCTGCGGCGAGTTCTCGGCTCCTCTCTCGAGTCCGTGGAGATGGAGCGCTGGATCAATCGAGCGCTTCGCTCCTACGGGCGCTACTGGGCAGAAACCGCGAAGTTAGTGAACATTCCCGCCCGGGAACGGTCCCGGCGATTCTGTATTTCCGAGGGTCGCGAATACTTAGAACAGATACACGCGCAGGGCCGGGGCATCATTGTGGCCCTGCCCCACGTGGGTAACTGGGACTGGGGCGGGTCCTACATCGCTTCCATTGGACTGCCCATGACCGTGGTCGCCGAGAAACTAGAGCCCGAGGAGTTGTTCGATTTCTTTAGCGCTCAGCGTCGGGCGGTCGGCGTGGAGGTCGTCGGACTCGATGATCAGGCCTCCTCGGCACTCACTCGAGTTCTCTCTGGTGGTGGGGTCGTGGGACTGCTCTGTGACCGAGATATTCAGGGCAACGGCATTGAGGTGGACTTCTTCTCTACTCGGGTGACCGTACCGGCGGGACCGGCCACCCTGGCGCTGCGTACGGGCGCGGCGCTGGTGCCCGCGGCGTGTTACATCGGACCTGGTCGAGATCACTTCGCCGTCGTGGGCCCGCCACTCGACACGACTCGACGGGGTCGTTTGAGAGAGGACGTGGCCCGAGTCACCCAAGAGTTGATCTACGAACTAGAGGACCTCATTCGACGAGCCCCCGAACAGTGGCACGTCTTGGAGGATCGATTCGGGTGACCCGGACCTTTCGTCGAGTGGCGCTGCTCAGCCCCTATTCGCTCTACGTCCCCGGTGGAGTGCAAGAGCAGGTGCTGTCGATGAGTCGCGCACTGGCTCATCACGATCTGGAGGTCACCGTCCTCACGCCCGGACCCGCGCGCGGCGCACTCGACACGCCGGCGGAGGTGGTCGCCCTTGGACGAGCCCGCTCGGTGCCGGCGAACGGTTCACGCGCTCCTCTGGCTCTGCGCGCCCGCGACCAGCGAGATGCCCTCGAGGCCCTGACTCGTCGCTCGGTCGACGTGGTGCACCTGCACGAGCCGTTCGCCCCCCGTCTCGGCTGGGGCGTCGTCGAAGCACACCGCTCGGCCCTCCTCGCGACGTTTCACCGTTCGGGGGTGGGGCTGGACGTTCGTCTGGCGGGACCGTGGCTTCGTCGGCGGGCCCGCCAACTCGACGTGGTGACGGCGGTCTCTCGCTCGGCGGCCGAACTAGCCGAGCACTACGGCCTGCACCCGGAGGTGCTCTACAACGGGTTCGATCTCGAACGATTTACCGAGTTTGCGAGAGTGCGCCACGAACAGTCCACCCTCGTGTTCGTGGGGCGTCTGGAGGCCCGCAAGGGTGTCGACACGGTGATCGACGCGGTTCTCGAACACAACCGCGTCGCCCGGGCCGGCTGGCGCTTAGTGGTGCTGGGTGACGGCCCGGAGGGATCGTCGCTTCGTCGCCGGGCGAAAGGTTCGCCCGATATCGAGTTTCTCGGTCGAGTGGACGACGAGACCAAACGACGATGGTGGCGTTCGGCGGACGTGGCCCTCGCCCCGTCTCGGTACGGGGAGTCCTTCGGTCTGGTCATCCTCGAGGCGATGGCCGCGGGTACTCGTATCGTGGCGAGCGACATTCCCGGTTACCGAGAGGCCGCCGGGGGACACGCAGTGTTGGCCCGTCCCGACGACGTTGCCGCGTGGATCACGGCGATTAGTCACGCCCTCGCGACCCGCGACTCCCAGACCCTCGACGCCGCCCGTCGACACGCCCAGGGCTGGTCGATGAACGGGCTGGTCGAGCGCTACCTCGAGCTCTACGACGTGGCCATTCGTCGCCGAGCGGCCCTCCGGTAGGCTGAGGGAATGGCGGGTTCACGAGGTTCACGTACCCGACGAGGTCCTCGTCGAGAGGCGCCGAGCGTGGACATCGTGCTCGACCCCAATTGGCAGAGTCCCTACGCGCCCACGAGTGAGGAGCGAGAGGGGCATTCGAGCGCCCTGAAGCACTACCTGTGGGTGTGGCGCCGACCCCGCTTAATCGTCGCGGGGGTTGTCGCGCTGGCACTGATCGCGGCGGCATTCGCCTACTGGTGGTTCGCCCTGATCGCTCTCGTGGTCCTCGGGGTGGCGGCGGTCGACACCCAGGTCTCGCTGAGTCGAGCCCTCAACTCCGAGGGGGCGATGGCGACCCGACTACTGGAGCACTTTTCGCCCGCGACCAACCCGGCGGCTCGTCTACGGGTCTCGACCCTGGTCGAGCGCCTGGGGGCCACTTTCGGCGTGGACGGGGTGAGCAGTTTCGTGATTGAGGACCCGGTCTACAACGCGGCTCTCGTTCCGAACGGGAACGGTCTCTCACTGTTCGTGACTGACGCGATGGTTCGCGACTGTGATCTGATCGAACTGGAGGGCGTTCTCGGCCACCTCTTCGCCCGTACTCGGGTGGGGGTCCTCGAGCGCCAGGTCGCGTCGGCGATTCTGGATCTGAGTGACGAGCGCCGCCAATCGCTCGCCGGCGAGGGTGTGCTGTACCGCTGCGACGAGGTGGGGGCGGCGCAGATTCGTTACCCCCTCGGTCTCGCGGCGGCTCTGCGCCGATGTGCCAGCCAGGACGCGTCGAGCGCCTACTTCTCCTCCGAAAAGTACCGGGCGGAGCGCGCAGTATGGTTCGACGCCCACAGTGACCGGGCTAACAACAATCTCTCCGATCTCGACGACACGACCCTACGGGCGATGGCTCTCGAGGAGTGGTGAGCCGACTGGCCCATTAGGCTGGCGTCATGACGACGGGAAATAGTGCACAGACGGGTTCGGCGCTGGTCAAGCGGGGCTTGGCCGACATGCTACGGGGAGGCGTCATCATGGACGTCGTGAACCCCGAGCAAGCGCGTATCGCCGAAGACTCGGGTGCGGTGGCCGTGATGGCGTTGGAGCGCGTGCCCTCGGACA
>JABEUS010000127.1 GCA_013044285.1 Acidimicrobiaceae bacterium
CGTCGGAGGAGGACGACGACGTCTACGACCCCTGGGCGAAACCCGAGCACGCCCCCCGGAGCACTCGGGCGGTGGTCGAGCCCGACGACGAGGAGCCCGTCGAGTCCGACGAGTACGGATTTAGTGCCGACGTCGAAGACCCCGGTGAGGCCCTCGTTCCCGAGAGTGCCGCGACGGAGCGCTCCGTCAGTGCCTCGTGGGAACTACCTCCCCTCACGCTCCTGCAGCGAACCCGGGCCCAGGCTCAGGACCGGGTGGCCATCGAGGCGGCCGGGCGAGAGCTGGTCGACGCCCTCTCCGCCCACGGGGTCGACACCCACCTCATTGGCTTCACGGTCGGTCCGACGGTGACCCGGTACGAACTAGAACTCGGCGCCGGAGTCAAGGTCGCCCGGGTGACCTCCCTGCACAAGGACATCGCCTACGCCATGGCCAGTCCCGACGTGCGAATTCTCGCCCCGATTCCGGGGCGCTCGGCGATCGGGGTCGAGGTTCCGAACCGCCAGCGGGCGCTCGTCGCTCTCGGCGACCTCCTCACCTCGGAGGAGGCCCTCTCCTCTCTTCACCCCCTCGATGTCCCCATCGGACGAGACATCGCGGGAAAGACCGTCGTGGTGAACCTCGGAGAGATGCCCCACGTCCTTATCTCGGGGGCGACCGGGGCCGGTAAGAGCTCCTGTATCAACTCCCTCATCACCTCGCTCGTCATGCGCGCGAGCCCCGAACAGGTCCGTCTCATACTGGTCGACCCCAAGCGGGTGGAACTGGGCCAGTACGGGGACCTGCCCCACCTCCTCGCGCCGGTCGTCGTGGACCCGAAGAAGGCGGCCGGGGCATTGGCCTGGGCGGTGAAGGAGATGGAGCGGCGCTACGACATCCTCGCCGCGAGTGGGACCCGGGACATCACCGGGTACCAGCAGGCCCTCTCGCGCGGAGAGATCACGCCCCCGCCCTCCAGTGCGCGTCAGGCCAGCCTCAGCTTGGCCGAGGCCACGGGTCTCGAGGTCGATACCGAAGAGGAACGTCCCGAGACTCTGCCCTACATCGTCATCGTGGTCGACGAGTTGAACGACCTCATGATGGTCGCCGCGAGAGACGTCGAGGAGTCGGTCGTGCGTATCGCCCAGATGGCCCGGGCCGTCGGGATTCACCTGGTGCTCGCTACTCAGCGTCCCAGTGTCGACGTCATCACCGGGGTCATCAAGGCCAACGTTCCCTCCCGCATGGCCTTCGCCGTCTCCTCTCTCGCCGACTCCCGGGTCATTCTCGACCAGGCGGGGGCCGAGCGACTCATCGGGAAGGGGGACATGTTGCTCGTGACGGCCTCGAGCAACATCGCCCGGCGCCTCCAGTCGCCCTGGGTCTCCGAAGAAGAGGTTCGCCGGGTGGTGCAGTACTGGCGAGCCCAGGGGGGCACCACCGAAACGGTGGTGGCCCTCGACGTGAACGCCGGTCGCTCCTCTGACTCTGGGGGAGACGACGACGATGACGACGGACTGCTGCGCCAGGCCCGCGAGTTAGTGATTCGGACCCAGTCCGGTTCGACCTCGATGCTCCAGCGCAAACTGCGCGTCGGTTTCGCCCGCGCCGGTCGTCTGATGGATCAACTCGAGAACGAGGGGGTCGTCGCCCCCGGTGACGGGTCCAAAGCGCGTAAGGTTCTCATCGCCCCCGACGAGTTCGACGAGAGTTTCTAACCAGATGAGTCTGTTACGCCCCCGTCCCCACTCCGCTCGGCGCGGCTTTTTCGCTCGACTGGGAGGTGCCGTGTTCGGAGTCATCGGGGCGAGTGCCCTCATTATTTCGATGGTCCTACCCCTCGCCACTCAGCCGGGTCAACTAACCCTGGATCAGACCATCACCACCTCCTCGCCCAGCGCGGTCCTGCACTGGACGCCCGGAATCGAGAGTGCGCTCGTGATTCCGTCACTCTCCGTGGCGCTCGCGTCGCCGAACGACCACGCGGTTCCGATCGCCTCGTTGACGAAGATGATGACCGCGCTCGTGGTGCTCGAGCGCCTCCCACTCAGCCTCGGCCAGACGGGTCCCTGTCTCACGGTGACCAGTGCCGACGTCGCTCTCGAAGCCCACGACGTCGCGACCAACCAGTCGAACGCCGCGATTGCTCTGGGGGAGCGACTCTGTGAGTTCACTCTGCTCGACGGACTTCTCGTGCACTCGGCCTCCGACTACGCCACTTTGCTCGCGCACCTGGCCTACGGATCGACCTCCCTCTTTCTCGCCCACATGAACGCCCTCGCCCACGCCCTCGGACTACGGGCCACCCACTACGTGGACCTCTCGGGATTCGACTCCGGGGACGTCTCGAGCGCCCTCGATCAGGGGCGCCTGGCCAGTGTGCTCATGGGTTACCCGCTCGTGCGCGCGATCGTCGATCAGAGCTCGGTCACTCTCCCGGTCGCCGGAACTCTCTCCACCTACACCCCCTTCGTGGGGGTTGACCACGTCATCGGGGTGAAGTCGGGCCGGACGAACGCCGCCGGGGGCACGGA